>PBMP01000005.1 GCA_002722705.1 Pseudobdellovibrionaceae bacterium | reverse complement strand
GTGCCCCAGGTTAGTTCTTAACAAACCAATCCTAACGCATGGATTCCCACTTTGTCTTTATCTTCCCGTTTTTATTCACCTATTTATGCAACAACGCCCGAGAAAGTTATTTTGTGTTTCTACGAAAATCTTCAATAAATACAAGGAGATTAAGGCTTTAAGTCCCCTATGCACATGACACCGGTTTCACCTAGGTCTGACTTCGTTGGTTTGAGAGTGTATAAGAAATTTTTAATATTTTTCGATAATGATTTGATCATTTTTTTGTGTATTTCTGGAAAGTAAGGACGATTATATTGTACATTTTTTGACAAATGAAAAGTATAAAAATTTCTAAACAGATTGCGAAAAAATTAGTTCTTCAATCACAACTTTTAGATCAAGATCAACAGCGATCGACTTTAGCGGTCATAAAAAAATTAGGATATATTCAAATAGATTCAATATCAGTCATTGAAAGATCTCATCATCATGTTCTTTGGAGTCGAAATAAAAGCTACGTACGTGAAGAACTTAACGATTTAATGCAAAAGAAAAAAATTTTTGAGTATTGGACCCATGCGGCTTCTTATCTTCCGATTGAGGATTATCCCTATTGTTTACCGAGAATGAATCAGTATAAAGATGGTAAAAAACATTGGTTTAGCTCAGATAAAAAAATGCTTAAGTATGTGGTTGATCGAATAAAAAAAGAAGGTCCTTTATCTTCTAAAGATTTCAAAGATAAGAGTAAAAGTTCTGGATGGTATGATTGGAAACCTGCAAAAAAGGCACTCGAACAACTTTTTATGGATGGAACTTTGATGACTAAAGAAAGAAGATCTTTTCATAAAGTTTATGATTTAGCTGAAAATGTACTTCCTTCTGACTTATCAATAAAGACCCCAACGGACAGAGAATTTGCAAATTATCTTATAAAAAAACAACTTCAATCACTAGGAATTGCGAGTGTTTCTGAGATTGCATATATGCGAGGAGCAGAAGTAAAAAATAATGTGAAACAAGAAGTTGTCAAACTCGTTGAGGAAGGAAAAGTTTTAAGTATCTTTATTCCAGAAATAGAAACAGAATACTTTTGTTTAAAAAATTACTTCGAAAATTTTAATGAAAATAGTCAAAATTCAAATTTAAACATCTTATCTCCTTTTGATAATCTTATCATTCAGCGAAAACGATTAAACGAATTGTTTGATTTTGATTATCAGCTCGAATGTTATCTTCCTGTAGATAAAAGAAAGTTTGGTTATTTTAATTTACCCATTCTTTATAAAGATCAATTTGTTGGTACCATTGATTTAAAAGCTCATAGGAAATTAAAAGAACTTGAAGTATTAAGTTTGCATATGATTAAGAAAAATAAGCAAATATCAAAGATACTAACTAAAAAGTTGAATGAACTTTCAGCTTTTAACCAATGTGAAACGGTTATTGGACGGGTATAATGTATTAAAGATTTTTTTCGTTGAGAACTACAGTTATTTGAGTTTTTTGACCGCTCACGGATTTGATCATGAATATCGATGGAATTCTTTAAGAGATAAAACTGTCCCGTATGCGATTGGTATTATTACTGAAGCGGTAGGGCGTGAGCTTTAAAAGTAGCTTAGGTTTTATTTGTGAATTAAGAAAACTTAGTAAGTACTATAAAGGTTACGTTGCGGTGAGTTAGGGCTTGAGATTTGGATAAAGTAGTTGAGCGTATTGTAGAAGTCGGTCTAAAGTAAAACTGGACTAGTTATTTAAGATGTTTACAGAGTTCTCATGAGTTACATTGTTGTGGGTTTTCGAATTGATTCATAAAAAAATTTCTCCCTCGTGGACTAAAACGCTCATAAGAACGACCGAGGTCATTACGATCTCGGTCGTTTTTCATGAACCTTGAACTGATCCAACTTCGACGGAAGTTAGGAGTTTCAAATCGAATCGTAAACGGCTTGAGCTTTGAGCTGGTAAGATCCATCCTTTATTTTTTCTAAGGCTTCAAAGGCGGGTTTTTTCGGAAAAGGCAGCCATATGTAGAGTTCACCATCATTTGTTTGAATGACTTGGCCAAATCTCTCGTAGTTACACCACGGCGCTGAGCCTTCAGGCTCCATCACTTTTCCAATAGAGTTGCAGTTATTCTCACTTGAAAACTTTTGCCTCACTGATTTGCCAGCGCCATCTTCCGACATGCAGTTCCCATCATAGCAAATCACGTTAGAGTAAGTGACCTTGCCGTCGCGGTGGAGCTGATAGGTCGGACAGAAATCCCCCTGACAATAGGTTAATTTTATCTCTCGATCGAGAAAGCTAAGGTTGCTGTGATTTTGTAAAATCCTTTTAGCCTCATCTTCTGTGGGCTGCCGAAGCCCCTGAGAGATCACCAAATTATTTTGCGACGTTGGTTCGTTGTGAAGGTCGGGCTGAGAAACAATAGTCTGATTTTCTGACTTACAGCTAAAAATACTCAAACAGCTCAAGAGCAAGATAGAAAACGATTCCGATTTTTTCCAATGACAATACATTCTAAATCCCCTTGAGATGCGAATGTATCTGTCGCATCAAGGTCTCGTCAATTTTAATACACAATGAGAGGTTTAGAAAACCATGTTCACTATGGCTTAGAAATGTCTGATCCTCAAGCTCAAATCCTCGGATAAACGAGAAGCGAGCTCAGCAGCCACCTCACTTGCGCTGCATCCCTATCGCGAGAGTGTCGTGGCCCTCATTCAAGCGGCGAAACAGGAACTTGCGCAGACGACCTCATCAACAAAGCGGAGCGCGCCGAAATTGCGAAGCTCACCAAAGTGACGAAGAAGTTTTCACAGACCATTCGCAGTGCCGCACTGAACGACACTCTGGAGTTTGACCAGCTTGCTACTGAGATCATGAAGGAGAAGAAGAAAGCCGAAGCCGAAATTGCGAGATTGATCCAGGAAGTGAAAACTCTGGAACAGAACATTGGGGCCTTTCAGCGACAGGCGCACAGGGCTCCAGCAGAAATTTATGGAGTGGTTCGTAAGGCATTAGTGGAGTTTGATTTTTTAGATGGGGAAGACAAGCACCAGATTCTGAAATCGGTGATCCCGAGGATTGAAGTGGAAGGGCAAAAATTGAAATGTTTTATTGTGTTAGGGGCTCTCAGAGCCCTCGACACGGTGGAGGACGAAAGTTGCTCTTTTGAAGTAAATGGTTGGCTCGACTGGGATTGAACCAGCGACCCCCACCATGTCAAGGTGGTGCTCTCCCGCTGAGCTACGAGCCATCAATTTTTGAATTCGAACAGTTATAAAAGGGATTTGAATAAAGGTCAATCGAACTTTTTGAATTTTCATGAACGATTATTTTTGTTAAGTAAATGAAAATTCAGGAGTTTTTATGAAAAATTCAATCGGAGTCGGAGTTCTTGTTTGGAACTTGTTAGTGATTTTATGGGGAGCAGTTGTCAGAGCAACAGGTTCTGGTGCCGGATGCGGAGAGCATTGGCCTCTTTGTAATGGAGAGATTGTACCTCTTTCTCCTGGAATTGAGACAGTTATTGAGTTTGGGCATCGAGTCACTTCTGGGTTCGCATTTATATTTGTGGTTGCTTACGCTATTTTTCTTTTTCGTCGATACCCTCAGGGGAACCTCTTAAGGAAATTAGCGATCTCAAATGTTTCTTTCATCGTGATTGAGGCACTTATTGGGGCGGGACTGGTTATTCTGGGTTTGGTGGATCAGGATACTTCTCATTTAAGAGTATGGGTGATTGGACTTCATTTAATTAATACTCTTCTTTTAATTTTGAGTTTAACTGTATCGTGTTTTGCGGAAGCTACCCATTTACAAAGACTCCCTTTGATTCGTAGAGGAAGTGCTGGGTTTGGTCTTTTTATTGGTTTATTGGGAATGATTATTTTAGGTGCATCTGGAGCGATTACCGCTTTAGGAGATACTCTTTTTCCGTCAGAATCTTTAATGGAAGGAGTGGCTCAGGATTTTGATCAAGGTTCTCATTTTTTAGTACAACTCAGAGTTTTTCATCCTCTTTTAGCGGTGATGATTGGTGGATGGATTGCGTGGCAAGCTTTTTTAATTGAAACTTCAGATTTATCCTTAAAAAGAATTCGGCTTACTGTAATTTCTCTTGTTTTCTCGGGATGGCTTATTGGTGGAATGAACTGGTTATTGCTTGCTCCGGTTTGGATGCAAATGATTCATTTGCTATGGGCGAATCTTATTTGGATTTCAACAATCATTCTGTTTTTAAAGGTCGATCAAGTTTTTTCTCATAAAGAGACTAAGTCCATCGTTTAAAGAAAGTTTCTACAAAGTCTACCCAAATCTTCTTTAAAAAGAAGAGACGTTTAGGGTCTTTGATTTGAACGGAGTGTTCGATATCTTCACTGAGTTTTTTTTCAATAGTGATGAGGTGTTCGGGATCAGAGGTGATATAATCAATTTCAAGGTCTTGTCTTAAGCTTCGTTGATTGAAATTAGAGGAACCTAAAATTAGCAAATCATCGATTAATATCAATTTAGAGTGAAGAATTTTTTCTTTATATTCATAAATAGAAATTCCTGAGCGGATAAAAGATTTGTAATAAGATTGGTTAATCCAGCGAGAAAGATTCACATCTGAAAATCTTGGAACAATAAGAGTAATTTTAACTCCTTGTTTTGCGAGTTTTTTTAGTCTTCTTCGCATAGAAAGCGAAGGGGAAAAATAAGGAGTTAAAATTGTGATTCTCTTTTGAGCCGAGGTGATCCAATTTTTTAATTTTAAATTCCTTTGTTTTCGTAAAAGAGGTGAGTGAGACGAGAGAAAAATTTTACTTTGGTAAACATTGAGTTTTTCTTGACTCCAAAGATTTTCAAAAATTTTCTTTAAGTCTTTTGTTTCTTCTTTAAAATGAATAAGACTTGTTTCATGCCACTGAATTGCTTTTTTATGAATATTTCGGCTTCCGGTAATCGATTTTTCTCCGTCAAAAATAAAAAGTTTTTGGTGGTTTCGATGGTTCCAGTTTGTGATTTTTTCTAAAAGAGAGTCTTTTTGAAAAGGGAAAGTTCTATAGAAGGTATGATAGAGACGAATTTCCATTCCTTTGGGAACGTCGTCTAAAACCCAATGTAAAGAAATAGATCCTAAGGAATCAGCAAGAATTCGAACACGAACTCCTTGCTGAGCTTTTTGTTGAAGCGCTTTGAAAACTTGGAGTCCAAAAGAGTCGAGCTCAAAAATATAGGTTGAAATGTCTATTGATTTTTGAGCTCGATCAATCTCTTTAAAAATGAGAGAAGAAAACTCTTCTCCATTAAAAATAAATTGAGTTTTTGGCATTTACGAATAGAGAGTCGTTGTTGGTGTTTCTTTCACTTCATGGTGCCATGAAATCACTGGAATTGGACTCATACGAATGGTGTTTTTGGCATGACTTCCTACGAGAAGTGTATCCATTTTTGTTGCAAAAGATGGCATGACGATAAGGTCACAAGATTGAGATTTTGAGAAATCGACAATTCCTTCCGCAACATCCTGTGTTCCTTGATCAATGTGAATAGAGAAATGAATTCCTTTGCTTTCTAAAAATTCAGTCCATTTCTTTTTTTCCATCTCAATTTTTTCATTATTTTCTTTTAAAAATGGTTCCAAATCAATAGGTGCTCCACCGAGTAAGGTTGAAGTTTCAGAAAGGAGAGAAGATGCAGGGTGCAATACCTTGGAATAAATTAAAAACTGTTTTCCAGCAAAGTGAGTTTCATCTACAAATTTTTTAAAGACTTCCAAACTTTCAAGACTCAAAGATGTTGGGTAACAGATTTTTTCTACTTGAGGAGAGTGAACACTCATCTCAGGAGAGGTAAAGAGAATGGGCTTGTTGAGTCGGTTGAGAACACTCTCTGCAAAGCTTCCAAGAAAAAGAGCAGAAATTCCTTTTGTAGCTCGAGTATGAATGAGTAGCAGGTCGTGAGATCCCATTGCGTCAACAAGAGTTTGTGCATCCGATCGAGTGGAGAAACCTTTTGAATCAATAATTTCAGGAGTACTGAGTTTGAAAGTGGGTTGAAAGGCTGCAATTTTTTGTGTCATTGCTTCTTTTACTTGACCAATGGTGTCTGGAGTGATTTGTGGGTTGAAATAAGAGATCCACTGAGTGAGATCTGATCCTAAAATATAGGTGGGAGTCACTTCTATGCCTCCAGCTCCAAAGAGCTGCTCAAGTAGTCTTACGGAGTGTTCAATTGGAGCACTTTCACTACTGAAAGGATCGAGAGCCCATCTTATTTTTTTTATATTTTTCATATCTTCTACCTCGTTTTTCTAATCTGTTCTAAAAATCAAAGAATCACTCTGATTTCAATCTCTTTTTTATCTGACTTTTCTCATTTTTTGTGAAAAACAGTTCTTTTAAGTAGGTTCAAATGAAAAAAGAAAAAGTTTTTATTTTTGAAAGTCATTCTTTCGAAAAACCACAGTTAAAGCAATCTTTAAATCGCTATGGTTTAGAGGGGGTATTTATTGAGCACACCCTTGATAAACAGACCGCAATTCTCGCTCGAGGCTGTGAGGCAGTGAGTGTTTTTGTAAATAGTCATCTGGATGCAGAAACTTTGAATCTCTTAAAAAGTAATGGGGTGAAGATCGTTGCACTGAGATGTGCCGGATTTAATCATGTGGATTTAGAAGCGGCTCAATCACTTGGGATTGTTGTGGTTCGAGTTCCTGAGTACTCTCCGTATGCAGTCGCAGAGCATGCGGTGAGTTTGCTTCTTTGTTTGAATCGAAAAATTCATCGAGCACATCACCGAGTGAGAGATTTAAATTTTTCTTTAGATGGGTTTGTCGGGTTTGATTTGCATAGAAAAACAGTCGGAGTGATTGGGGCTGGAAAAATAGGTCAGGTCTTTATTCAGATTATGAAAGGGTTTGGGTGTCATGTTTTGTACTCAGATCCTGAAGTTACTCTTTCTAAAGAAGGTGTAGAGAAAGTTTCTCTTGAGTTTCTTTATCAGAATTCGGATGTCATTTCGCTTCATTGCCCTCTTAATAAAAATACACATCATTTAATTTCTGATCAGGCCTTTTCTCTAATGAAAGAAGGAGTGATTTTAATAAATACAGGTCGAGGTGCACTTATTGACACGAAGGCATTAATTTCGAGTTTAAAAAAAAGAAAACTAGGAGGAGCTGGATTGGATGTGTATGAAGAGGAAGAAGAGGTTTTTTTCTCAGATCACTCTAATCAATGTCTTGAGGATGATCAGCTTGCTCGTCTATTGACTTTTCCTAATGTTCTTGTGACATCTCATCAAGGTTTTTTAACTCATGAAGCACTAGAAAAAATTGCAGAAACGACAGTAAATAGTCTCTCTTTGTTTTTTTCAAAAAAACAGATTCCAGCAGAAGTTCTTCTGACTTAATGAGTTTCTAAATCAATATATTTGATATCTGGAATGGATTGACGAATTTTTTCCTCTAGACGGTCGACTTCATCTCCTAGTTGTTGAATGAGATGATCTCCGTATTCAACTAAAAACGCTTTAATTTTTGAAGGATCTTCGTAGTCATCAGGCGAGAAAGAGATTTTATGGTTTTTTAAAAAGTTTTCAGCAATGACTTCTCCATCAAATTCGACATCGGCTTTAAATTGAAATTCTTTGGTTCCTAAAATAGCCGTTTTTACATTGAGAACTTTTTCAACACTCGCGTCTTGATTAAGAATGGAAAGTACTTGTTTACGAGTGGCTTCTGGAATGGACTGACCAATGAGAAGTTTGCGAGTTCTAAAAAGTAAGTAGACAGCGACTCCTCCCATAAGCAGCCCAATAAATACCGTTGCTATTCCATCCCATATCGGATCGTGAGTCAGGTGGGTGAGAAGTAGTCCCAGAAACGCGATGACGACCCCCGAAACTGCGGCTCCATCCTCTAAAACGACAGCAACACCAATAGGATCAGCTCCTTGAGAGAGATAGGCTCTTAGTGTCATTTTTTGATTTTGTGCTTCATTGAGTACGCTTTTCATAGCAATAACTAAAGTGGTTCCTTCGACAGCAAGAGATAGAGCAAGGACGATAAAAGCCATTGTGTATCCTTGAAGGGGAACAGGATCGATGAGGTTATGTATTCCGTGGTATACGGTTACGCCACAACCCAAAAAGAAAATACCAACAGCAGATACGAGGGCCCAGATATAACGTTCTTTTAAGTAACCATAAGGATGAGTTTCATCGGGCTCTTTTTTGGATTGACGAATTCCAAACGCCAGAAGTCCTTGATTACTTACATCGGCAAATGAATGAATCGCCTCACTGAGCATTGCTCCGGATCCTGTAAAAAAAAAGGCCAAGAATTTGGTGACCATTACAATTGAATTTCCAGTAATTGCTGCATAGACAGCTTTAGTTGACCCTTGTGCCATGAGATCCTCTAGTTTCCGAGCTTCATTTTTTCAAAATTTTGTCTTAACAATAACTCAAGAGCCGGATTGTCAATGAGTCTTTTTGAGTAAATTAAAAAGTATTCGACAAAAACGTCTTTAAGTTCTCCTATTTTAATGATTTTACCTTCTTCTACAAAGTCTTTTGCTGCAAATTCAGGTAAAAAAATAATGCCATCTCCTTTGGCGCCTAAGATTTTTTGAAGCATTAAATCCTCTGTTTCTCCAATTCGGTCCACGTAGATTTTTTGAACATGAAAATAGTGCTCTAGATCAGAGCGTAGTTGAGAAAGATTGCTTGGAAGAATGCAGGGGATTTGTCTGAGAGACTGCGGAAATTTTTTTTTTAGATTTTTATAACTTAAATGAGCGTAGGCATTGACTTTCATTCGAAGTATTTTTTTTGATAATATTTTTCCTTGATTGTCTGAACGTAAATTGTGATCAGAAAAAATAACATCCAGGTTATGGGACTCGAGTTCTCTCAGTAAATAGTCAGGGTTTCCTTCAGATATAGATAAAAAGCAGTTTGTCTTTCTATGAACATAATCTAAAACATTACTCACAAGATGTTTGGGGATCGGATTGAGGGCTCCTGCATTTAATCGAATTCTTTTACTGAATCCTCTTTTGTGAATGACTTCAGTAAATTCTTGTCCGGTATCGTTGATTTGATTTGCGTAATCCAGTGTCACTTTCCCTGCTTCAGTTAAAACAAGAGATCTATTTTTTCTTTCAAAAAGCTTGATTTCCAATTGTGATTCAAGAGTTTTGAGCTGAGCACTTAGAGCGGGTTGCCCCACATTGAGTACTTTTGACGCTTTAGATAGACTTCCCTGGCGTGCGATTTCTCTAAAGTATAGAAGGTGATGAAAATTTAACCATTTCATGAAAATCTCCAATTCGAAAAAATCGAATAATTCATTCATAATATTATATTTTATTTATATCAAAAAAAAGCGATAATAACACCATTGGGAATAAGGAGGGCTTTATGCTGAAGCTTGAGGGTGGATATTTTTCTAAAGGATTCTCTTACTGGGTGTGGCTTCTGATGGCGTTTCAGGCCGGATACGTCAATGTGGGAGGTTTTTTTGAGTCTGGAAACTTTGTTTCTCATGTGACAGGAACCAGTTCTCAAATTGGGATGGGAATTGCTCAGCTCGATCCAGTGATGCTTTCTACCTTTATAGTCGTTCTACTTGCATTTATTATTGGGGCTGGATTCGCTGGTTATCAGATTGGCTTTAAACAAGAGGTAGGACAGGAACCTCGATATGTTTTGGTATTAGCTGTTAAGTCTTTATTTTTTGGTTTAATTCTTTTGCTCTCAGAAGTTGACCTCATTGAGAGTTCAAAAGATGCAATTAATAAAGCTCATCTATTATTAATTTTCTTTTTGTCTTTTTGTTGTGGGGTTCAGAACGCAACCTGTTCTTTAGCGACAGGAGGTTTTTTAAAACCTACTCATATGACAGGTCTTTCAACAGATATTGGACTGATGTTTACAAAAATTCTCGCTTGGGATCGAAAATCAGATCGATATAAAACAGAAATGAGAAAGAGTTGGACTCGGGTGAGTATTCTTGCGTCCTTTATTTTTGGTGGAGCGGTCGCTGCCAGTATCTTTTCTTACAATGGACATTATGGCTTTTTATTTCCGTTTCTTTCATCTCTTTGTTTTTTGATGGTAGGGATGATTCAAGGAAATGAATCTGAGTATTCACATTCATGGGCTTTTAAGGCAGCAAAAAGTTCAATTGTTGTGACTTTTGTTGTTACCTTAGTCTTCGGAATTAATGCATGTGTGAGTCTTGTTTAGTTTTTTAGATCTATGCATTCTGCAGTCTTGATTTAACTCGAATACCTGGTTACGAAAGACTTATGTATCGAATGCTATTGTTTATTTTAGTTCCAACGCTAAGCGTTGCTAGTGGTCTTGAAATAAAAGATCTCACTCAGAATTTTGATCGATTTTGGAGTGAGAATCAGCATTTAAAAAATTCATCGCTTGTTTTTAAAAAATTCAATCATGAAATAGTTCCACTCTTTCCAGAGTTTTATCAAAACAGAGTACTGACTTGGAAAAGAAGTGGACGGAACCCAGAAAACGTTTTTTTTGAAAAATTTAAAAATTATAAAGAGATTAGAAAAAAAATTTTACTTGTTCGTTCAAAGCTTCCTTTGTTTTTAAAAAAAGCTGAGCGGTCTTTTCGTAAAGAATTTCCAGCTTTACCAAGAGATATCAAGGTTCATATGATTCATAGCCTCGGAGAAATGGATGGTGGAACTAGAGTTTATAAGGGAAAATTTTTCTTCATTTTTGGTGTGGATTCGATCGCCAAATATCATAAGAGTATGGAATACGAACGAAAAGCTCCATTTCTGCACCACGAATTATTTCACGTGTATCATCGAAGCTTTTTTCAAGAAAATGAAACATTGCTTGATGGTCTATGGGCTGAAGGGTTGGCTGTAAGAGCTGCCCATAAATTAAATCCTAGTGCAAGTTGGGCTGCACTATCACTAGATAATCCAAAAGGTTTGATTAAAAAATGTGAAAGTCTAAGAGCTAGACTTAATCAGGATGTTTTGAAACGATTAAAGAGTCCCTCAAGACAAGACTACGACACCTATTTTTATGGAGACTCCACCCATGATTGGATACCTAAACGATCAGGGTATTACCTCGGATACCAGATTGCAAAAGAAGCAAATGCCTCAATCTCTCTTTCTGAGTTAGCTAGATACTCAAAACAAAAGATCCTAAAAACAATACAAAAAATTTTAAAGCCCTAGGTTAGAGTATCAAAATGTTTATTACTATGTGATTTTCTTCATGGATTTTTCCCCAATGCATCGTTACTGATCAAAAAAAACATGCGGAATACCTCAAATGCCCTAATTTACGGACATTCGATAGTTTGGAGGATTTCTGGTTTCTGGATAGGAAGAAGATGCTTTCTCAAGGCAGGAGTAAGTACTTCAAGGTGTCCAGAACCAAAAAAAACGCTTGTCGATACATTTAGTTTTTGAGCAGTTTCGATCGACCAGAGTAATGCTTGATTTCTAATGAGGTCTTGGTTGTCAACGGCTCGGTTTGATCCCCTTACTGGAGCACCTTTGACAAATAAAGTAGGAGTGAAATCACGGTATATTTCGTTCGGATCGAATGGTAATTCACGCTGATTCAACTTTTTATAAACTTTTCGTACCTTCGATTCATCCCAAGAGATTGAATCACCATGTCTCCTCATATGCATTTTAATCGCAAACTGGATCGGTGCATTTTTTCCTTCTCTGAGGGCGGAGTAATAGAAATGTAGGATATCGACAAGATGAATCTCTTCCAGTTCAGCTTGAGTGAGTCCGAAACGAGCCCTGTCTTCTTGTAAAACGACCTGTTTGTCTCCGGGAATCATCTTTGCCCCTCGAAGGAATGCAGACTGAACAATGTAAGTGAACTCAGACTCATTCGGAATTCCCTTAGGGGTAAGAACTGATCGAATAACTCTTTCGCAGGGTAACGATTCTCCGAACTCAAATCCTTCAATGATAACAAGATCCGAAGAAATCCCTTTAAGTATCTTGTGTAACTCACGAGCCGCCGCGATTCCTTTTTGTGGCTCATTTATCTGATGCAAATGTGTATTCGCAAAAAATTCTAGTTGGTGACCATTTTTAAAAACAAACTTCTCGGACGGGTAAAATCTTGATTTTTTTATTTTGCATTTATACTTTTGCTGATATTTCCAAGTTAACTTTTGAGCCTTGTTTACGATGTTTGGTATGCTTTTGTTGAATTTATCAAATTCTCGCATTTTTTTTGCAAATTGACTTGGCGACAAGTTTATTCCCGATGACGCGAGTATCTTTGATGCCCCTCGTGCTTCCAAAGCATCCACAAACTCAAGATCATTCGACGACGAGCAGACAAAAGATATAAATTCATCGATTGTTTTGAAGGTATTATCTTGAGTCTGGCAGGAGTTTTGAGGGGCAGAAGTTTTAGATTCTATATGATTAATGGTTTCAACGATATCTGTAGAGTCGAATTGTGTCTTTGCATAAGATGAAACATTGATAAACAAAACTAAAATAGAGACCATTTCACTTAACTCATCGGATGTAACTTAATTTTAATTAAAAATTTTGGATATAAAATCGAATAAGAAAGCGAGGAGAATTCATTTTTTGTTATGACGCGTCAGTTAATTCAGAAACAAGTTTTCATTAAATCCCTTAGTTTCAAATGGTTGCTGACCATCAGAACCGTGCTAAAAAAGAGACATCACCGGTTAAATGGTGAAAGGAAGAATTTTGATGGGATCGTCTAACTCAAAAGAAAAAACCGCCGTCGCAAAATTGAGCGAGAGATTCTATAAAATAAAGGAGGGAATCAAACCTTCTCCTGAGCTTGAGAAAGCCATTCGCGATAAGCAACCTGAGTCAGAGAAAGTGCCTTCAACTGAAAAGACCAGAAGAATCGCGTCGTCTAAGCAAAGCCGGGATATCGAAATTTAATGCGAATTTCGCTCTCTGACCTGCTCATCTTCTCCATTGTTCCAAACAGCTTCCTTTCTGGATGAAAATGTGAACTTATTTAACCTATTCGCTTTTTATAAACGGTCTTTTCAAGTTTGGAGATTCGGTCTTCGATCGAAGATTCAGAAAGCATTGCCTTTCTTAAAAACCAATTAAGAAAAGTTTGGTAACCTATCCCTTCTTTCTCACCTTGTTCTTCAAGCCATTCAAGAACATCAGTATCGAGACGAAAGGTTTTTGAAGTTTTTACTTCTTTGGCTTTCTTTCCTTGTTTTCCTTTTGAAAAATCGTAATTACTTTTCATGTTCTAACCTCATCATATACTGAGCAGATTCTTCAGCGCTTGCCCTTCGCGCCGAAATGATCCGAATTCTTGATCCTTCAACTTTTTCAACGAAGACGACAACTAACGTTCTCAGATGCCTCGAAGTTCCTAGTCTTATCCACCGATCTTCATCGTCTGAATGATCGGGGTCCGGGATCTCGAGGGCATTTCCGTCCATCCAGATAGAAGCGGCCTCGGAAAAGCGTATGGCGTGCTTTCGGTAGTTTGAATCAGCTTTATTGTCATCCCATTCAAATTCCACAATTCAATATACAACAATGTTATAACGTTGTAAATACATTAATAATCCTGTAATTGCAGGCTCTTATGTTACACGTCTTGCGAAATTTAAGAATTCCTTTTGAAAATCGCCGGTCAGTATCTGAGATCATCCCTTGTGCAGGGAGCCGTGCAAATATTCACTGATTTTTTCGACAATCTAAAAAAGCAGCGTCGCCTCGCAAGCTTTGTCCGTCGGTACACCTATAATGGTCAATGAATCGGTAGCATAAGAGGCTCCGATAGACATCTGACCGACAAGGAAGTCGGAGAACCTTTCTTCCCGTTCATCTACTCAGATAGACAGTTGAACCAGAAGAAAATAAATCTCAATGAGGAGAGAGATGTTCTAGAGGATGAAGGGAGAGGCCCAATGTAGGCGTGGCCACAAATTGATTAAGTAGGCCCATTTTAACGACTGGCACCCCTTCACATTAAATCCAATCTTGTCATGGCATGCTGATTAAATCAGTAAGGCCCAAACAGGCGAATGAAAGTGCTTCATATGCAACTCCATATTTACAAGAGAAAGAACATCTAAAAGGCTGGCGAAGGGGGAAATCTCTTTCTTTGAAGGTCTACAGTATACGACGAGAGGCTAGCAAAGAGGTTGATCGTCAGGTGAGATTGCAAATCTCCTGGATTTTTACGCTCAATTCCTCTTGCTTTTTTACAGGCGCATTATCTATATTTCTTGAGAAAAAAAATCAATCTAAATCAATCGACTCTTGCAATCGCTTCAGCAACGTTAACCGAATGGGAGCTCATTTTTTTGATGGAGCCCACTACGTCATTGTAGATCATACCAGCAACAGGAGAGCATTCCCCCTTTTGTAGTCTTTGTTCATGACGAACTCGAACTTCTTTAGCAACCGATTTAATTTCTAAATGGAGATTTTTCAATTTAGGCAAGTCAAGTCCTTCTCCATTTCTCAATCCTTCTTGAATGGATTTAAAATAATGACTCGTACGACTATAAAGCTTTTCTAAATCTTTATTTGCTTCTTTTGACCAACGTCCTGATTCATTTTTTAAACGATCTTTTTGTTTAATAATGGTTAAACAATAGTCCGCCACGCTTTCGAATTCATCTGCTGCTCGAATGAGAGCATAAGAAAGCTGTGATTCTTCGGTACTCATGGGTTGTTCTTGAGCTTTACAAAGAAACAGCGTGATTTCAGCTTGAATCGAATCTGTAATCTCTTCATACTTGGTAATCTTCTTTTTTAACTTTGAATAACTTTTAGGTTTTCCAAAAAGATATTCAAAAGTCATATCAATGGTTTTTCCTGTTAAGTCAGCTAGATTTAAAAGTTCTTTTTCTGCTGCTGTAAGCGCCATTCCAGCTCCGATATCAACTCCCGCAGGTAGGTGTTTTAAATGAGGTACTTCTTTGGTTCGAGAAGCAGGAGTAATCCAAGTGACAAAGCGTGCAACATACTTAATAAGACCAACAAAAACGATCGTATTGACCACATTAAAAATACTATGAGCTGCAGCGATATGAGCTGCGATATAAGGTCGGGATCCATCATCCCCAAGAGCATCAGCTGCTCCTCCAATAATCTGATCTACAAAATCAGTAAAAACCCAAAAGAAAGGAGCCAACCAAAGAACTCCTAACACATTAAATAAGGCGTGGGCTCTGGCTGCTCGCTTTGCTTGTGAATTCCCTCCAATACTTGCAAGAAGTGCAGTAATCGTCGTTCCGATGTTCTCCCCTAATACCAAACCGACTGCTGTATGAAAGGTAATTGCGCCGGTTGCAGCTAAAGCAATCGTCACCCCAAGCATTGCTGAACTCGATTGAACAATAAATGTTAATAACGCCCCTACAGAAACACACGCAAGTAAACTTCCTAAGTTTTGAGCTGTAAAATACTGAAGAACACTTAAAAAAGCCTGAGTGTCTTTTAAAGGCTTAAATGCTCCACTCATGAATTTTAGCCCCATAAAAACAAAACCTAAAGCAACAAGAATTCGTCCTAACTGTTTGAGACCATCTCGACTAGAGAACAACATCGGAAACATCCCCATCCCGACAAATAAGAGACCATACTTCCCTACTTTAATAGCAATGATCCAACCGGTAATCGTTGTTCCAATATTTGCACCAAAAATCACTCCAATGGCTTGAGTAAGCTCCATTAACCCCGCATTCACTAATCCCACCACCATAACGGTGGTAACCGAACTCGATTGAACTAATGTGGTTACAAAAGTTCCAACTAATACGGCAGAAAACCGGTTTGTTGTTAAGGCATTAATGACTTTTCTGATCCAATTCCCAGCGATTGATTGCAATCCGTCTGAAAGGGTTTTCATTCCAAAAAAGAAAATCCCAAGCCCACCTAAAAATGTATATGCTGACGTAAACCACATGGAAGAAGACCTCACTCTAAAATGAACAAATAAATCCAACGAATCTAACCATCTATTTGGTTTCATGATATAAACGAAAACACGCGCTGAGGCGAGTACAATCGACTAAACCTGTTTGTTAAAGAAAGTTTTTAACCTATGAATATTATTGAAGACTTAACAAAAAGAAACATTCTCAAACAAATTACTAACACAGATTTACAAGATCATCTCCAAAAGGAATCTCGTACCCTCTATTGTGGCTTTGATCCCACAGCAGACTCTCTTCACGTAGGAAGTCTTTTTCCTCTTCTCACGCTCAAACGATTTCAAAACGCAGGCCATACCCCTATTGCTGTTGTCGGTGGAGCAACAGGGATTGTGGGAGATCCAAGCGGAAAAACTTCAGAACGCCCACTCTTAGATTTAGAGCAACTTCAACTCAACCTCAAAGGAATTGAGTCTGTCATTAAAAAGTTTCTTTCCTTCGAAGGAAAAAATACGGCAAAAATTGTAAACAACGCAGATTGGTTCCAACCCTTTTCTTATCTTGGTTTTTTAAGAGATGTCGGAAAACACTTTACTGTGAATCATATGCTCGGAAAGGAATCCGTACGAACTCGCCTTCAAGATCGAGATCATGGAATTTCATACACAGAATTTTCTTATATGCTTCTTCAAGCCTACGATTATTACCATCTTCATAAAAACGCAAATTGTACGCTTCAAATTGGAGGGTCCGATCAGTGGGGAAACATCACTGCGGGATGTGAACTCATTCGAAGAATGAATGCTCTTGAAGAAAAGACCTCAGCTCCTGCTTATGGACTGACTCACCCACTGGTAATGAAAGCTGACGGAAGCAAGTTCGGAAAAACGGAATCAGGAACCATTTGGTTAGATTCAAAAAAAACGAGTCCATACCAATTTTACCAATTTTGGATCCAAACCAGCGATGACGACATTATTCACTTTTTAGATTATTTCTCTTTTCAGTCGATTGAACAAATCAATGACCTTAAGCAGAAAGTAAAAACAGAACCTCATCTCAGAGCGGCTCAAAAATCTCTCGCTGAAGAAATGACCGTAATGGTACACGGAGAAGAAGAACTTAAAAATGTAATTGCTGCTTCAGGAGCTCTTTTTGGTTCTTCTCTTCAAGACCTCGACTCACACACCTTGCTCGATGTCTTTTCAGAAACGCCTTCCACTCATAAAGAAAAGAAATCCCCTGTTCTTCTCATTGATCTTCTAGTCGAAACAGGACTGTGTCCATCTAAGGGCCAAGCTCGCAAAGATATAAAAGCTGGCGGGATCTATCTGAATAATGAGAGGACTCAGGACCCTGAAAAGCAAATCAAAGAAAATGATCTCATTGATCAAGTTTTTCTCATTCTACGTAAAGGAAAGAAAAACTATCATGTGGTTCAGTTCTCCGGTCAAGGTTCTCTTTAATAAATTAAATAAATCAATGGGTTAAAAAAACATTCAAAAAAGAAATACGCCCTAATGCGTTAAAATTCTTGACAAAAAAACTTGAATCAAATTATAAGCCCGGTATGCAAATTTTAAATAAAGCAATTGTTCTACTAATCTGTAGTTATTCAAGTTTCTCCTGGGCCATTTATTTTCCGCCAAACTTTCCAAGAGGCTATGAACTTGCTTACAAATCCTTCAAAAAAGGAGAACTCTCTCAACGCGATGTTAGAAACCAACTCTCTCGACTTCTTCAATTTTCTCAAGAACTTCAAGAAGAGCTTCGATTCACACAGGAAAACTCATTCGGAGCAACTGCTCGTAAAAAAATGGTTTTGTCGGAGATTTCTTGCGCAAAAGCAATGATCCTCGAGTACGAACAAGCGCTCGATAATACTACCACTGTAAAAAAAGCCGAAATCTCCGAAGACTCTAAGGAACAACAATCAATAAACCCGATTGCGACACCAGTTTCTCACCCCCTTTACTTGAGCCTCTCTCCCGATACGGATCATGGTTTAAACTCACTCGAGCAACGAAGCAAACTCATGAATTCCATTCATGGTTACGCAAAAGCTCTTTTAGAAACAGAGGTAGATCTCTCCCAAGAAAAATCCAAAAAAGCCAAAAATGAAATTGAACAAAGAAAGCTAGAAAAGCCGGTCATTGAAGATCAACTCTGGACACTCAAAGATCGCCTCAGTTCAAATGAATTTAAAACAAAAAAAGAAGCGGAAGAAATTGAAAGCCAGATTGAAAGATTAGAATTAAAAATCAAGCAACTTGATGAAGAAATAGATCTTCTTGAAAGCTTCGTAGGTCAAAATGAAGAATGGCAAATTCGTTTTGATACAATACAAGAGATCAGCGACTTACTAAAACAAGAAGGAGACTTTATCACTGGAGAAAGCACATTTCCTGAGTCCCCAAAACTTCCTTTAAATCTCTCTGTCGATCTGCCTCAAAATAAAAAAGACATCATTAGTGAGGCTCGTTCTAAATTTCTCAATCAACTTGCACTTTTAAGTGAAAACGACCAAGCACTGAAAGATAAAATTCAATCAATCGATAACGAAGCTCAAATTACTGAACAAAAACTAAAAAGCCGCCTTTTAAAAAACCCAATCATTACTCAAGTAATCATAGGCAGCGATAAAAATGAAGATCAAAAAATTACCCATGAATCCATTGTTGAAGAATTAACACGACTCGCAAAGGAAGCAACCTACACTGCTGTCGAAATTGAAAACCAAATCAATGGCAACGTAGCTGTTGAAGCTCAGACCAAGCCGATTAATGAACTTCTTTTTGATTTATATGCAATCGAACTGACCGCAAATACACTGGCACACATTGATACCCACGGAACTATTTTTTTACATAAAAAAGTCATTAGTCAATCAGATCGAACTTCTTTTATTCTAACCGAATTAACAGAAAAATTAGTGGCTCACTCTCCTTTGCTTTATTTTGCTTTTTATCCTGCTCAAAATACTGTGGGCTATAGTATATTTGCTGCAAGTGTTGCCTATTCCATATGGAGCACAAAAAACATAATAAAAAGAAAAAAGAATCAAGAAAGCATCTTCGATCGCCCATCTCGTTTGACTCATTTATTATATAGATTCATGTCTTTTAGACATGAAAAATCCAAAGCAAATCTTTTAGAGGAACATTTCTACCAAAAAATAAATGGCTCAAATACAGCCCTAGGCTTCTACTTAAACGCTGAGACCTTCCGTGATGGAATAGATGAATTCGCCAAAAGAATTTATGGGGAAAACACAATCAAAGAATTAATTGACCTCAATGAACAAGGTCCAGCTCTTTGCGAAACTACCTTCAAAAAAGCACTTGCTGAACCAAATAACCCATATCGATAAACTCTATAGGATTTTTATATGAAAAAAATAATTTTAACTTTAGCTCTCACTATCTTATTCACCGTTAATTCAAATGCGGCTGCATTAAGTCCAAATACTCAATTTCACTTTGCGATTCTAGATCAAGAATTTGATCCCGAATTAATGAATCAACTCATAGATGAAGGTGCAAATGTAAACGGCTACTACAAATCTACAGAAGGTCCGTTTACTCATTTACAAGCGGCTTACGCTATTGCTATCAATAATAACGATCTTTCTCGTATGAATTACTTGCTAGAAAAAAAAGCAGATCCTGATTTCACGCTTGATCAAAGAACGATTTTAGGAAGAACCGTTGAACACATCTACTATGCAAACTCTAAAGAAGAACTCAATACCGTCGTAGAAATGGTAAAACTACTGGTCGATCACGACGCAAATCCATGTGCTCTTCCAAATAGAGCAAAAAAATCTGCATATGAGCGACTGAAAGAAATAAACAAAGAAACTGAAATCAAGTCAGAAAATTTAAAATTTGCACTAAATATTCATGCCTATCGATCTGAAAAAAAGATAAAAATAAAAAAACAACTTGAATTAAAACTGAAGTACATAAAAGCTTCTCTTTCTATAATGGACCTCTCTTTTTACTGTTCATCACGATAAGTAAAAACAGAAAACAAAAGAAACGTCATTAGTGGAATGTTTCCTAGAGTCGATTGAGACGACTTCCATAAAACCGCACGAAAGCGATCAGTGTCGTAACCCATAAGTCGGGCAGTGTCTTGATTTTTGGATTTAACTAGCAGCGACCATCTCATAAGCGGTCTTTGTGAAAGTATTCGTCGCCAAAACCAGATTCGGGTTGGCCAAGCGCGGAGAGAAGAAGACCTTCGTTTTTCACACCGGGAGATCCGCCAAACTGATCGATCTGCAACAAGTGTAAGGCGATGACTTGGTTCAAAGTCAGAAACTTCGGATTCAAACTCATTTAGCCAAGTTCTTCATCATTTTGCCGTAGCGCTTGTTGATGTCGCCAGCAGCTTTTATGACGTCATCGTCAGATGCGCGTTCATCGCGCTCCTTGATGAAACGGATATTCAAGCCGTCCTCTTTCGGAGTCACTTCGACAACGGTATTACGATCAAGCTGGTAAAGTTCCGCGATGGGCTTATCAATGATCAAACCAAGGCTGGAACCGATAGCAGTTAAGTTCTTTCTCATATCATCACCTCACTGATAATTATGTTATAACATAACACTGATTGCAATAATTATATAATCACAATTAAAAAATAAGTTAAATCAAATAGTTATACAAATCGCATTTTTACTGATCACGTAACGAAACACTTTTACTGAGCTATAAAAAAGCACCGTCCCAAAAAATAAAGAAAGGCCGAAGTTTCTTTAAAGAAATTTCGACCTTTTCCTTTTATGATCTTCTTATACTTACGGTCGTGGAGCTACTGCTGGTTGAAAGATCTCACCGATCCCCTGATAGTATCCTTTAAACTCGACTTTTGGACGAGTCCATAAAAAGTCCGGACGAGTATGAGAGATCCAATTTCCTCCAACCACTTGTCCCCAACCGTTGACTTCGACTGTGTATTCTAACGTTTTACTCGCAAAGCGTTTGTCATCATTTTCATTTTCCATGACCGGTTCCCAAGAGGGTTTTCGGTCATCATTTGCATAAGTCAAAACAGTTCGTACTTCATAAACTGTATGAACACCTGTTCTTCTTGCACGCATCCGATTATTTCTTCGACGTGAAAGAACTCGAGTTTTATAACCAGTGACTGGTTGATTCCAAATTTCTCGAGTTCGATCGATATCTAAATTAAAACTTTCATCCAATAGACCAATTTGGTTTGTAAGTACGACATGAAATGCTCCTGCATTGACATCTTTACAAGCTCCTCGAAGACTGATCCCTTGACATCTCAAACCCACTTGCGGACCGGGTTGGTAGTCAACAACACCATAGTAATAAGAAAGGAGTGCTTTTACATCTGAAGAACCAAAAGGAACTCGAATGCCATCCGGATTAGTCATCACCACAGCAGCTGGTTCTGCATAGTGAATGGAAGCAGGAGACCATCCATGACAGATTCCATGCCATTCAGCACTTCCTTTTCTATTCTTTTTTCTTTCTGCTTTCACTGTAGGAAAATCGTAACGCCCTCGGTAGATGTCGTATTTTTCAGCTGGAGAAAGACGCTCTAACTGCTGCATTGACATCTTCTCTAATGTAAAACGAGAATAAATTGGATATTTAAATGCCTTTTTCTTATCATGATAAGGATCGTTCCATCGTGCTGAAATTCCTCCTTCTTTATTAGGCCAATAAATTCCTGACCAAGGCATCTTAGCGTGAGACATTTCTCCTTCAAGAGGGAGCTCATCAAAATTCATTTCATACCTTCGATGAAGATTTCCCGGGTTATTATGACCGTTCCAACGTGACGCGTCTGCCTGATTCATGCTGATTGCCATTCCAATCAATCCAACGATTGATAACTGCTGTCTATTCATTTTGGAGACCCCCTTCTTGTTTCCCATCCCCATGGTTTTTCAATAGACGCTATGTGCAAATTATTGCGCAGTTTGCCAATTTTTTAATAAAAAAGCAGAAAAAAATGAATGATTTCAATACGCTGCAATGCGTTAGCCTGTGTGAGTCACACCCTTAAACACCGCGCCATTAATTACAGGAGGACGAGCGCAATCAGGATTTAAAAATGAAGAAACAATTTTTGCGAGTAAACGTGGTTTCTCTAATTGAGGCATATGTCCAGCTCCCTCGAGCTCCACACCCCAATGCCGATTCTTCTCAAAATAAAAAGGCCCCAACTCTCGAATCCAGCAGGTTAACCAACGAGAAGGGAGAAGCTGATCTTGATCTGTCCAAACCACCAAAGCCTCTCCTTTAAAAGTTTTGAGTCGTTCATGTAATAAATGTCTTAACTCAAAACTTTCAATAAACTCTTTGGTTTCTGTAAGAGAAAAAAAAGATCCAAGCATCGGTTTTAAAACTGAAAACCCTAGTGGTTTTTTCTTAAATAAAACTTTTTGATAATTCTCCACAGGAAGATCTAAATAAGATCGAAAACGTTTTTGAAAATCTTCCCCGTCATCTGGATTTTCAAAAACACCACTCGGATTGACGACAATCATCTTTTGCGGAATTTTGAATTTTTTCTTCTTAATTTCTAGTCGAGGTCTTCGATTCTCAAGACATTCAGCAACGTACAACCCTGCTAAAAAACCCCCAAGAGAATGTCCCATAATCGTATGAGGCTCGAGTTCATCGAGTAAATCAAAAAAAGGACCTGAAAGGGCATCAATCGTTCCAAATGGCTTTTGAAAGGACTGGAACCCTAAAAAACCGGGAAAATTAACGACGTAAACTTCATCAAAGTCTTTTTTAAGTTTTTTTTCTATGAGCCCATAAAAGAAGATCCATGAAAAAAAAGAGTCTCCGAAACCGGGAATTAAAAAAAATCGTTTGGGTTGATCTCGCAAAGAGTCTTTATATTTAATTTTCCAAAAGCCAAACTCCAGATCACCTTGCCGTCGAGTTTCCCATTCAAACCCCCGAAGTTTTAATCCCAAACGCATTGAGTTTTCTAAACCCATAAGAACCCCTAAAGATCCATAAAGCTTTGGATCCTTTGATTTTAAAAGTTCTAACGGTCGAACAGACCTCCGTCCTAAATTCGACTGCATTGCTCGTTTTTTTAAAGGTTTCAACCAATAGGAGTTCATTCCCCTTTTTTACGTTTTTTAAAATAGAAGATAAAGGTTTGATTTCAAAAGTTGATCAAAATCAACTACCGGACTTCTTCTTGACAAAAAAAGAAAAGAACTCTAGAAGGCCTCAGGAGTTACTCATGAAAAACTTGATTCTTTATTTTGGTTTTACGTTATTAGTCGTTTCAGCTTTTTCGTCTCAAACCAAAGCAAATCCAAAGAAATATCCGTATACTCCAATTTGTCTTACACACCCCTACAGAGCATCCTACGGATTCGGCATTGTTCTCACTATGGAAAAACGCGACTCGTCTTTTAGTAAAGTCAATTTAGGATGTATGATTGAGGGCATTTCTGCTGCACAAGAAGAACGCTATAAAAATCCAAATCAATGTAACGGAGAATATAAAATAGGTAAAAAAGCTTTTTTTCAAAACAAAGCGCTTATCGAGAATCCACATATCTGTTTTCAGCTAGGAGTCGAAGCTGCCATAGGTCATCTCCGAATGGCCCTTCGTCACCCCTCCTCTCTTGATATCCCACTTCAAATTCCAACGAAGTGCAGACGTGCTTATCAATCAGGATGTACTCATGGAGAGAAGGAAGAGCTAAAGCAACCTCCTGAAGAAAGAGATCCAATCTACCAGTGCTATCTTTCAGGTTATGCTGATGGTGAAAAAAAACTTTGTTCATCGAGCAATTGATTTAAAAGATGTTGTGTTTTTTGAACCATTCGAAGGACCGATGCTTCTTGCGTATATTGATTGATTTTTCCTAAAGGAATCCAAGCAAGGTCATTTGACTCATCACTTATTTTAATTTCTTTTGTCATCGGAATAATGAAGTATCTTACATCATAGTGTAAATGAGCTTTCACTCCTTTAAATTCAGGAATAGAATGAATGTCCATATCAAAAATAAAATCAATTAACTTTAGCTGATCTTTTGGAATTCCAGATTCTTCACTCGCTTCGTTTAAAGCGACGTTTCTAAGATCGAATTCACCATCCGCATGTCCTCCCAGCTGAAGCCATCGATCTAATTTTTTGTGGTGCGTAAGTAAAACTTCGTGAGTTTTTGGATCAAAAATCCAAGCGGACGCAGTAAAGTGTCCTTGCTCTCTTGCTCTTAAAAAAGAAAAATCACCTTCATTTAAAAGAAAAAACATTTCCTCAACAACAGACTTATTTTCTGAATTCAATTTTTTATAATCGGTCATTTGTTTTTTTAATTCATTAAACACAAAGTCATATTTTTTTTTCATAAAAACTAGAGCCTTTCTGCCCCCAAAAAAAAGGGCGTTTTGACCCTTCTTTTGTAACTCTCTTTGTATGTATTCAAAGTAATTTTTCACAAAAAAAAACTTCTTCACAAATTACAAACTCTTAATGCATCGCATTTTTATTTTTTATCTTTTTATTTTTGGCACAACTCTCGCTCAACAAAACAAGAAAAACTCAGACAAGAAGTCAGAGCCGACATTCTTAACACGAATCGCTGTTACAGCGTGCCTTGTATGTGATGTCAAAAACAAGCATTGAAAGAAAGAGAGCTTTCAATGCTCAATCATAAAAATAAAGAGAGGAAACTATGAATACGCCTAACCCCAGATGGCGTCACCGTTGGCGGTTTATTGCTTTACTGAGTTTTTTCAGTGCTGCATATGCCCAAGCTGGTGTCGTTAAAATTTATTCTGTCAATGGAAACTATGACGTTAATCATCAAAACATTATTGCAGTTGAACCCGGAGATGTAGTCACTCTTGCTGCCGATATTTTTAATCCAGATATCAATGGAAGTCTTGAACCCACTCAATCTTATGTGGAAGACTTCATTTGGACATCTTCGGCAAATAATGGCGAGTACTGTGATGCTTCTTTAGATCAAGACTGCCTAAGTCAATCGAACTTCGAAGTCAATGATTATGGTGTCAGTTACTATGTTCCTTATGATCTTGGACAAAATGGAGTTCAAATCACTGTTCGGCATCGAAATGAATATTCCACAGATACCATCATCTTAAAAAACGACCTTCAAAATGAAGAACCGCCTGAAGACATTGTCACCTCTCCAGATGAATACCGTTATCGAAATTTTAATTCGAGAAATGCACTCGCTGGCCTGGGTCGATGGGTTGTGATTTCAGGGGTTCGCTTCTGGGTTCCTTACACTCATGCCCAGAACTGGAGACCTTATCAGCATGGATACTGGACATGGGTAGATCAAAGTGGCTGGACCTGGGTTTCCTATGATCCTTGGGGTTGGTACACCGATCACTATGGATACTGGAGGCACCATCGCGCATATGGTTGGATTTGGTCACCTTTCCAAGATCAAAGGTATAGACCACACTCTGTAACCTTTTTCTATGGAAGAGAACATATTGGTTGGTATCCTTACTACCGAAATCGAAGTTATCGATTCGGATACCAACACGGTTTCGACGATGGATACTGGCTCGGATACAATGCAGGTCGATACTATGGTCGAGCTGATTATGGATATATTCCTGGCTTTACCGCTGTCTATCAACGAAACTTCATGGGTGTAAATATCTTTGGATTTCAAGTCACTCGGACGGTGGCATGGAGCTGGTGGAGAACCGGTTACTCTTCTGGATACTACGGCGTTTACCCTGGAGGCCGAACACTCACCGCTTCGTACCGATGGGTTTCTGGAAGGGTTCCAAGAATCTATCAAACTCGATATCGAAATGTTGTCATTGGTGGAAGAACCATTCGATACGCAACTCGAGTTCACCGAACACCTGCTCGATATGGTCACTACAGAGACGTCTACAGAATTGGGAGAGGACGAACTCGTCCACGACCGATTGGATCAGTCATCCGACCTGGAGCGAACCGGGGAAGTCAGCCAATCGTAACCCGACCGACTCGAGGAAATCGAGGGATCGCTCGACCTCCCCGTCGGAGACAAAGAGATGGAACGCTAAGACCTGCTCCTATTCGATCTCGAAATCCAGGAAGAAGAAATCCGGATAATCCGATTTATCGTCCTGTTCCTCGAGATCCAGGTGCACATCCTAGACCTCCAAGGACAAGGCCTACTCCTCCGAGAACACGGCCTACTCCTCCAAGGACAAGACCTACTCCTCCAAGGACAAGACCTACTCCTCCAAGGACAAGACCTACTCCTCCAAGGACAAGGCCTACTCCTCCGAGAACAC
>PBMP01000004.1 GCA_002722705.1 Pseudobdellovibrionaceae bacterium | reverse complement strand
AAGGGTTAAGGACGTCGCCATGGCAAAGTGTACACTGTGTTTGCTGTGTTGACGTATATAGTTTTCGTGCCAATGCCAGCATGGACCTTTCAAACCGCCCGAAATGGCGCATATCGAAGACGTGTCACCCACAAAAAGCAAAGTGCATGGCTTCGTGTGGGCAACACGGCGGGCCGTGCCTAACGGAGGAAACATCCGAAGGCGTGTTTTGCACTGTGAGCGGATATGAGTTGCACCCGCCCGCCGCCGTGTGCCACGATTTTCGTCAGTGTTGCAACCCGCTGTCTGCACGGCTTCCGGCCAGCAGCAAAAAGCATCGAAAAGCAAATGCACTGCGCCGTCACAGTCGCAGGCTGCTTGGCGCCGAAGCTTGGCGCGGGGCGTTGCGCACTCTGTATGGCGCGGCGTTGTCAGCGGATGAAGTTGCAGCGTGGGCCGCAAGCATTTCAAAATGGTCCTCGGAGCTTCAAATTCACAAGCAAACCGCACCGGCGATGAGGCAGTGGGCCCTGTTATTTACTGCCACTGTCACCAGTAAGATTGAAAAAGGCAAAATGGGATCTCAGGGAACGGTTGTTCCAAAGTGCAATACGTTTGCGGCTTGCGCTATCCCGCACACGCAATACAAACACTACGGCATAAGTTGTCGCCTGATGAGCCTGACTTGGCGTAAGATAATTCATGCGGCCATGACCGATGCCGGCGTGGTGGTAAAGCCCTTTACTCCCCCAAAGACAGTTTCTGACGTTTTTGGCGACGGTCGCCCCCCGGTCCAGCAAATCGCCCCCCCGGTCCACGTATGATGCCGCTTGCAGAAGTTATTTTTTGCTGTGCGTTTGACGGCTTGAAAGGTTTGGGCGCGCCGAAGGCGGGTTGCAAGCTTGAAAGCCTGGTGGGATCAAAGTGTTCTTTGGGTACTCCATAATGGCTGGACAGCATTTCGGCGGCGTATTCTTCTTTCAACAACGGCAGAACGTCTTGTATGAAAAAACTGGGGGCGCCTTCGGCGTATTCAATATGAGCCCCTGATTCGGTAGTTGACGCGTCTTTGAGCACCGACTCGATGAATATTCGATACGTCGAGGTCGTGGCAACAAAATGACGCATGGCAATTTCCCATTGATTTGTGTTCGCATTGCTTCGTTCCGTGTTCACCGACTCGCCGATAGCCTGCGCCGGCACTCCAATTATTAATAAAATAGCCTGTCGCAGCCGTTCAATGGCAAACCGAGTGCTTGGCGTTTCTTGCAACACTTTGGCCTCCTTAGCATCCCGCCCGTCCGTGACCACGTGTTCTTCGTGTGCCACCGCGGATTCGGCGCCGGGGTGTTCTCGCATGTCATTTGGAAGGCTCGACGACGCGTGCGACCGATCGAAGATCATTCTGCGCTCCTCGTCGGTGGCGCTGCTCAGCATTCGTATAGCCGACGTGCGGCGCTCCAGCAACTCTTGAAACGTCCCTTGGTTTGGCCGAACCCCCAGCGGGTGCTCATCGTCCTGTCCACCGCCAAACCATTGGTATCCAGACGACCCCACCGGTTTGAGCGACGCGCTTACGGTGCAAAACACCCCCGGCCGGCTATTGTGCAAATCCCTTCGATCCCAGTTATCGTACAGTCTCATTAGCCGTTCTGCCGCCGGGGCGCTCAACACCACCTTTGATGGCCAATTCCACATGTTTGGCGCTTCGATGTGCAATGGCGGTTCGGCCATGATTGCCACTTGCCAACCGCGCTTTGGGCCAATTTCAACGTTGACTTTCCACTTGTTTCCTGGCTTTCGTTCAAGCGAATACGCTTCTGGTTCCAACGTCTGAAGCACACCCCTTGCGTTTCGCCAGACAACGTGGCCCAAAACCGTGACCAGTCGCACAATGTCGCGCACAAAACGAATTTCCTCCGGTCCACACGCCTCGCCCGTGGTCCACTGCAATGCACGGCGTTCCATTTCATTGCTAATTGCGTCGCAGGCAAAGTGATATTCTGGCAACGCACGGTAGAGATCGTTTGGGCTGTATTTCCGCAGCGCCGACGCATCTTTTGTGGCGCGCGCTACTTCAAAAATGGATGGCTCGGTTGCCATAATGTACAGAAAAGGCGCCTTTTGCGTGTGGGTCGGTTCCTCCGTTGCAAACAACGAGGGCAAGACCACGGTGCTTTTGGAATCAGAACCAAGTTTCAATAAGGAGGTGACCTGGACTCCAGGGAAGTGCGGTCTGAAATGCGAACGCTTTTACATGTCGCTTACATTTGTTCGGACGGATGGCACTTATTGTGGTTCCGTGGCAGTCGCGGCTCAACCCCAATTCAAGCAACAAACTAAATTGGAAGTTCCTATAATGGCACCGGCAAATGGTTGCTGCACAAAACCGGCAGCGTGTGGCTGCATTGTCACGCTAAAGAGTCCGTACAAGCTGGTTTGCGTCGATGCCCCGCATGTCGACCCGCAATGCATGCTTGTTGTCGCGGAACAATCGTATCCTCACCCAACATGCACTCGAGACGGTTGGGGCATACTCGGTCAGCTTGCACGCGCAATTGCCTCCGACAAGACTATCATAGATTCGGTCATGTCGCGGTGGATGTCGTACGTCACATCCGCCAAAATTTTGCTTGGCGTCGATGCAGATGAAGAAGTTGGCGATGATCGGGAAGAGTTGATGCTGGCTGTTTCTTTGCAGCGGGCCGCAGGCACCTACACGCTTGAAAAAATTGATGATCGGGGGCCAACGGAAATTTGTTGGGGCACCGATGAGGATTGCGATGGCCAGTCGGTGTCTGTAGCAATGTTTGCCAATGCTCTTTTGCGAATCAAACCGTCCGACGGCGATTCATTACACGAGCGACTTCACCAACGCCTGACAAGCGTATACGCAACGGCGGCAGTTGTTTTTGGGGATGCAAAGCAACCAAAACGGGGTTCTTCAGGCTCGTCGTTTAAGCACGCGTACGTCGTTTTGCTGTCGCAGGCCGCATTGACTGCCTCCGGGGACAAATCTAAGTGCCTTGAAGGCGGGTTAATTGTTGAAGCTACCGCCCCTATATCACCGCACGAGTTGGGGTATATTGAAGATGGCGTTTTGAGCAACGATGACGCGAACGAAAGAGAGAAGTGTGCCCGCGCATCACACCAACTTGCCAAACAAATTGTAATTGGTGTTCGCCAAGGATTTCAATGGTACTATGGCAAAGTAAATTGCCTTTTTAGCCCGGATTTTTCGGTGGAAATTAAGGAAAGCTCGGCCCCCGCTCTTCACGACGCAATTTCCGGAAAGAAAAAACTATCGATTAAAGCATGCTGCAAGTGCGGCTCTAAGGGTGATCGAGATAGCATGTTGTTGACGTTGACCCGCGATTCGCATCAAATGCGCCACAAGGACCAACGGTTGCCGTCGCACCAGTATGGCGTTTGTCCAGACGTGTTTGCCGTTGCCAGCGTTTCGGCAACCGCCTCCCGCAAGGGGGGCGAGCACGATGTGGACAGGCTTGGTCAAAACGTGTACGTCGATCTTGCACCGTTTGGGTATGCACAATTTATAGTAGAAGGGCGAACGTCCAAAGAAATTCGGGAATCTGGCCCGAACATCCGCGTAGTCAAATGCCTTGGGGTTAAACCGGAAGGCAACAAGTGGTTGATAGAACAACGCCATGCACAAGCCGGTACCGGGGTTTAATGTATATATGAATAATGATGTTTGTTGGAACGTGCACTGACTATGGAATCGGCGTCTGGTGGCAAACGGGGTTGGTACAAACCATTTGTGGACCTTTGCGAATTTCCGTTGCGGGTGGCTGGGTGGACAATGATGGGTTCTGCGATCGCTTTGACCGGAGTGTATAAATATATTGGGGGAGACGTTGACGTTGTACTAGGGACAAAAGATACAGACAAAGCCAGCACGTCAACGTTGAAATCGATTCGAGAGGCTCTTGCGAGGTATGCCGGTCGAAAGTTAGGGGGGAATGAGCCGAAATCCACCTAATGTATCGCCTTCAAAAGCGCGAATGCTTTTGTGCGGCGCGAAAAGTTTACCAGTTCTAGTTGGAGCGCTTAGCGAAGCGTTGCAAGGGACGCACACTTTAAATAATGACGAAATTTTTCAACTCGGGCGCCTGGCATGCGAAGCGACGCGTCTTTCTGCCTGGTCTCGCGCAAACTACATGTCCCGTAAAAAAATGCAACACATGGCGTATGAAAGAGCAAAACGGTATACGACTCCAGGCCTGTTGCCCGCATGGATCATTGATATGATTTGGGTTACACATTTTTGGGACTTTGACAAAGCCGGTGCCAGGTATTGACGACCCAGCCTTGAGAAATGCATTCCTTTGCCTTGACGCACACTCCACAGGGCTTCATTGTACTTGTTATAACGTCGGTAGTTTGCAATGCTTCATTAATAGAGGTTTCCTGTCCTACAAACGCACTTCCTTGCATCGTTTCGACCTCGCTTTCGGCAACCGCGTGTTGGTCATGCGTGTGGTTTTCCTTTAAAAGCCATGCGGTCCACAAAAGGTAATTATCACTGCAGCTGTTGCAACATTGCTGAACGCCGTCTAACGTATTAATCCCTGTAACGCTCCGACATCCCTGCAACGCTGCTTCGTCGGCAAACTTGATTGAGGCGGCCATTGCCACAGTGCTAAGAAAAACCAGCATGGTGTATTTTTGTGCAATCAGTCCAAAAGTGCCCTAAATACAAATTGATTTCAAAATCACTGCCTCCATATCGAATACACCGACATGGCCACGCACAGCGGGGTCACGCTTGCTCGCGACGTGAGCACCGATATTATGAGAAACCAGCAAATAATTCAGCAAGCGCTTGTTGACACCAGCTCCATAATGCACATTTGGAGCGACAACCCGGTCTCTGCGCCAAATCGAGAGCGGTTTGACGAGCACGGGGTTCGGATGCAGCTTGCGTCCGAACTAGGACGCGTTTTGGATTCGGTTGTCGGTCAAATTGCGTCAAAAGCCGCAAAGGCTCGTTACAAAGACTGTCGAGTGCGCTTCGATCGCGTTTCAAAGGCGTACGCAAAGCTTATCTCGCACGGAATGACGTACACCGACGTTGCTGACAGTTGCGTAAGGAATCCGGGTGCCGAAATGGAGGCGATGAATTTCATCGGTATGGGTTTGAATCCCAGGGAGCTCGACGTGTACGCGTACGCGCGTGACAATGGTCTCAGTTACGCTGATGCGGTAGCGGTGCTTTTGCGGAACCGCGCCGACGGAATCGAGGCGATAGAACTGGATGGCACCGTGTACACCATCGCCGATCCGACCGCAAGGACGACTTTTGATTTAGTTTGCGATGTCGAAAGCCTTCTGAAAAATCCACTCAAAGATCGTGACTGGAAATGGCGCTGGAAGGAGTTGTTGTGCAAACAGCACCCGACGCTAAAGTATACTTCATTTCAGCTTGAATTTACCGAGGAACAGCCAACTGCGCTCGATGTTTTAATTTCGCCGACTCCGCTCGTGATGCTCGTGTGGAAGGCAGACGGAGAATAACCTCCTAGCCTCTGCTTTGGTGCGACAATCTCCAAACAAACGATGCGACCCAGATGTGCAGCGCAAGCAATTGACAATTAATAGCCAGAGTGTAAACGCCACCAAACGTGCTCAGTTCGGTTCTGTACGGTTTGCAGTTTAAATTTGTGTCGTCGATCACGCACGCCAAGCTGCCCTTATAGCACATCCCCTGTGATAAATCCCTAAGTGGGGTATTTGGAGGGTAGCACCCCCAAGCTGTAATCATTGGTTTGGCAAAAATTGCTGCGACGATTCCAACAATAGATATCAGATGCAGTATAAGCATCAGGCGCGCAGCGATCCATCCGTACTTGTGGGAGCCATATAGCGGCCGTGCGGTCACGTATCCCAATGGCGACAGGGCGACGGCAAATGTGGCAAACGACAGTGCCCGATCGTTAAGTGGCCTTGTTTCGGTGTTAATAAATCGAGAGCTAATGTAAAACCATGCTGCCAGCGATAACGCAAAGCCAGGCCATGCCAGAGCTGAAATTTCCCACACGACCCCCACCGCAAGAGCAGAGATCGCAAGGGTTTGCAAAGCCAGCCCCAACTTCAAGTCGCCATATTGCCGGCAAACTACAGCCGTTATTAGCGGCAGAAAAGCTCCCACGTCTATATATGCAGAAAACGCGAGGGGCTTGGGATAGACGTCCTCCATGTCGGCCGTGTCAAACCGCGCAGCGGTAGCGATCGCAAAGGGATATATAGCCAAAGAAGACGTTGGTCACAACAGAGATGCGTTTGAGCTACTTTTCCGCGCGGTATCCGACGTTAACGCGCTTTGGGTCCTTTGGGCTGGAGCGCCGGTGCTGGTCAACCGCGGGCCTGACTGGGCGCGAGCACTTGGAAGCGCTTCGTTAATGGAGCGCCTCGCCGAAAGGGCTGCCCGCGACTGCATTGCCGGTTTGCTCAATGCCGACATCTCCGACGCAGTTGGCAAGGATGACGACACCGTTGAAATTCTTGATAAGGAGTTAAACAGTCGCATTGCGCAGCAATTAGACACAAGCGCTTCCTCGTTGGTATTGCTTCAAAACGCTACGCAAACGTTACACACGCAGTCGCTTCCGGCAGCGGTGATTGGCCAACAAGCAAAGTTGTGGTCGGATGTGCCAAGCATTGGCGCAAAGTACCAATACGATTCGGTGTCCGTCGGCTCGGCCAAGATTTTAAATTACGTGAAAGAAGCGGGGACCACGGACGCGGTGTACCTGAACCCAATGCGTCAGGTTAGGCTGCACATGACCGAAGTGGGCCGCAAACGCCGACGCCTTGCGTACGGCGAGGCTGTGCAACCATTAATCGAATCTTCAATTCGCGACGCGGGGTACACGTGGAATCGCCGGGTCGAAATGTTTCGCGCGGTGCACGCCAAAGCAAGCAGTGCATTTTGTGATCGGGAAGGCGCGTTTCTTGCGCTTCCAAACATTTTGCGGCACATGCATGCAGGAACAGTGGACAAGTACATCGACGACCTACCAGTGGCTTTGCCAACGTTTCCTCTTCCGTGCGAGTTGAGCGATTTTATTGAATACCACCCTGTCGTTCGGCTTGGTGACGTCAAAGATGAGCTTTCTCTTGAATCCGATCGGGTCGAGTTCAGTAGCGACGGACGCCGTTGGCACGTAGGACATGGGGCTACTCTTTCCGCAGACGTATGGGCGGCGCTGTGTTCTTTGGCAATGAATCCAGGCACGCAGTTAATTTTTGAACAAACGCGCAACGACAGCGCGCCGGCGGAACTGAACCAAAAGACGTGCGATTTCGTTCGAATTGCTATGGTGGATGACGAGCCCGTGTCGCATCGACCTGCGCATTTCTCGTACACTCTCGAAGTTGTGACCGCGCCCGAAACCACTGTGAATTTGACCGTGTTGCACTTGGGAGAGCGGCATCGTTTGACCAACGGCGAGCAGTTTCGGATCGATCTTCCCGAAAATGGTTCGTGGGTGCGCATTTCGGTGGCGCCGCAGATACCCGACGATGATCAGCCACCGGCAACCTTTCGGTTTCGTGCGCCCCCCGCGGATGAGTCAATCATTTCCCCGGTATGCATAGGGGTGGACTCTGATGACGGCCCTTTTCGCGACGGCCAAGATGCGTACGCCAGCGCGTTGCCTGGATTTCGGCGACGCGAGCTTCCGCTGACCCTTATGTACGCACCTCCGAACGAAGGCGCCAGAACCGCGGCCTTGGATGCGAATGCCGCCCTTCTTTCAAATTTCGAGGGATTCATGTCGGTCTCGGACGAAGACTCCCGCCGCGTGGCGTATGCAGCCAAACGGATGCAGCCCGAGGAGGCGCCTCCCGGCGTCGATGCGTCTGAAATCCCGCCCGCTATTAAAATTGCGGGCCCTACTGCACTGTTCACACCCATGATGGCGTGGGTCCGCAGCCACGACGGCGTAGCGACGCTCTGCACAGTCCATTACAACCAACGGCAGCGGTATCGGCCAACCCCCCTGCAAAGCGTGGCGCTAAATTACGTCCGCGACTCGATTCGAGATAACGTTGATTTTCGAAACCAGAAATTGCTAGCAAAAGCCATTTCGCGATTTAACGCCAACTTTGAGCTTTACGACGGTGCTGTTGCCGCCGCCGCTGAGTTAATCATTGCAACATCCCGAAGCACCGTGTATCACGACGCCAAGGCGGTGGAAGAAGCCGAGCGCCAATTAAGACGTGAGGTCGGGACACTGATTGCCACAGCAGAACTCGACTGACCATGTACTTTGCCTACAAGTACACTCCAGCCGCATGCGTTGGAAATGGGTGCAAAAACAGCGAGCCGTTTAATGTAAACAATTACTACCTGTGCTCGGCGTGCAGCCGAAATGTCAACGCGCGTTCGATCCAAACCACTCTAGAAGGCATGGACGTCCAGCGCTTTGTTTCAGCAAAGCGATTGAAAGTAAGCCCCCCTCTTCCTGCAAGCAAGGATCTCATTAAGCAGCAAACCAAATTCAAGTCGTTGGGCGGTTGTATTAAGGCGCACTCGCGGGCCCCGGAACCCGTGTGCCCTACAAGGTGCTGTTTTCGCGGCATTCCTTACGATAACACTTGATGCACACGGCCCCAATGCCTTTGAGGCGACACTGGGTGGTGAAGGCACCGCACTCGTCGCACACCCGGGCCCATCCGTGCTGCGTGCTGACTTGGTGGTGTGTTACATTAAACATTTGCACCGGGTTGTTGCAATCTTCGCACGTAATTAGGTCCGTGTCCACATCGATTACAAACCCGGTTCGTTTCCGCGATGTTCCAACCGGCCGTTTTCTCCAGCCGCACTGCGCGCAGTGCGGAACCCAAAACTCCCTTGTCTCTCCGCCAGACTGCGCGCGTGGTAGTGTTGCAATAGCGGTTGACGGAGCTCGTTGCCGCGCGATCGCGTCGATCAGTTCGGGCGTCGGCTTTAGACTGGCTCGAACTCGCTTGGCGGACGGCAAGGGTTGTTTTGGCCTTGTGCACACACACTTTGGTAAAGGCGAAGCAAGTTCGATTCCGAACCCTGGGGCCGGCAATCGTTTTCGCTTTGCTGTGCGCGCCTTTGGTCGCAACACGCGTTCAAAAATGCCGCGAAGGGAAATCGACGTGATTTCTGGCCGGTGCCTTGACCAAAGATGGCGCAGTAGCATATTGTCTTCGCACAAAACCCCAATGAAGTGCGCAATGGCCGTGCGCAGGACGGCGGTTCGCGCCCCCATAAACAGCGCGTTTACAGCTGCGGCATGCGACGTGTGCCACCTGCGCCGCCGATCTGCCAAATTGAGCGACGCGCTTTGTTTGTGCAGCCCCAACGTGTGGATTCTGCAAATCTCCTTTAAAACCGGCGCGGCGGGCCCCTCGTTCTGAATGTTTGCTTTCCGCATTTGAGGGCCAATGTATCGAAGCGAGGGAAACGCTGCAACACCCTTGTGCAAAACCTTTTCGGCCGGCGTTGCGCCCTGCCGCAGAGGCCCAAGTGCGTTCAGCGCGGTTTCGGTCCACTGTTGCACAGCACGAACCCGATCCGACACAACGAATTCTGGAAATATTGCCACGTTGACGGCGCCAGCGTCGTTTGCGGTAGCTATAATCGGCCAGTGCCTATCAATCCAGTCCGCCGCGGCGTTCCGCGCCTTTCCTCGCCAAGTACTCGCAACGTCGGCTACCACCTTGACACGGCGGTGTGCCTCCGCGGCCGCATCGGCCGGCGTCGCAAAGGGCCCCATCAAGCACAAGGGATACGCGACGTCTTTGTTTGCCCGCTCGCCCCACCACCGTCGAAGATCAGTTACGGGGGCAGCGGGCTGTTTCATAAAAAATGGTTTGGTTGCCATTCCGCCGCGGACTGATCGATGTACTTGACGCCATCGGGCGTTTCGCGCACAACCATTGGATAATTGACGCCGGCGACGGACACCGGCGCGAAGATATGCTGCGCCGGCTTCACACCGAGCGCGAAGTCGTGGTAACCATTTGGCACGTTGACCAGGTTTTGGAATGGGGCCAGTGCCACCGCGGCTCGTTCCAGCTCGGCTTGCGAGTGACGCACGACGGCGCTGTATACTCGGCAAACAGCCTCGCAGTCGGCGCGAATGCATAGCAAGCAGAACCGGGGGCCGAGCGAGTTGCTGCGCTTTTCGTTTGGCAACACGTAAAACGGCAACGGTCCCGGGGCAAAGGGCAGCGTCGTGGCGGCACAACTGGCGCCGCTGGCGCAAAGGTGGGATTTGTCGGGATCGTTCCAAACCAGCTGCGTGCGGTCGTGCTCGACGGTGCTGACTGGAATGCATGCAGGCGGATGGCATTGCACAGTGGCGATTGCCCCAATGCTTCCAGGGGGGTACGCGGACAAAGTTGTCGCCCGGTCGGCTGCTGGGGTTTGCTGAAACGGCATGCCGCCCTCGTACACCACATCCTTTGTGAAGTCTACAATGGCGGCTGCAATAGAAGGCGGGGGCGGCCGATATTTAAGCGGTGATTTCAGGGGCCTCAGCGCGGCTCCCAGCGCCCATTTGTCGTCCACTTTGACCGGCGACATGAGGTTGCACCAGTGCACGCCATCTAATACTAAACGCCAGGCAGGCAAAGCCTCAAAATTATCCGGCGCGGCGTTTGTGATCAGCGGCGCTTCGTCGCTGGGGGTGGATGTCCGCCTCGTGGGCGCACTGCCGGGCCCGCTCATCGTTTCGCGGCCGACTAATGGTATGCGAGCGCTTAAGTGCGACCGTTGTATATTTCGCCACAGTCGCACCAACCTGGCATGTGAAGGCACCACGAAAATATCGGCTCAACGGTCTGCTGGAACAATTTACAACGTTCGGACCGGCGTAATTTTTGACGGGTATTTTAAACACGATAAGCACTCGGGCTCGGTTTTTCTCTATCGAAAGTAACCGGCTCCAGTATTTATGCGCCAATAGTGTGTTGTCAGCGATAAACGTTCGGTGGGTTCACAATGGATACTGGATTGAGGCGCGTCCTTGGCGGGACAAAAGTGCTGGATACAGATGCAGATTTTCAATTTGTTCTTGCCAGTGGTAAGCTAACGGTGCTTCGGCGGTTTCATGGCGAAACAGAGAACGAAAAAGCGGTGTTTCAGTGTGCGTCTACATTAAAAATTGACCGGCGCAGTAGAAATGACAATATGCAAAAGCCAATTACTGCAACGTTTGTGCCATTTACTTTGGAAAAAACAAGTGCTACCACGTACACGCTCAAGCTAACAGATAGCGCCAACAATGAATGGACGAATGCAGCTGGCATTAAATCGAGAACGAATTTGGATAATACTGCAAAAGTATATAATGAATGGAAAGATGAAGCAACAAAAACTAGGTACCTAAAAGAGATTGACGAAAGTTTAAGGGAAAAGAGCGGTACACTGACAGAGCTGTTCCCAGATGACCAAAGATGGTTTCTGTTGCCACACGTGGGTCAAAAGTGCAAATTTGTCAATATGGATGGGAGAAGATCTCCAGTCACTCAAGTTGAGAAAATAATGCCGGCTTATAAAGGTTTTTTTAATTTTAATTCGGAAAAAGAACTTGAATGGTTAGCCGCCGCCCGAGACAATAGGAGATTCGATATCACTCAGGTCGCTTCGATTGTACAAATGAAAGGCGGCGCATATGCTCATTTGACCTGCTGCTTGTTTTGGAAGCCAGTTTTTTTGCCCATACCAGAAACAATACTAGAAGAAGGAGCTGTGGAGTATTTGACCGAAGCGGCGCCAGTTTCAGAGCCAGAGGCACCAGAACCAGACTCAGACCCATACCCACCACCGCCGCCACCGCCAAATAACGGAACAAGGGTCAACGATTCAGTGGGAAACAGGTCAGCGGGAAACAGGTCAGCGGGGAACACAACGCGGTTTCGACCTGAGGGGGGCGAACCAAGATCTGATGTTTTAAGTGATTTATTCGGCGCAACAAATGATATGTACGTTCGGCTCAAGGAAGGTTTGCCAAACGTAAGCATTAATAAAAACCACGTTCAGCTTGTCGGCGTATGTGTTGGAATTTTTGTGTTGTACAAATGGCACCAAGCTGACCAGGCAAGACGCAAAAGAGAGCGTGAAGCAAAAACCAAGCAACAAAATCGGGTTTATTTCTCTAAAGTATACAAAGAGCAATTAGACCAATCGCAGACTCGCGCCCGCCACTTGGAAAGACTACGAAGTACTTTTACAGACGTGCCTTCGCGAGGTGTGAGCGCCGTTTTTGGGGACATCAGCAAAACAAAATTGGCTATTTATAGCGGCGGTGTAATAACTTTGGGCGCCATTGCGTTAAGATACTTAAAAAATGTAAAGACAATTGAGGTATCTCCGTTTGACTCGTTCAAGTTTGGCCCAGACAATGCCAAACAACTAATGGATCGAATGTTTACGCGTGAATACGACGGCGAACCCTTACAAACTATGGACGCATTCAGACGTAAATTTGTCGACAGATGCAAAGCAATTTACAGTAACGAAGACTTTCAAACTGCGCTGAGTGCATTGCTTTCTGACGACGCAAGATCGTTCACAGACATTCTTCGGTCGGACGACATAAATGAATTTAAACATGTGGTTGCGTTAGTGTCAAAGCGTTTGACGAGCACCTTTAATGACGACAAAACCAAGGGAATGATTTATCTTGGCCAAGGTTTGTCCGATGTGCAGCAAGACATGACAGACCAGGTGTTACGGTTTGTTCATGCAAGACAGCTCGTTTATTGCGATACCGTTGCGGCCGAGTGGTTTTCCGACAAAGCCGTGCTCGAACTTTACCTTAACGGGGTCTTCGCCGCTTCGCAGCTAAGTGATGTTCAGCAACAATTTTCGGTATTTATTATACAAAATGAAGATTTGTGGCAAAATTATGCAGTCTTTATGGAAAGCATTTGTGTTTGGCTTTCTATCATTATATGTTCCGGCGCGGACATTTTTGCACAAAATGTAGTGGATGCGGCGACTGATCAAGCGTTGGAGTGTACGCCGGGAGCAAAGGTGTTTTATTACATGGACCAGAATACCATGAAGATACTAATGCCCACCAGTGCAGATCAAAGCCCATCCGGACAAATGAATTGGGATAGGCGGATGCGTCGCGTATACAGGCCCCCGTTTCAATCCTGGCTTCGGCGCGCGTATCATCTCAGCGTAAGTATCGATGAAGCTTCAATGGACGGATATACCTTTCAAAGAGAAAGGCCGTTTAATCCAGCTGAAGTGGTGACCGACGATCAATCGCCTTTTATCAGTTTTTTTGAACCTACCGCAGTAACGGACGACGACGCTATAACTGATCCTGGCAGACTTGAAACGTGTCAAACCAATTGGTCCTACTTTTTGGCAGAATTAGCGGCTGACCTTTCGAGTTTTTTTGAGCAAGGCGATTGCGTACGCTTGCTTGATTCCACATTTACTCACTTTGGAATTAATTTTGACCTCAAACGATTTCCAAATCTTGACCCTCTTGACCAAGTTCCGTGGGTGGAAGTCCGTAATCGCAACGGAGGTCTATACGCGGCCGCGACCGATTTTGAATCTCGGCATATTCAGAGCGAGCCGTTGCAAATTCTCAACCAAGAATTGGAAAACGCGCGGATGATAGAATTAATAACACGCGTTCAAAAAAGCGTAGCGAGTGCAGAGCAAGGGACTCAGCTTACAACGCAAGAATTTGCGGGTTTGATCGGTCGTATTACTTCCAATAACTTAACATTGGCGGATGCCTTCAGTGGCCAATTCGGGACTTACATGAGAGGTTGGTTACCAAGACTCAGCGTGTCAAACGTCCTCATTTTTGTAGGGTTTGCAAGCAGCGTTGCTTTTGCGCTAGGTTTAATCGAAGCGGAAAAAAACAAGGACGATTTACGTGAAATGGTTCAGCTAGCGATGCACAGCGGAAGCAGTCGGGTCAAGTTTTATAAAAAAGTGACTGCCGTGGCTGAACGAATGCGTCGGGTAAAATCGTCTGCGCTGAACAAATTTATTGGAGGATAACTTTGATTAAAGCACCGCGTTAACTTGCGTATACGAGGTGTTTTGAATGATAAAAATCCAGGTGGCGGCAATGCACACTATGCCTCCAAGCAACGCGAGTACCGCGACGTAAGCAAACGGGTACACCGAAAGTAGCACAACTGCTAATTTTGACGTCCAACTTAAGCACGCGTACATTGCTTCGATCGTGTCGTTCCAATCGGGCAGGAACCGTTGATTGTCCTCTCTTTTGATATCAATGAACGCGAGCATTCCAAACGACGACCAGGCCAGCACGTACACAATGCGTAAGCTATAGGTTTCCTCTGTAGACGATCCAGATCGTTCGGGCAGGGACAACACAATTAAAAATTCGCATATTTGCAAGATCCACGCAATGCAAAAGTTGGCCCATTTAATCTGGGGTTTCTGTTCCTCCTGATCGAGTGTGTAGCCTATAAGTTGTTGACTAACACAGGTAGCACACAAAAGTAAAATCCACCACCAGTCAATTGTTTGTTCGCTGGCGTACAGCACCGCAATAGTGCCCAATGTCGCTGATAGCGCGTATTCAGCCCATTTTCCGCTGTTTCTTGTACCTTCCGCCGGGCCAAATGCCCTATACATCAAGGTTGGTTGCGCGTGCCAAAGGCAGTAAAAAACATGAAAGACAAACGCCACAAGTTCCTGTGCAACTAGTAATTTGATTGTCGTGGTCTTTGCTACTTTTTCCATTGCCAGCAGCAACCCAGCTGCAATCGGGTGAACTGTGGCGCCGATTGCATCGTGTGCCACCCTGGCACGATAGGCGTAGTTTGTATCCCCCATTGCTTCCAGAGTTTGCATTTTTAATTTGTGGAGCATAAATATGGAAATTGGGATTGGTTGCGAGAACTGCAATTTTTTTTGGTTTGGACCAGACCAGGAATGGAAGTATCATTGGCAGCGCCACAGCTGCGACTACAAGACACTGCGGCAAACACAGCTAATTTGTGTTGACTCCTGCGAGGCTGTTCTTTTAAAGCAAGCCTGCCAAGCGTTTGCGGCGGATCAAACGTGCGACTTGAATCAATACGTAATACCGCACCATGCGGCTTACTCCGGGTCGCTGCTTGCAAATCGAATCCGCACGGCGTCATTTGGCAACCGTGTGTCGGCCATTGAGGTTTTAGTCAATGGCCCGCGTCCCATTTTCCTCGCCTTAGCTGCTTTAAGCAATGCGTGCGAAATCATCACCGTGTTGAGTGAAATAACTTACATTTCCTATTACGCTTCACTTTCAATTGCGTTGGTCCCGCACTTTGGGGTCAACGGTCTTGTAGTACATCTTGTACGCAACGCGCGGGTTAATGCCGCTGTTTCAATTTTACGCCAACGCCCGGAGGCGATGTGTGACGCGGCGGCCGAAGCGTGGAAAACGCCGTCACGCCATCCCCACAACGTGTATCTCCGCGAGTTTACCCTGCGTCGCAACAGCGCGTGTGACGCAGCGGTATCCTCCGTACAAAACGGCAATCTCAGCCTTCTAGCGCGGGTGTTGCGCTTTGGACCACTCGATATGTGGGAAGTGCACCGCATTGCGTCGGCTGCTGCTTGCAGCAAGCCCCCTTCACTGGCGGCAACGATGATACATATGTTAAAAGCGTCGACGCAGATATCTGTTCAGCATGCTACAACGATTGCGGCAGCGGCTGGAAACGCCGGGGCTGCTTTGATTTGCGTTGATGACATTTCCAAGTCGCGGCCACTTTTAATCGCGGCTGCTATGCGGGCTGCGTACAACCGATTTGAGGATGCAGCGCGTATGCTCACGCCGCGCTACCCGAACAATCGACTGGTAGTTACGTATATCACGCGGTGCAACAAAACAGATCTCGAATGGCATCGTCTGCATTCAAATGACCTTAAAACTGGCCCTGAGTCCCTGTGGCCGCTCTTGACCGCAACGCCGGAACAACTAACTGCGGCCATTTATGCAGTGGGCCATCGCGTCACTGGTGTGCACCGATTTCTTTTGCAGACAAAATTTCAAAACCGCGAGACTTCAATGGCGGCGCGCCGAATTGCTACAGCCATCGATGCGTCCGATTTTGAGCTCGGTGCGGCCGTTTCGATTGGCTTAACGCGATGCGGGGCTTCAAGCGTTGCCAATGAGCGTACGTCGTCAACTATTATTCAAAGCATGCTGAAGCGCAACATGGTTGGTAAGGCTCCGCGACCAATGATACGGGCAATGTGTGCAGTGGCAATTGGCTTTAAACGAGTCTGTAACCATAATTTACCGCCAGGGCTCTGCGTCACAATAGCCATCATGGCGATTTAAAACTAAAAGCTATCGTCATCCACGCGCGTGCGTTTCGCTGCTGGTGGCCCACGCTGCAAAATGATGGACACGCGATTGCGCCGAATCCGATTTTTACGTACGTCGTCCATGTGTGCAAAAGCGGGCTTTCCGTCCACTTCGCCGACAACGTCGAACTCATCCGGCAAGTCGCGCATTTGTAACCGAATGACCGTCTTTAGTGTAAAATCGCCAAACACCGGAACATAGACGCGTTTCTGTGTCTGGCCGTGTGTCACTTGAAGCGTAATAGCCGGGTTGTCTGTCACCCAAGTAGACCATTCAAACGGACACGGCGAAGCGGTGTTGTTCATCGAAATGTCGTTCTGCACCAGGTTTGAGATTTCCCATGCGGGGGAAAACCGAAGTGACTTGTACCTGGTTGGAAAGATGCGTTCCATCGACGTAATATGCGGAGTTTGCAGCGGCGCTGTTAGCACCTCGGCCGCATCCAAGTCTTGATTTGGATTGTCGACTGTTAGTTCGCCATGGTCGATTCCCATGACTGTGCTTTCATTAAATTGCGATTGCGAGCTGTTTGACATGCCCCAGGCGATTTTACCCGGTCTCACACCACCGCAAAATTTGCACGTTAACTCGATTACCTTCTGCCGATCGGCGCACAGCGACGCACCCGTTGGATCAAAGTCTCGCTTTGCCTCCAGGACGTGCAAAGGAACCGCGAGTGCAGATCCAAACAATCGAGTCCGTTTTTTGGTAAGATCCGAAGTTCCGTACATGCGCTCGATCCCGCCGCTGTCAATGATTTTGTCGCCACTAAAATCATTGAAGATCTCCGCACAGAAATGGGTTGTTGATGCTGCTGCCATTTCTTCCGACGTCGAGAAGAAGATGTGGCGGTGATCGTCTAGCCACCAAGCGTGGCCAGCCTCTGCCAACAGCTGCAACGCGCGATTGCACGCCTGCGGCGTAATGTTAGCCAAAGGCTTTGGGATTTCCGGAAATTCTGCCGATTTCTTATTTTCAAGAAGAAGGTGCTTTGTGGCGTTGTTAAACACAACCAATTGTTCCGTGTCATAGTCAAGACCCCAGTACTCCGATTGATTTGCAACAATCCACAACAGCGTGTTCCAAACCGCTTTGACGGCCTGGCTCTCGGCGGCCAAAACGTACGACTTCAGCACTCTGACCGTGCCATTACCCAGCACAAGCACGGCGTTCCCCCCGCCGCCCGCCTTTTCAGTCAAATTGTTAAGGTACCACCGAATAATGCTTTTGCCGTAGCCCACTGGCAGCCTGGCCATCAGCTGTTCCGCCATACGATCGGGATGCAATTCCGTCTCGTAGTACAGCGGATTGTTTTCTGCCGACACTGGTCGGTCGTTGACAAACTTTATCATGGCTTGGACCGTGCCGGAGACGTCTCGCTGCATCTTGGTAGAGTCGCAAAGCTTAAGTGTCGTAAACAGCGCGCCAAGAGCATCTACTGGCATCACCCAATTGCGGTGTGCATAAAACTGGTACATCGTAGCGTCTGAGTCGTCCCCGCGGTGCTTCACCACATGGTGCCACAAGGCTGTGACCCGTCGCTTCATTTTCGCCATAGCCAGGTTCCGTATAGCTACAAACATCCGCGTCGAGTGACCGTCGTACTCCTCGGGCATCACCGTTTGGTAGATGCTCATCACGACTCTGATGATCGTATTGTCCAATTTTATTGCGCTCAAATTGTCAGCGTGCCAGTTGCGATAAATGTTGCAGTATAGTCGCCGCATGACCAACGATGCGGCCCTGCGCCGCGATTCATTTCCCGGGGCCATGGCACACTGCTTCGCAGTCCGTTTTCCTGGGTGTGCACCAATGAAGACCGGCTGGGCGCGATTCATAATAGCGTCGTTCGGCGCGTCGTTCCCGGCAATAATTAGCGCGCGATCCATCAATACCTCGCACAAATCCTCGATCCAAGCGTTTGTTTCTGGGCATCGCTTTAGGCGCTGCCGGCCGCTTAACCGCGTAGCAATCGCGGTATTCAGCATTTGATTTGCTTGGTGCTGCTCGGTGTACACTTCGTCGCTTGCAGCAAACTTTGCGAGCACATCTTTGGCAAGATGGGCGTTTGCGGTTTCGGTAACCCACGAACCCGTGCCCTGGCTTCCAGACGGCATGAGCATTTGCACTGTTTCGATGCACCACGACTTTCCTTGCCCAAAATCGCCGAGCAAAACGATGACCACGACCTGCGCAACCGTGAACAAATCTGGAAGCCTGCCAAACGCCGCAAGGCAGTATTCCACGATCATAGCTTGCGTAGCCGTAAGATTTAGATCCCGCAAGTAAATGTTCGCGTCGCGTGCAATCAATGCGGACGAGAAGTCGGCCCACCGGCCGCGGCGCATTCGTTCCGCGAAGCCATTGTCCAGCTGTTGTGCATACCGGCTATCTTCGCCGGTACCGCCAATTTGGCTATCAAGTGCTCGAAGCTCGGTCGCCAGAATATTGGTATAATCTGGCCATCCGCTCGTAACAACCGTGGCTTCCATTCTCTTTACGTCGATCAGTAGGCGTTCGACTACAAACGTTTTAAACGAAAAGTGTTTGAGGTAGTACGGCCCCAATCGTTCGTTCACGAGCCTGCGTCTCCACATTGAGCCGAATTTGGTAGCAAACACCGCGTCGAACGGAGTTGTTGTGAGCGCAACGTCGATTTTTTCAACCGGGACGCGCACCATGTGCTCGTCAAACAGCGATGTCGACACTTCGTGTATTGGCTGCGCCTGCGCAAGCCAATTAGCGCCGAACGTTCCCGCTCCGACAAACGACGTTGCCTGGTCGAGCGTTTCGCCAATCGCCGAGGCAGGTGGCGAAGCCGGTGGGTAGCACATAGTCAACAGCGCATCCGGCTCGAGAGAACTGATGTCGTGCAAAAGCTTGCGATCTTTCACCCATTTTGGGGGGTCGTACTTGCCGTTGACAATCGATTTTGACATGTGTTGTTCGGTGGACAGGCCCCACCGGCGGTGGCGCATGTCCTCGATCTGTGTGTGTGCCTGAACCGTCGCTAAGAATGCGTAGAGGCCGTGGGTGTTTGGCAGCGCATGCGAGGTTGAGTCGCGGGCGCCTCCCACCGAACCGCCGTCGTCATCGTAGTCTTCGTCGTCGGCCGGATCGCTCGAGAAGATCGGCCGAAACCCTGAAAACGCAAAGGCGGAATTCTCTCCTTCGGCCGGGTTAGGAACTTCAAACGTCATTTCGTCCACTGGCGGAATGCTAACTTTCATTTTGCCGTGTAGTATGGTGGAGATGGAGTGGAACGTCTTGATCGTTTGTACAGCGCGTACCCACGAAATGTCAAACTTTCCCGTTTCGGACGAATTCGGGACCGCTGCGGACGACGGGGGCGTCGTTGGCGCGGCCGTTGAACTGTGCTGATTAATAAGAGCGGAAATCTTGGCCGATAGTCGTGCTGCGACCATGGTGCTCATCGGAAACCAAAAGCGCCACCCCATGACCGCATTGAACTGCACCGAGGTGCGATCCGCCGGAATCGCGCCTTCCGAAATCTGCCACCACTTTGTGGCAACGAGCGTTTCGATAATTGTGCGCGGGCATTCGCGGTGCAGCAAGGACACCATGCTTAAAATGAGGGTCATTTCCGGGCGCGCTTGTGGGCATCCAAAAGCTACCGGAAGCTCCCCGTACCAATCTGCTGCTACCGTCACGCAAAGAATGACTTTGGATTGCTCCTCGGTACACCCCGTTGTGCGGTCGCAGTTTGTCAAGTAGTACAGTGGGCCGCGCGTTCGTTGCTGCAACCGCGCTTCAGAGAGGTCCGGAGAAGCGGACATACTGGAATGTGCCACAAATGCAAAAGAAGAATGTGATTATATCAATGACAACGCACAGCCTGGCGCCCTAAAAGCTTTAATGTAATTTGCCAAAACGCCCTCATTTCGCATTCTTTGCCTTTTCCGTTCACCATGAATACCGGTTCCGACGATAACTCCAGCGATTCGTGGCTAACAGAGGAAGAACTTGTTTCGCCCTCCGGCCACATGGATGAAGAAATCTCGTTAAATGACGGCGCGGCTGATGCCTCTGTGACCATGTCGGGAAAGATTGTCAAGGATCTGCACAACGGCTGGGAAACGCTTCCAATCATGGGGCAAGCGTCCGGTGAGACGGCAACGATTGTAACCGAGAGCATCAATGTCAAACAGCGCTACAAGTTGCTGTCGCCCGAAAATCTTGACAAGCAAGGGTGTCCCACGATTGACGAGCCCGCGTCCGAGATTATCTGTGTCACCGCAAGCGGTAAGCGATTTCGGGGCATGTTGGTTGAGCAATCATCTTCTCCAGAAGACTCGATGCCAGCAATCGCAATGCTATCCAAGAAAATGGAAATTGCTCGCGGCCGAGCTCTTGTCGGCAAAGCAGACGCTACCGAAGCAATGCTTTGTAAATGGGCGTCCAATCCAAGTACGGCGCCGGACGCCATCAAGGAGTTGATTCAAAAGAACAACAACTACGTCGTGTCGGATTTTTTGGTGATGAAACGTACCAAAACAAACGCTGCGCGGAAGGAAAAAACCGGGCAACGCAAGAGCAAGCAAGCAAAGCTTTCTAATGCTAGTACAACTTCAACAAAGACGGCAAAGGCGCCAAGTTCAAAGCGGGAAACCCCGCTTTTAGTTGATTCAAAAGAGCCGGCGGAACCCGTTCCCGCGAAGTCCGCAAAGGCATCCCAGCCCAAAAGTGAGGCCAAGCCGGTGCTCGGTAGCAAACCGGCGCGTGTGAAGCATGAAGACCCGGCGGATCCTCCGTCAAAGCGGAGGCGCCTTGAGATCACGGTCACCATTTCTGACGCGTCTCCTGAAGACCTGATGCTGCTGTCCAAGCTAAACGGTGCCGTCACGGAGTGACTCGAGCAAGGATATTGGAAAGTTGCCGTAACTTCCGTTTCGCCAGTTTAAGACCTCTTGCGTCTGCAAACTGTGTGCTACGTTCTTGATATTCGATAATTACACCGGCCGCGTGAAGCAGGCTAGCTTTTTGTGTATTTTCTGCGCTATGAAAGCGGTCTGACGCATTAATCACATTGTCATACCCTCTTAGGGTCGTTTCGACCATTTGCTTTGCAGCAAAAAACGCAGGGCGTGGCTGTAAAGCGATGCGTTTTTCACCAGACTTATCAACAACCAACGCGTAGCAAAACGTTTCTGGACCGTGCTCTGTGCGCGCGCGCACTACTAGTTTGGTAACCAGCGTGCTGTCGTAGTACGATGACGCGAGTATCAAACGCAGCAAGTCTTGGTCGGGGTAGACTTTGCACGATTGTTTGAATAGCTCTTTGTCGATTGCTGCAAATAAAACCCTCCCATCTGCTTCAAATGCGGTAGAGACAAACCCCGAAAATTTTGACAGGGTGTTGGCCTCAAAGTAGACAGCAGCTGCATCGGTAGCATGGGTGCCCAAAAAATATTTTTCGTTGTCTGACGATAAGTCTATTTGATTTATTATGGCGCCCGTTTCCTCCATTCCTGCGTTTTGTGCGTGCTGCAAAAATACGTAGTCAGTTTTCGCCGGCAATCTCCTTATATCGACATCGCTTTGTTCGAATGCTAACGTGGGTGGATCAATGAACGGATTCTTTTTTTCTAGCCATTGAAGCCATTGTGGTCGGGCAGACCCATTCATCGCAGCGCTGGCCATTTTTAAGATTCGTGCGTATTCAGCCAGATGCGTCTCCCAGCTACGCATATGCTCGCGGCTCTCCAACTCCAATTCGTGGGGCTCCAAATCCAAAGAGGTTTCGAGGTGATAAGCTCGTCCAGTTTGGGTCAAATGTAGACGGACGTCCCGCATTCGAATACACAGTGGGTTTGGGCGCTGGCTTTGTGCAAGAACGTCACTTAATGCGTCGTCGATTGCCTTTTCTAATTCGCGTGCCCCGGCCGTTCCGTCGGGAACATAAAAATCGGTTTCTTGGTTTGTGATTGCAAAGTTTAACCACACCGATGGATTTCCATTTGACCAAACTACCGCAGATTGATTGTGCTGGGCTGCGTTTTCGGCGACTCTTTCTGGGTCGTTTACGCCCAAAAGCAACGCTTCGGCCCGATCCAATTGTGCCAAAGCGGACGTTTTGCGAGTTTCCCACAACTTTGAAACGCGCAGCAAGGCGTTTTCGCGCGTGATGTGCATTGTGGCTTGACGAGTTGCTTGCGCCGCTTTTCGCTCTGCGTATTGTTGAAAAAATCGACGCATGGCGCTATCGACTACTACCTGATTTACTCCGTCCATTGTGGTAAACTTAGAGGAATTTTGTTTCGTCAAACTTAGAATATTTTGGGACCTTAGTCGACTGGATGTCGCTAAAACTAATGGCTGGGGCAACCCCACCTACTGACGACCGTATTGGAATTGTCGTGGCAACCAAAATAAGTGCCAGCCCAGCGATGACCACGACCAAGACTTGTAGAGCACGTTCATCTGTGCCTGGTTCTTCTCTCAGCACTTGAGGGCACTTGGATTCTGTTGGCTGTCTTCCGCAGATGCATTGCACGGTATCGGTACACGAAACGTTAGTAGAGGCTTTGTTCCACACGGGTAATCCAGTAGCTCGCATGCGGGCGTCGCGGGTATCAATTATGCACCCCGACGGCAACGTAGGGTCAAAAATTGACGATGCTTTAAATTGCGACCCCAATACAAGCGTTGCTTCTGCATCGCATTCGCTTATTGTAGCAGGATGCGGCGTTTCACAATTTTGGTTGACCGAGGCTTCAATTCCCAAAAGCCGTACCCCAGTTTCCGAAGTGGAAAGCGTGAGGTAAAACACTTTGGTGGCAAAGTCAAACGCGCACAGCCCTTGTTTCAATTGATTGGTCAAAAACGGCGTGTTGTACGTTGATGATATTCGCATGCACTGATGCATTGACATATAGAGGATTACGTTGTTGTCAAAGGAAATCAAATTGAAATGACGGACCCTCATTTTTAACACATTTGCATCGACTTGCATGCAGGGCGACGGCGCTGCGGCAGCAGTGGTCTCGGTCAAGTACCCATTGTTAAAAACGCACACATCTGTGGTTCCGGTAAGGGATGAGGGTGTCACATAGCCAAAGTGTTCTGCAACATCTATGCAATTTTGGCCGCGGTAACATTGTTCGTCGCCGGTATTAAAAATGTCAACGCATAGACACGGCGTCAATGGGGTACATTCGGTCGGAGCTGAGGCAAACGTATACAAATTCCAATCGTATAAGATAGGGTCCGTCGTAACGCACCCCGAAAATGCATACTGCTGCGCCGAAGCCTGGTCGTTGACGTTGCACTGCGTTCTCGGTGCTGGTGTAATGCATTGCCCACTTGTTTGGACAACTAATTTGTATTTTGGGCGTTGCGTTGCAGGCGATATTGCAGAACAAATTCGAGTCCATGCATCATTATCCGGAGCAGCTTGCAGGTGCCCCACATATTGGTCCTCGCTGCCGCCCCAAAATATTTCTTGGCCTTGTTCGGTTGTAGCGACAAAACATCCGGGTTGTAAAGCTCTTCGCACAAAGAGCGGCTCGGCAAACGAAAGTGCTTGGCGAGCAACGTCGCACGACTCGCGGGTTTGCACTGCCCGGTGAGGGCTGCACGGTGTCTTTTCGTTTGATTTACACCGCGCACACGCAGCATATGAATCGATGAGGAAATACCCAATTTGGTCAAGTGCTTCCTGCACCGTTTCTGGCGCGGCGCCGGAACCGCTACCCGAACTCGTTTCACAGTGCACGTACGCTTGCCAGCGCACTATTTCGTCGGCGCCCTTCTTTTGAGCGGTTCCCTTGCGACAATAACAATCTAGGGTTGAGGTACTTTCCACAGTCAAGTAGAGTTCCGGGGCGCTGTTGGCGCATTCTTGCTCGGTGGGCCGATCGGTTCCAGGTCCGGTGTCCGGGCATGTGTTGCAGGCAAAAAACGTCCTACGCTCACACTTTCCGTTGCACACTCGAAAGAGCTCTTCTCCGCCCAATCGTACAAGGGGAAGAGAAACGGTATCTCCCGGCGTAGATCTGAACGGCGTCGACTCATTTGGCCACAGCCACATTTGCTGGCCGTCGCTGGCTCGTTCAACGCAACCGATTGCGTGCGGTGTTATTTTTGGAATCGCTTGGCCGTTGTCACATTGCGCTCGTCGGACCGCAGGAAGCGTTTGATCGCGACAGCCATGATGACATCCTCGTAAATTTCGGTTTGACGCAGACGACCCATGTTGCGGCACTAATTCGCACATGTCGTTGTACAAATAGCAGGTGCCGAGAACATTCGCTGCAAAGTCACCGCGACAGTCGGTGCCAAGTTGAAAAGAAGATGTGTGGCCACAGTAATTACTTGAAGAACACCACTGTTTGCACGGCGAAAAATCCTCCCCCTGTAGACAGTTGTTACAAATGGTACTGACGGTGTTGTCGTCTGGTTCAAACATAAAACTTCTTTGCATGTTATTTGCATACCCGGCGCAAGTGCACAAATTAACCGATGTGATGGTTTCATCGGCTGCGTTGCTGCACCCGTAATGATTCAAAAGCCATCCCTCATCCCGCATCACGTCCAAGTCGACATCTTCGCAATTGACGCTGGTTAACGAGGAGGTAGAGCTTGAACTTGATGTCGATGAGGTAGACGTTGACGTTGTTGTTGTTGAAGTCGAGCCAGTTAAGGTACTAGTTGTTGATGACGTTGTTGTTGTTGTGGAAGTTCCGCAATAGTGACACGCTCGTCGTATTGGATATCCAGCGAGAATTTCGGCTTCGCTATTTCCCTGCGTTAGTACCGTCCCCCCGAAATCTGGCAATGGAGACGCGTTGGAAACGCCGCTGTTGGCGTCCGCGGGATCAAACCACATATGCAAAGTGCCCGGGTACTGAGAACCGCCTTGTGGTGTAATTTGAACTACAACAAAAATGCATCCGACTGCAGTTCCCTTTATAGCCTCATTTGATGTGGTCGGGAATTCGTAATAGTGATCGCCGCCATTCAATTGGCACATTTCTCTCGTAACCCCATTTGATGCGTCTTGGCATGGGGAATCACAGTAAACCGCTCTGTCCGGCGTGTGGCCGACATAGGTGGGTAGATCGGGGGCTGGATAGCACAGGACTTCGATTCCCGTCCAATATTTACATTCATTGTCGCCAGAGCCGCTTCCGCTTTCGCTGCCATCATCTTCGCTCGCGTCATAAAATTGCCAAGTGGTATCTGCGTCACTCAAGGCGTGCACTTGCTTAAAGCAGTCGCACCAATCGGTGGCATCCAAATATCCGGTTGGAACATTTAGCCCCGAACAAACTTGATTTTCTTTGACAAGATTTCCGGAAATTAATGTTTCTTTTTGCGCCGTTGAACAATAATAGTCTGGTTGTGCCGGCGGTGATGGGCTTGCCGATACATGCGTTGTATTGTACCTCCATTTAAACGCCGATCGGGCGGTATTCGCACTTGATAAATCAGCTTGTCCTATGCGATCAAGGTCGCTGTTGTCAGATCGCATAACTGTGTTACCATCGGCAATTCTTGTACAGGTGTCATAAAATTTGCAACAATTTGTTTTTGGTGTGCCATCAATTAACGCGCAGCTGGCTTGGAACGACCATTCAACGATTGAGGGCATACTTTCAAATTGAATTGCACAATCGCAGTAAGACAGAACTCCGTCGTCTGACGTTGTCATACTGATGTAGTTATTGTCGCAAGCTTTATTAACCGTGGTGTAACTACACTTTGTTGGAGGTTCACATTCGTGGTCTAGTCCGTACACAGTGCATTCGTGTCCAGTTCGGCTGGAATCAAAGTCCCACGCACACGTTTCAAAAGTGTTTTTATTTGTTTCTTTCCAATCAATATCATTTCGCTTTTGACAGTTTGGAGCGTCGTCATTTAAGGAATATTTTCTGTACGCACACTTTTCTCGTGCCCGAATTTTGCAGGTACATGCGTCGGGTGCGTCGTGAATTGCTGTCCCACCGTTTTGGTTGAGATGACAAAGCCCTGTTGAAAACGTCATGTCGTTGTTCATACAATTGTCGGCGTTAAGACACTGATCGGCCGGATTTGGGGAAGGCGTGAACGCCTGAACTGCGGCCAGAAACACCCACATTGTGGTTACAGGCAGGGCACAGTGCTTGCATTTAGTCGTAAATGTATTTTCACCTTGCCATAACAATCCAGCGTGTCGCGCGGCAGCGGAGTAGTTGAATTGGTTTACACAAATAATATTCACTTTAAAATTGGAAATGGGGTGGAAACTTACGGCAAGTACGCGCGATGAATGGCTTTCACCCACTCTAACTGGCAAAAGCACCCTCGGCGCTGCGAATGCAAATGTCGTTTTTATAGATGGTCCAGCCATGGCTAGATACATGATGGTCGGAAAGACGACTCGGTCCCCACAAAGCGTTGCAACGAGCGTGTGGCGCATGGTTCACCCCGATGCAAAGACGGTATTCATCGGATTCGACGACCCAGCTTTGGGTGATCCCTGTGGATTGCGCGCTGAGGTTGCCGTCGAACGGGCTCGCACGTGCAAGGTAGACTCGCTTCCAGATGACCTTGCAACATCGATTACGGCCACCTCTTTGCCACTTTTGCCCAATGGGGATGCAGTCACGTGGGAGCAGCAGCTTGCATCCACCGTTGGGAAAAAAGCTGCGTTTCTAATGGTTTTTAAAGCGCTTCAACGCATTGTAATTGCCGCTTCGGACGATAGCGACCCAAAATCGGTTACGATAACGCCGCCGTTTGGGGGTGCCGATGGCAAGCAAGCTCCGTGGCATTATCCATTTGGCCGCAAAGGTCCTTTTTATGATGTTTTGCAAAGTCGGCCTAGCGGAGAAGCCGAGGCGCAAATAGCATATTGCGCAAAGTCAATGATTGAAAAGGCGCTTATCGATGAATCGCCGGTACCGCACTGGGTATGGGTATCCATTGACACCGACGCATTCATTCAGTCTTTGGGGTTTCCCCCAATTAACGGAACGCTGGTGGTCGGTCGCGGGTACGCTTTTAACAAAGTAATTTACGCGTCCGAAACCGCCGCCCAAAAAGCTGCGTTGGAAATGAGCTCCGGGCCACGAAAACGAAAAAAGTTGGCCCCTGAAAAGGTTTGGCGCCACTATTCATTGAACGCGTTTTTGGAACACGTAATTAGCGGGCACTCGGCCGCACGACTTGCTCGGGCGCAGCTGATTATGTTATGTGCAGCTGGAGTTGATTACTGCAATGGCCTTGGCCGATATGGGTGGACCGCCAAACGGTTGCTGTCGACTCTTTCGCGAATTTCGACGCCCTTGATAGGGTGTGTTGATGGTTCATTGGTTATAGACATGGTCGCGTTTCAGACGCTTTTGCGGAACACACGGCGTACAAAGCGATTTGACGGCAAGGTACAAGCGTTTGCGCAGGAACTCTCGCGAATCGTGTATTGCATGCGATACTATAGCTGGTTGTCGAAGGAAGACGTGACGTATGCTCCGGATGAAATTGATTCTCTTGGTGCCGATACGATTGAGGACTGGCTGCAAAGTACCAATTACCCACGACCTTGGTTGGTTGCGATCGGCACACGCGAGTGCGGAACGTCGAGGCAAGCACAATGTAACGAGCCACTCCGCCGCTACAATGTATTTACGGACTAAACCTCTTTGTGCACTGTAAAGCAACCAAAATGCCCGCTCAGATTGAAGGCGGCGTCGGTGGCCCACTTGTGTCAGAATCTATTCTCGAGGGTGGTCACGAGGTGGTTGATTTTACATTGCACTACCATCCGCCAAATACCACCCACCACATCAGCGGAAAGCAATTGCAAGCAGCGTTGCAGTGTCGCGCGCTGTCAGCGGCCAACCTTACCGGCGTGTCGTTTCCGCCCGGCAGCCAAAACAACAACCCTTACCCGGTAGGGGTTGTTGTGGATCAAGGTCTCAGCAATGGGAAACCGCGCGCCATGGCGCCCAAGACTTCCCGTCGCTTTTACGTGACGCAGCGGGGAGACGCGACCGATGAAAGCCCAATTGAAGACCGCAGCGCTGTTGTTGGTGTTTCGCACGTGCTTCCGATTGGCGTTGATGCCACGACTACCGAGCACCGGTTCGACGAAAACATTTTTGTGGGCGATCACGCCCCACCGTACAAGTCGCCAATCGAAGACTACACCGGCGATGAAGGCACGGCTATGATCAAAAAGGCGTGTGTTTGGTCAGACCACCACGGTGAAAGCGTCACCGAAGCACTTACAGGGTGCGTCGAAGCGGTAAAAGGTGACCACAAGCGCATCGCGGTCCCGCTTAACCAGCCAACTGCAATCAGCAAGCTGGTGACTTCCAAGCTTGAGCTCGGCGCCAAGAAATTGGCTGCGCTGTTCCCGACCAGCCGGGTTGATCCCGATAAGCTGGTTCACATCAACAATCCGGCGGTCCATGAAACGGAGTTGACCCCGCACGTTGTGTTGACGCAACAAGATGCCGAGCAGGCAGCTTCGAAACTCGTTGAAAACCTAAAGCCATCAGCTTTCCACGGCGGAATGAATGTTACAATTCACCCGCTTGATGGCCCAATCAGCGAGCCCGTCACAGTCAACATGCGGCTTCACCGGAAACCAATCACTTTGCCTGGAACCACTGGTCCAATCCACATGTCGCACGAGTTGGTCACCAAGGCGATTGGCGCCAATGGTGGCGCCGTAAACGCGAGCAACTCTGGTGCCGACGGGGCCGTCAATGCCATTTTTGCGCACGACTGCGGCGATGGCGCCGACCCCACCGCGCCAGGTGGTGCCCTGGTATCGACGTCCGCGTCGACGGTGGACGAACCACCAGTTACGGCGACGGCGGGTGATGACGCTTGAGCATAGCAGCAACGCTGACACCGTGGCCTTGGCCTCACTGGTTCTTGGTGCTGACTGTGCCTTAGCTGCACAGACAATCCGCGAAAAGAGTAAACCTGTTTTGCCTGCGCTTGCGTTTGATGTTGCCATAAAAAAACTTCTGAACGCTCAGCTTATACAAAAAAACGGGTCGGGTGGGTTTGAGCTGGTTACATATGCTGTCGCAGACGTCAAAAAGCGACTTGGCGCGAACGCCGCAACTCTTGTATGCACGCCGATTTAAAAATCGATACGTGGCTCCCAAGCCGAACCGAATTAAATTTTTGCGCCGTGCCAACGTTGTGTTACACGCTCGGTCGACATTTACCCCTCGGCTTTTGCACACAGCTGCAATGTGTGGACGACCACTGGACACAGCATTGGCAAACGGTCGGTCTGCAAAGATGCTCGCAACCAGCGACCCCCGCAGCCCATTTAGCCACAAGCGATATACTTTGAAGAAACACGGAAAGCTTTTAATATTTCGAACCGGTGACATTATTCGAGCTGGAAAACACACTCACGGAGATGCAGTCACCGCGTTGTACGCGTTTACGCGTTGGGCGTCAAAAGGCACCGCGGCATCTCTGTCGTGGCCAACCACGGTATCGATCCCCAACACGGTTTGCAACGCTGCATACACCGTCCCAATTAAGGAAAGCGTCAAGGAGCATTACCGGGCAACACACACGCCAAAATTTCCTGGCATAGCGCTTGGGTGGCAGGCCTTGCAAGGCGTGACCGTCGAGCTATTCTTAAAACGCAACAACTGGATTGCGCCGGGAATTGCTAGCCCTGAAATGCTTGTGACCGCTTCAGAATTGATGAACCAACTACACGTTGAGGTTAACCAATAATTCTGCGAGTCCCCTGCTTAGTTGGCGTGACCAATCACTGTTGCTACGTTTCTGTAAAAATTATATTTGCGCACTTCCACCGCGTGCGCCTTCCGACCATGGTGCTGGTGTTTGCCTTAGTTGCGGCGGTTGGTTTTAACACCAACTTGCCGTCGGATACGCCCTTTACACTTCAGCCTATGCTCGACAACGACGATCCAATTCAAGTGTATGGGCCAAGTGGGATAAGCGCGGCAGAGTGCTATTCAGTTGGGCTTAACATTTCCAATCAATTGCCCCAAGCGTTGGTAGAAGCGAACGGCGGTGAGCATTTCTGTAGGTGGAACGTGAAACGGATAATAGAATCGGTATTGCCCGACATGCCCGGCGCAGGCGTAATTCGCCAACACATACGAACCAAAGAGACCTGCCCTCTAAATCAATATTGCCCACCGTCTCCATGTACGTTTATGGAAATGGATTATCAAAACTACTGCCCCGATGGGTGTGCGGACGGACAGACTTTATTCAACACTTTGCTTGGTACTACAAACTGCGGCCCGGTGTTTGGTAGAGGCGGTATAAGCGGTCGTTTTGTAATCAAGAGCGACTTTGACGTAGTGCAGGGCAAAGACGACGTATTTTTTCCTGGTCACGTAAAGGCCTTAGCCACCACTGGGGACGATGACATTTTGGGCGTGAGCCCGAAGTCAAACCTAATTTCTGCCCACCCTCGATATGTGGATGTACCCGTGCCTGCTTGGACGCACATTGACGGTTTGGGTGCAACCGGAACAGTCGATTATGATTTCATTTTAATGGCATCGACACGCGCCCCGACCAAAGGGCCGTTTTGCGCAGAATTTATTGAATCGGGCGCGCTAGCTGTTGCTTACGATAATAGGACGCGGCTGAACATTACTTTTCAGACCGACGTGTTTCCAGTCGAGCACACGATTATGCAGCAGCAGCAACAAAACTGTCAAACAGAATGCCGCATTCGAAGCTCTGAAGAATTGGAATTAAAGGAATATATTTTTGTTCGCGAAACTACTTCGCCTGGGTACCAGTGCACGTGCTGGGCAAGCAACGATTGCACACGTGTGGCGACGGCCGATGGGTCGTGGAGCACGGGATCGTCGGTTGGCACAACGTTTGTGCGCGCTAATTCGCAACCGATTGTTGCAAATGGGCGGTTGAGCAACAATCTTCCAATCCGCAAAATTGGCGATCGCGATCGCACGTCTGCGTTCCGGTGTCAATCGGGTGTAGTTTGGGACGTGGAGACAATTGGTGCAAACATGACGACGTGTGCTCCTCACGGGTATGAAGATCATCTCTTAACCTGCGCGTGTTTTCATTACATGCTCTACCGAAAGCATGCATGGGAGCCACCGGATTTTACGTGCTGCACGTGGCAAACAAGTCCATTCATTCGTACGGGCGTTGGATTTGGCACGTTTAAGAGAGAAAGGTTTGTACAAAACCGAATTAACAAAACGTCGGACGCAGCTTTACTCAACAATATTTTCGCCGACGAGGATACAACGTCGTGGGATCTCTTTTGGGCTCAGGCTGACGCCATTGGGTGTTATGCCAAAAACTGTGCTGGGGGCCGCGACCCTGTCACGGTGTTGATGGGGTATCAAGATAGATTGGCTCCATGCTGCCCATGGTTTGCGTGGGACGATGTACAGAAGTGCATCAACTCTGAAGAATGCAATTACGGCGGACTGAATGTCGGCTGTACCATGACTGCGTTTGATGTGTTCGAAAGCTCTGTCCTTGTGACAAATTTTGGCGAAAAATGCCAAGGCCAGTCACAGCAGCGGCAGCCGCATGTGTTTTCGCAATTTGCTAAGGGTTCGAAATCCGACTTTGGGTCTTCAGACATAACAAAAACCGTTGACTTTGGGCATTTGGTGCAAATCTTAACCACTGACAACGAGATTATTGAGGGCCTTACTGACTTTAAAGAACACGGCAATTTTTCGTTTCGCCGCGCCATGCCCTTTGTTGCCTTAAACCCCGGATCGAGTGCGCAGTCACAAACTGGGGAACCCGACGCCGAGAGCTCGCTGTTTGTCGCATTTTCACGCGATAATGACGTCGTGTCGGTTGACGCGCTTATTCGGGGATCCCCGGCTCTGCTTCGCACGTGGTCGGTGCTTCAAACGCGCCTAAGTGCGGCCGATCCTTGCTGGCAAAAATCACAGCCGGCGACCATGACTTTGACGTTTGATAAGAACTATCTCGGTTCAATTAAGGCGATCACTGTAAAAATTGACCAGCCCTGCACTGGAGATATTGAGACCGGGTGCGATGAATCGCAGGTGGAGTGGGACGTTGGTACAAAGGCGTATACCCATTTTGTGACCGTGAGTTCGACCCACGAATCAATTGAAGCCCTACCGGAGGAAGACGTGCAAATACCGGCTTTGCATTGCCCGACTGATGACGATAAGGGCACGGCAGCTTGCAACACTTCTTGGGTTCCTGGCGCCCCTAGCACGTACATCGGGAATCCCACCGAGTGGTGGAATCGCTACGCCGCTACGACTGGGGTGTATTTTGATTCAAACACGCAGCAGTGGGCAATTCCACACCCTTCATCAAATTCGACACAAAAATTTTGCCGTTGGCATTACCAGGAACCGTTGCGAAACAAAGGCGGCTGGCAGGACCCGCCCTTTCCACACACGCTCCCTTGCACCAAAAAATGCCGGCCGCTAACGTACACAAAAGTGCGAACGCACACATGCGGGGAATCGAAAAGCAGCATGCAAATGGATTTCAAAACGTCGCGCGATGGAGAAGAAGTGCAATTGTACCATTTTACGCGGCCTACGATTGGGATGCAAAACAAGGACAGATATGTACCTAGCAGCTATTTTTTTCACAATCCGAAGCAAGTTAATATTCCGTATGTTCCAAAAGAGGTGTTAAATGTCAACGATCCGGCAGTGGATATCTCAAAAGAAATATGCACGGTGGATTTCAAATCGAAAGAAAAAGAAGTTTCTAACAAAGAAAAAGTAGATGTGGCCTATAATGCGGTACGGCAGGGATCGTGCAAAGGAGATCGCACACAGCGATTTAACGAAATTAAGTTTAACGATCCATGCGATAGCAGTCTCTGGGTTGATTTTAAGCGTGCACAAGCATGGGAAGGGTGGTCGGTTGCAGAAAACACGTGCCTTTTTGAAACGCCGTACAAAGACATGTGCTACTTTGACCACTATGAAGCCAGTCAGTATGTTTTGCGAGAAATCGCTGGAGACCCAAACTATGTTGAAGAACGCGGCTTTTCGCCTTATGACAAATTTTGCAAACCAAAAGCAAATACTGATGGTACAAACAAACCCAAGTTGCCGCTAAGTCGAACTTGTACGATGAGCGTATGGACTCACGAGGTTGCGGAGCATACCAACTTTTATCAAGAAAATGCTTGTATTCAGGAAGCCGATGGTTCCGAATACACGAGCAATGATCCCTTAAATGATCGCCATAATTTATACACCCCAGGCCTAATTTTAGGGGAAACGTATAAATACCTTGGGCCCAAGCCGAGGGCCCGCGCGCGGCCAGATTTGTGGGCGCAGGGGGACCACTTTATAAATCCAGCATGGGAGTTTTACAATCACAACAGCAACGAAACGGGCGGATTTCCAGATGCTTGCCACGAAGGGCAAGCCCCCTTTGTAGCACTTTGGTGCGATGATCCATATGTGTGCGATGAAGCCGATCAAAGTCAGTACCATTCAAGCTGTGCAAGTACGTTAAGTAGTAAGGTTACAACTCAGTTTTTTGACAACCGCAAAATTGCCAACTGTTACACGGACAATTTGGACCCAAGTCGACCAAATGTTGGACCCGTAGTCAATCCGCGTCGAACGATGGGTTCCGATGGAAAAAAAAAGAACCCGTGTTACACGTGCTACGCAAGCGACAGTAAGTGGCCAAATTACCCATCTGGTCAAACGGGGCCAATGTTTGTTAACACGGTTGGAAACATGCAGGTGCCATTTTGGAACAAAAGAGAGGACATGGTTACAATGCAAAGTGAGACATTTATCAATTCGCTGTACGCTTGTCGTTGCGAATTTCCAAGTTATGATTCTGATTACATGGCCACAAAGTGGCAGGGTGCTACAATGCCGTTGAATGCACTTAGCCGTTTTAACAACAAGCCCGTTTTATACATAAAATGCTGCGCAACCGATTCAACGTGGCGCAACCAGCAGCCAAATTTTCGCACGTCCGATGGGACCAGAAACGGCGACTGGGCCCGAACTGAAACGCCTGAGTTTCGGTGGGTCAATTATTTTGATGGCTGGAGACCAGGAACGGCAATCAATGAAGCGCAGTGTGGACAAATTAGTCCTGACATTGTCGATAGCCCAAACTACATGCCAACGTACGACAACAAACTGCGAAAAATGCAGCGGCCAAAATTGGACATTGTCAGTCCCAAGGGGTTTACACAGACGCCCGAGGGTCCGCAGCAGTTCGTCGTGACTGGCGTGCATTTGTCTGTTTGCGCCTCCAATAAGCCCGCTGAGCAGGATGCTGCTGCTGCTGGTGGAAATTTAGATCCGTCCGTACGTGGACCGCCGTTAGCCGATGTGTCTCACACAACAACTGACGAACGATTTGTTCCGAAAGATTATACTGGTCGTCCGTACTTTGTGAGCGAACCAAACGACCCGCAACCTCAAATGTGCACTTGCGGGGGGCAGTCCCCCGTTTACGCATGCGAGCGATACACTGCGGACGCGGAAACAAATGTGCTTCCAAAGTGTATCGGCGAGGCACCAAACGACGATTCGTTTGATTGCGTTGTATGCGGGTGGACATGGCCAACGGCAATTCCTGGTCAGTCCTTTCCGTTGGGGTTGTTTTTGGGATCAAATCGGGGTGTCAACATCAAAGCAATAGAACGCGACCCACTTGGCGATATTAAGACTAGGCAAGCCGACTTTTTGAAATTTTTTATGCGTGCTGGAGCTCCCGTTCAAGACGACTTGATTACATTAATCAGCAACATTGGAAACTGGGGCAGTGATTTTGACACGACTCATTTGACGGAGCAGTTTGGCGCTGTGTCGCCGAACAATAAAGTTCATGTTGTGACGTATCCAGGCACGTGCCTGCGCCCACCATATGGCCGCGCTCATCGTAACACGTTAACTGATGAAGATCGTGAAAGGTATTTTCACTATAATGATCTACCAAAGTCTTATTTCAACGGCGGCCTCTCGTACCTGGCAGACGAAACGTTATACACCTATTGTGAACAGTTTCGAGGTGAATACACTCACTGCGAACGGGATCCGTTGGGGGCTGATCGCGAGTCATTTTGTCTGTTACATGCATCCACGGTCAATCAGTTAAACTTTGGACACACTTTGCTTCGCCGCGAACGCGCGTGCAACCCAACCACCAAGTTGTGCCTTTTTATTGACGGAGATCCAGATTACCTTACGTTTCAAAAGATGAATATTCCGGCGGGTGCCTTAGTGCTAATATCCCCAATCCACTGGAATGTTTTGAGCGTTTTGCAGTGCGGAAACAGCATTGCAAAACTAGTTGAAACGGGGTATTCGATGTCGGACCACCAAGCGCAGCACCTTCGTGCTGACGCCTTTCCGTGCAGAGCACTAATGGACTACATTTCCTTGGAAAGTGTGCTCAATGTAACAAATGCACTGGCGCAAATAAAAACGGAATTAAAAACCTTTGAAACTTTGCGAGAATGCGATGACGGCGAACGTTCTGGTCCATCGTCAGTTGCCGGTGTGCGCAACGGCGACACCAACCCAGGGCAGTGTTTTCCGGAACGGTTTTTTGGACCTACTATAACGACGCGTTTAAACACGATTGAGGAGCCTAACGTCCGCGTGCTAACTCTGGATGGGACCGCGATTATTGTTCCGCCGCCGAGCCAAAAGTATGGCATGTGTCCCGTCTTTATTGTCGGCAATGAAAAGTTCCAGATTGAGCAAACGTTGGCGGTCGATAACACGGGCTGTGACAGTGGATTTGGAGGAGCGGCAATTCATTTTGAAGGAAAATCAGCGGCGGATTCGCGGGTTTCGATCAAACTTGAATCTAAACATATGGCCGTGGCTGCAATCGGAATGGATGAAATTGGCGGGAGCCTCTCGCGAATCGAGCTCGACATAACTGGGATGCAAGTAAAATTGGCCGGTGACCTTTCTGCCCCATTTGTTGCTGCGATTTCAAGAGTCAAAGGCAAAGCACAAAACACAATTGAATGTGATAGCGCCTGTACAATTCTTTTGTACGAATCGAAACGGAACAGCGTTGATTTGCAGGGCAATTTTACCTCGAAGAATGTTAGGGTGGTCAACGTTTCTTCGGTGTTTGGACAATATGCGCTGGCGCCACTGATCGCACAGAACAATCACTGGGCCGGCAAAATGCGGGAAATAACTGTCATTTTCTTTCTGATTGTGCTTATCTTCGTAGTTGCCCTTTTGCTTTCGATTGCAAACAAGGTTAAGGGCGATGGGTTAGATTTAAAAACCTTGCCCGGCGTTACTCACACCCACCAGCACACGCACATTAAGTCGGCGCCGACCGAAAAGAAAGAGCAGTAAACACTCAAGCCACTGCTGAGATTTGAAGAAACGCGCCAGGTAATTTAGCAGTTTTTGTTTCGACCATTAAAAATCCTTCGTATACACCTTGGGCTTGATTGTACACCACCGTGTATTTTGGCCAGGGCTCGTCTAGTTTTGCGTACCGCACCAAAAAAGAGACGAAAAACACGATGACACCGGTGCCGATCAACCCTGGTAATAGCGTGTCCATTGTTGTAATTTTAGTTTCATCAAGTGTGCCAGCGCTGGCAATAACAGTTAACCCAATGTAAAGGTGCAGCGTCAGTTTTGCGATAAGGCTCAGACCAATGTATGCCTTTTCCTCTGTGTTTTCATCAAGGGCGTGCCAAATTTGGAGCGCGTAAACCACGGGAAAAGAAGAGAAAAGTGCAACAGTAATGGCGTAAAACGCCCAAACGAATTTTGGTGGTTCGCCCAACCCGGGTGAAATCTCGGTTTCTGTAATAACGGGTTCCTGCGCCTTTCCAAACGATAAATTAAAAGTATGGCCCGACGGAACCCAAACCAGCGCGTAAATTGCGAGCGACATTAGAAACCATGCTGGGGGGACACCGTTGGGGGATTCTCTCTTTTGTCCCGCCCACAAAATCAGCAGCCCGAGCACTATCGGTGCAATTACAATGCCCGACAGCTTGTGGTGCCCGTATTGCAAAGAAATGACAATTAACATCATTGGGGCCGAACCAGCGTAGTCTATCCATTTTATCTTGCGCGCTACGTCTGGGCTGGTGCCGGCAGCGACGACGTGCCAGAATCCAGACCATGCTGCAAACGCCGACGTAAGTACCAGCGTATGCACGTACAAATTGTGGTCGTACCGTCCCTCAATAGAGAAATTCTTGTCGTCGTCGCCGCAAGTGGATAATGTTTGGTTTCTGCACACGTACTGCCACCTATACGGATCGAAGTCGGAAATATCGTCCAATTTTACCGGAAACTGATAAAATCTAGTTTCGTAATTTGATTTTTCCATTCCGTAGATATAGATTGCAACAGCCGAGCCAATGTGCACCATTGCGGCGTACGCGTGCGCGTTAAACGGTTCCCGCTGCTCGAGCATTCGCACCCACACAATTGCGTCGATTACGACGTGTTGAATCACGATCACGCCAACCGCAATCCACTGCAACCAAACGTATTCGTCTGAGATTCGGCCGGCCAACAACACAAAGCCCAGCGACAACGCAGCGGTCACTCGCACACAAGCAATGCCGTTGGTTTCGGTGGTGTCGTCCCACACTGCCAATGCCCACGCCATTGCGCTTAGCGGGAACCAGGTAAATAAAAGAATCGCAAATCGCATCAAATCGTTGTTTATGGCGTCAGCATTGTGCGCACAAAGGGCATACAAGTAAAGATACGCCGTTGCGGTGATGACCCAGAACGCTTTAAGTAATTTTGGATAAGTACGGTACAATCCTTCTTTTGCAATGTTTAGCCCGTTTTCTGCTGCTGATAGACAATAAATTAAGCCGTACGAAACAATCACCAGACCTCCAGCAGGGACACTTAACCACAAAAACACGTATTGGTGATTAACGCTCAAAACGTTGGGCCAAATAGATGTGGCCGCCAACGCGAGCAATGCCCAAGCGGTTCCAATGCCCGACATTAGTGTCCATCCCCATGACAAGTGCACCATGGTGGCATTGGCTCAAGGCCGCACTAAACCCAAATACATTTGTGGGTGCCCACACCACCTTTGGGCTGGTTATGGACTCAGACATGTCAACCGCGGTAGACGCCGTGTTTTGCGGGCTGCCTCAAACCGTTCCCCAAACGCTTGATTTGCAGCGTGCATATTTACCCAACTCACCCCCGTACTATGGAAGTCCGTGGCTCTGCTTTGTTATTCGACACGCGACCAACAATGAGGTTGAGTTTGTGCGCAACGCCCTCGACGCCGGCGCCGACCCTAACGAACCCCATACCGCTCGGGGTTGCGTAATATACCCTTTGCACTTGGCGGTAAAACACGGGTTGCCGGACGTCGTAAAGCTTTTGCTCGACAGGGGGGCACTTCGTAATGCGCTTACAAGCTGCAACAGACACGCCGACGATTTTTTTGCAGATCTAAAACAAGTAGAATTGGACGACACTATCGCGGAAATGAAAGCAGTTTTAAATTTGTAATCAAGAAAGGCATTTGTATCGCATGACGCAGCTTGAGCACAAGTTGTAGCTTCCCCACACCGCCCCTTTGCAGTCTGGCGTGAGGCAACCGTCCAGCAGCGAGCTTGCCACCACACAAGCTTGTATGCTTTCATCGTGCGGCGGGTATTCAAACGCGCAAAAATCCGTAATATCGGATTTGCACGGAAGTACACCAAGATTAACTGTGGCGCCTGTTTGCGCGACTATACCGACAATTGTGCGGGGCTGCCACACGAGCGGAAACTTTGAAATGCGTTTGTTCTTGATGCCGGTTAAATAGGGTATTAAGTTGCATGCATGAACAATCACCTGAAGTTTCCACACGTTTGCAAATCCCCTAAGGTACGCGTTAACAGCCGTCTTGCGCAGAGAGTTGTCTTTTGCCACCATCGCGCACAGCACAGACATTGTCATGCGTGTTGTTGCGTACACGGTGATTCTGGTTTGGGGCTCAAAATTCAACGGCATGCGTTCAATCTTCCCATCCGGCGTTTCAATGGCCAGTGCAAAATATTTTAATGGCATCAAAGCAAGCGAGCTACGGTGTGCCGTCGTCATCGTCGTAACAAAAATGGTTCAGATACCCAGCGGGCTCTAGATTGAAAACGCTTTTAGCCACCTCCCTTACTGGTACAATGATGGATGCGGGAGTTGTGTCGGGGTTAGGTGGTACGCGCCCATTTACGCGCACAATTATTGACGTCATGTCATCGGACACGCGAATCCTTGCTTGGTCGTCGTGAAGCACCCCCGCGTACACACAGTCCCCTGGAACTTTTGAAAGGTGCAACTTTGGTAGCGGGACGCCAGACCAAATCTTTGCATCGCTGCGATTGTACTCCAAAAAAATGTGCTGCCCACATTTCAGCGTCCGTTCCGATGGGCCCGGCCGCTCCCAACCCTTTTTGACCGCGCTTTCAAACACCCACATGCCCTCCACAAGAACGGCCGCCAGGTTTGGTTTTGGGACGTATGCTTCTGCCGGAAGCGTACTTGGAAAGGTAGGTGTTTTGACAGCAAAGGGCACAGGCACCTCGCTAGAATGCGAGGTACCGGCTACTGGGAGGTTTGTCAACATTTTCCAATCTGACATCATCTTGTCAAGATTGACAAAAGTAGGCCAATTCCGGCAGCAATACCGTTGTATGTCAAGCTTTTGCAAGACACCACTCCACCCGAAAAGCACGGTTTGTGCGAGGGCGTAAGTTGTTTTGGAGCGCAGTAACCGCAGTGCCCTGAGTCCACAATGCAGGTAAGCTGATCTGCGCACAACGTTGTGGAATTACACGTGTTTAAGGCTGTGCGTGGATCGAGTGTCTGCACGACAGCTGTGACGGCGTCGCACGCGTCTGCGGTAACTGCGTGTGGCGCGACCGCTGCGACCAGTTCAAGTACAGCCTCTGGTGCCGTTAGTGACGCGCACGCAAAATTTCCGTTGAGGGAACTTGTGGGCGCGTAGCGATTCCAGTACGCGGCAGCGGCGTTGCAGGGCCCTGCTCCGGAAAGCAGCGCTCCCCGCGAGGTCACTGCCACAAAAACGACGCCCCACATTGGCCGCGGGGATTTAAAACAATCGTATATACGCTAGCCGCGCGAGTGCGCGGACAAGTGTATACTATGGACTCTGACGACGTTTTTCTGGCGTTTGGATTATTTTTTGCCATTTCTGTCGGGGCAATCACCGACCGCCGCGGTGCCGCATTACCGGTCGCAGTGCTAGGTTGGGCAGCATGGGCAGCTCGCCTCTACGATCGCGACAAAAGTTCGATACGCACAATTCAAGCTGTTATAGTGGCGTGGTGCGCGCTTGGGTGGGGGTTAAACACAGAGTATGTCCCGACCACGCGTAAGTCGATTGCTGGCGTTGTTCTTTTGGTACACATTGCAGCAGTGGTTACGTCTGCTGCGATATCATCGGATCGCGTCATCTGGGATGCCGTTGGCGATGGATCCGCCGGGATTTTTGTTCTGTGCCACTTGCCCTTTTCGGGCGCGGCTTGGTGTGGCATCGAGGTTTATGTGCTTTTGGCGGCCGCTGTGCTTCACGAAGTTGACGAGGTGATTCAACATTTGACGTGGTGGTCGTTGCTTTCGCTCTCCTTTTTTGATGCGATTATTGCGCTCGATGCGGCCGGAAACCAACCGCGAATGGCGGACATGTTTGTTGGTTCGTTCAGGGTTTTGACCTACACGGTTGCCATAGGCGTCATTGCGATGTCCATTCTAGGGTGCACGCTCTTATCAAATGCATTCGATGATAACCATCCCGCTCTTTACATAACAGGCAATTTTGCAATGCATTACTACCCTGCGCTTCGAGCTGCATTTGCCAAGTCAAGTTGTTACGATCGAACCTCTGCTACGCGAGCTATTGCGTTTGTTGCTGCGTACGCCTTTCTCCACGACGCTCCAAGTGTGTATGGCTGTAGCGGCTTTCCAACGGAAGTCCTTCCCATTGCAATCACCGGCGTATCGACATTGGCCGCAATCGTGGCTTGAATACGGGAAAATCACAGCCCGAGTTTACTCGCGCCTAACTCGTTTGCAAGTTCTTTTGTTTTGTGATCTGGGCCAATGAAAACAACGCCTGTGCGACCATCTGACACGATGGAAGAGCTTATGGTAGCGGCGTCCGTCAGTGATCCCAACTCTTTAATAATGTTGCCGCCGCACTCGTACAGCGTGTTTGCCATCGGTCTGACCGGGTGTTGCGATGGCTGGTGCATCCGTAAAAGCTCCACCGCTTCCTCGCCCGTAATCGACGTTGTTCTAACAGGTCGCGCGGACTCGGCTGCAACGCTGTGCACCTGACAAATAAGTTCCAAATTTTTAACGGTTTCTTTTGCCTCCGCCAACGTTGCTGTCAAGCGAGAAATGGCAGTCTTGTCCTTCAAGCGCTGTTCCTTGTCTTTTTGCATCGAAGAGCTCGCCGACTTCTTGTTTCGCAGCGCGCGAACAATAAGGCGGCATTTGTTTTCAAATTCCTTTGTTGACTTTGGCAGCTCCGACCAAAACGTCTTTCCTCGGCGCCGATCGAGGTTGGCTTTTTGGATATACTCTTGAAACTCGGCTGAAATGGTCAGCGCGGGTTTCGGGGCTCCACTACGATCGGCCAAATCCCGCGCCACCCCATCGGCGTACAGCTTTTCCCACTGGCTTTCGTCGAAGCTTTCGGCGTTTGCGCGCCGGCGCTTTGCCCGCAGGCCGCTCTCGCACGCGGAAGCCATGGGCGTTTCCGATGTAATCAAGTGAAGTGCGCACTTGTGAGGGCTTTGCTTGCATAACGTAAATTTTAGTTCCGCTCACTTTCACGTCCACAACTCGCGGGGTGCACAAAAGTCGCGCGCACAATTCGGATGACAACGTGGAGCCCGCTTTGAGCTCAAGTACCAGCGTGGCGACCGGACCCGACACTTTTGGCGGCAATTCAGACACGCGCACGACCGCCGATGGCGGCAAGAGCTGCATAAGCTGGCTTCGAACGTCGTCGCTTTGCAGTGGCGACGGTGTGGCCGACGTTTCGTCGTTGTCGCGAAACATTACACTTGGGCTGCTATCGGCAATTATGGAAACGGTCTTTTCGAATTGCGCCCCGACCGTTTGAAGCGCCCGGACGGACAGCTGTTTTTTTGAATCGGCATATGCCATAACACGTCCTCCGAGGGCGTCGGCCGTTCGGACGTTGTTGCCGCACCACCGCGGAAGCGCCTTTCGTAGGCTATCATTACGAGAAGCGTTCATTGTGCGTAGTGCCGCGAGATGTGTTTGGGTCAAGTCATATAGCAAACCGCAACAACATGACGATGAGCCCGGCTGGCGGCAGATCCCCAGCCGAAACGTCGGTCCGAGTTACTACTCCGGAACCACGAATCGTGCTTGCACGCGGCGGCGCGTTGCGGTTGACGGACAAGAGGGTGATTGACGCAATGGCTCGGAAATTGGGCTGCGGCGCTTTAAAACTGACAACGCGGGACACCATCCGCCGCCAGCGGTACAAATGCTGGGCAGGCGCTGCAATCGCATTTTACCGAAATAAAATGGCAATTGCTGCTGCCGAAACGACCATTGTTCACGCCATTTCGTTGGGGGGGCGCATGACCCGGATGGAGGTTCCAAGTAACAGCATACGGGTGGTCGATGTTGGTGGCGCGGGGCTGAAGCTGTCCGTTAACGTATGGAGTAACGGCATGTGCGGGCCCATACGCACAAGCAACCCGGCAGCGGAATTGGCGGAATCCCAATTTGCACAACTTTCGGTTAGCGATTCACAGCGGTGGTGCGCGCCTTTAAGTCAAACCAAAAAATTTGTGTGCCGGCGATGCTGTCGGCGCTTTGCAACTGAAAGCCAGCTTTGGGACCACGGCGATGTTCCCGCAGACGTGGAACATTTATCGCAGCGCTTACCGCGGTACCCGCTGTGGCGTGGGCCGCCGCCGTTAAAGCTGTCCCAAGGCTCGATTGCCAGCCCCCTCGCGGCAGCCAATGCCGAACGATTGATACGCCGGCTGGCTAATCTGCGGTGATGCTTAAATTTACGACGCAAGATCAACAAAGGATTGCGCCACCGGTCGTGGTTTTAGTAACACGGCCAGCGCCAAAAACAGGGCAATAGTGGTTTTTGGCAGCCGGAGTGCAATTATTAAACCGACCACGGCAGCGACTACATGCGCTGGAAGTGGGGGTTGCGCGCTTGATTTAGCGGCCGCCTTGTAACGTCGGGCTTCGCTTGCAATTGTTTTTGCTTTGCCATCCAATCTTTCTAGCGCTTGTCCACGATTTGCAGCTTCGGTTAAATTTTGTACCAAAAGTTGTTGCGCTGCGCCGAGGTTGCGATTAATTTGCTTTAAACGATAACGGTCAATGTCAGCATCGCCTGGATTGACCAAAAATTGCTCTTGTGCAGTTAAGTCGAGCCGTTTAATTAGCTCTGTGTTGGCGTCATCAATTTTAGTCGGCTCTAATGGATCGTTTGGGTTAAAGGGAATCGAGCAAAAAAGTTCCAAATCATAGGCAAACGATAGGCACTTGTCCGTTGGTGTTGCGTCAAACTTTTCTCCTCCAATAAAACACTCGGCTACAAATTTTACAGGCCGTTCCGCGTACACTTGCTCGTCAAGTAATTGATTCTGTAATGAAATTACGTTGCCGGCGTTTTCGGGTGTGTACTGTCTATTGGTGTGGTTGTTTCCTGGCGGTTTAGTAAATATGTCCAAAAAGTTGTCCGTTGCTGCGTCCTGCTTCCATTCCGAATTGAGCCACGGATGTGTTGAATCTTCTTGCCATACAGCAAACGCATGGTTTCGAGCCACTCGGCGCAGTTGCGTTAATTCATCTTCGGGCGGCGGTTCCTCAATCCACGCGTTTTGCAAGCGGCTTAAGATCGCCGTTGATGTTGGCCAAGACGATAGCCACGACGACATGGTCGCTAAAATTGCCAGCGCGCGTATATATTTTTGGCGGTAAAGGTGTTGTAAGCTTAATAGCCCAAAAATGGCAGATGCTCTTCCCGAAGAAAAACTAGAGATAATCGTTGAAGCGGCGGCGCGAGAGTTTAATAATGAGGTGAAGGATTTGCTCAAACAGTGCACGTTTGAAAACGACACAACATCATATGTGTTTCAACCAAAAGACGGTAACACGTTGCCATTTAAAGAGGGCCAAGTATGGTTTGTGCAAGCAGTAGGTGGAACAAAGAGCATTGAAGTCGAAGTAATGGACGTACAAGGATCAGATTCGAAACAATGGATACATAAATTCATACCGCAAATGATTGCAACACACAAGTTGGAAGGAAGTGACTTTGCTTTTACACTAACATTGAAGAAATTAGCGCCTGAAAAAAACATCGACGCCGTTTTTATGCAAATCTTGAAATTTCTTATTGCTTCTGATCGTGATATCTCCGCTCCACAAAGATCGTCACTAGAGCCGACAGATGACTTTACCGCGTGGCTTGCGAATCAACTAAAAGAACGGATACCAAGGCTTCAGGGGTATGGCGACGAAACGGTTGTTCGCATTGCGGTGTCTGCGCTTAGTGGTGCAGCCGTTTTTACTGGATTGTACGCAGGTGGCGTGATTGATCAGACAAAACTGCTGGGCATGATCGAGCAGGCAGCCGTATTAATGTTGGCTGGGTACGCAGCAAACCAATACTTCACAAATGACAAAAACGGAGACTTAGTGGATGCCTTAAAACGGGTAGTTAAAAAGGAATCGAAGGGCGGCGTGGTAGAACGGTTTCGAGAAGCAGCGGCGCAGAGAATAGCACGAACATCGTCATTTGTGGACTTGGCATTATAATTACATCCGTAGGGCACAGTTCAATCAGAGCAGCTTCGGCGGCGCAGTCTATCCAATCGACACACTGTTAGGGTGTATACTAAGGATTCTCCCGTAATTATTGCCGCCGTTGTGGACCTCGGCAGTATACCTGTACCGGCTTCCAGTTAAATACTCCCTATTAGGACGTATATTCACTCGACAAGGATTCAATGCGAGCCAAGCAATCGCCTACTCGGACGCACATGGGCGCTTTGCGGCGCCTCCGTCGGCGGAAGCGGCGATCGATTCAACGTGCCGTTTCCGCATACCGGTTGCGGCGAATGCTTTCTGCAACTCCTCCATCGTCGCAGCTGCTGTAGCGATGTATTTAGGTCGCGTGGGCAACGCCGTTCCGCGAAGCTTGCACAAGACCGGAATGGTTTCTGGTAGGACATGCTTAGCCACGGTGACATCGAGGCTTTCCTTGCGCACTGCCTCGTGGACGTCGGTGGTGCTTGTATACTTGCTTGTAAGCAGCGTGTTGTGCACTTTGATCTGATCGCCAACGAGATCTGCAAATTCGCCCGAGACGAGGGAATTCCAAGTAAAACTTGTCGAGTCGACGGCGGTCATGCCAATCAAGCGTATACATCGAGCGCCTCTTTCGGCTGCCAAATGTAGAAATTCCCACGTAACTGCTTCGGCTCGATTGATTCGCACTTCGGCATAGCTCCCAGTTACTATTGGAATTGTGTTGAGTGCTTGCCATTCAAACCGAAACGGCGCAATATCTTTAGCCTTTGTCACCGCAGAGCGCGAGCTAGCTGGGTACAAATCAATCCGTAACCGGCGTTTCGTCAAAAGCGCCATCACGTGGGTAAAGGCAGTAGTCATGACAATGTTGCCAAGCACGGTAAAAACGGTCCCGGTGTCGGACAATCCCGTCGACGTCATCCCGGTAATTCGTGCCATCCACATGATTTGATTCGGGCCGGTTCCGTACCACGCGCGCCCAGCTTCAATGACTCGTTTCAGCATGTGCTCCGTCATCGTGTCCAATCCGGGCAACACCGTAACGTGCCCTCGTTTTGGGGTACACGCTCGGAACAGCTGCGCTGCCTTGATTATCTGCATTCGCCGAAGGTCCGGAATAGGACACGGCGGCGCGCGGACTTGCAAAATTGGCGCCCACAACGCAATGCCGATCGGCCGTTTGATATCGACTCGAAGTCCTAGCAGCGGCTGCAAAATTGCCTTCATCCCGGCTTTTCGGGCAAGCTGCTGAAGGCGGCGTACTTCAGCCTCCGAAGCATCTGGGTCATCAAACCATGGTTTCACCGTCGAAACGCACGCATACCCGATCGCTTCCGCGCATCCGATGTGTTGAACAATGCGCTGCATGTACCCGCGAAACGGAAGTGCCGCATACTCATTAATTTCAACGTACGTGACAATGTTTGCGCCGTCTTCGGGCAAATTGACCGCGCGCTTCAGCCCGGCGATTTCTGCCAAGATCATGCACGATGGTCGCCCGTCGCGAGCTCCCGAGCGAAAGGACCACGGCATCGGTTCTTTCACGGCGCGAGCAATGATGACATCTCCAAACTTGGGAAACATGGCCTCGACCGCAGTGCGTACGTTTTTCGAGAACTTTTTCGCGTGCGCGCTGCACCACGCTGCTGAAGCTCGGGTCGCGTAGTAGTACACAAACGCCAGGTAGACCACGACGACCGCGGGCATGCCGTTTGGCGCCGTGCTCAAAATAGTTGCCCACCGCAGCATGTCTTTTGCGCTCACGCTTCCATCTAGCTGCGAAAGCAGCGGGTTTCGCGGGGGGCCAGACGTGGATTGCGAATGCCTTGCACCGGCCGGTTTTACGACGCATTTGGCGTCTCGTTGGAACGGGTCGAGCGAGCCGTCGATCTCCGAGTTAAAGGGCCCCAAGTGGGTCATACTTGGGAGGTCTGTTTTCACTGATGCACGATATCCCTATTAAGGTTATGCACAATATCGACAAAAAGAAAACCACGAAAAGAAAGGCAGCTGCGGTTCCGTCGTACACTAAGGTGTCAGCGCATTTGCCGGGCGCGTACGCGGAAAGTCCGATGCACTCGTGTTCGTGGCACTCGTAGTCGTAGTAACAACCTAAATGGTTGTGTGGACTGATTGCGTCCAAGGTGTATTTTGAAAGGTAGGGGTTTGGCGATAAAATTGAAGTCATAATTTCGTTTGGATCAATGTCCCCGGGTACCCAGTGATTTCCCTCCGCATCGACCGTAAGCCCTGGGTACTTTGTAGAAACGCTTCCTGCTGGGAGCCCCAGTCCGTGCCCAAATTCGTGAAGTAAAACGTTGGTGTACGCGTTGTACGACGGGTCGATTGTGACGTTACACGTGGCGCCGCAGGGAATCCAGATTTCGCCGACCACGTTTCCCGGAAGCGGGCTAGCGGTGACATTAAATCGCTGCTGCGCTCCTGGCCGTCGAGGCAGGTAGTTGTTCCATAACGCAGCAGCCGCAACGGCCGCGGTCAAGAAAATTGGGTCTACGTTTCCCAGTTCCACCGGGCCGGCGGATGGTGCGTGCGAAAACGACGACGAGGGCATAATTGCGTGCACCGCAGATCCGTTAGCGACAAGGCTGTGACAACGCTGCATCATCGTTGTTATTGACATCAAACACTTGCATTTTGTTATATACCGATACGTCACACAAACACCTGTTTTCCCGCCAAGCGGACATCCCCGGCAAAATCAATCGCCACCGTGCGGCCAAGGTAGCGCTTCTTTTCAATTGCAGCAAAGGTGTCGTGTTGGCCAAAGTGTTTGACGCAAATGCCGGTTTTCCCTCGTAAAAGCAACTGAACAACCGTCAGGCGGCCCGGGAGCGGCCGCTTGGCGCTGATTAGGACGCAGTTTGCGCCGTCATACGAAGTGGGAAATGTAATATGTCCGCTGGTCACCCTGACAATAACTGACACCCGCCCATTGCGTTTGTATTGTGCGGTCAACCGCGGTTGTTTTAAACGCGTGGCAAAAAATGCCTTGACGGCGGCGCTGTTAGGCATTGAAGTTCAAGTTGCGCAGGGCAGCCGGCGCGCACGAAGGAATCTGTTTGCACCACTGCGGGGTACCAAAAAAAAGAGTTGAAAATATAACGCACTTGTCGCGAAGCGCCAGTGCAGCGGCCGGGTAACCACCAAGGACAATGTCGGATCCTGGTGTTGCGGGCGACGCCTCTACTTGCCGCGCGACAGTAAGAAAGGTTTTGAAGGAAATCGTTCCTGGTTGAAAGTGCCATGAATTTTGAAGCGCCTCCTTTAAATTAACTGAGTTCACCTCGCCAACGGTGCGATAAATTGCGTGTGCGACAAGCCAGTACAGATCAGGCCTCGCGGCGCGTAGGCCCTCCGCCAGTGGCGACGTAGCACACAGCGCCATTGTAGCGGCATTCCCCACTTTGCTGTTTCTGGGCAGCGCGGAGTTGCACCCAACCGGCAGGTACAGCGCCGCCTCGGCCGCAACGGCCCGCAAATCGACTAAGTCCCCTTGGCACCCCGTTGGCCAGTAACGTGACGCAACGAAAACCGGCGCGGTGCACGGTTGCAGCGCGCAGTGCTGAACAACCTCAAACAAATCTTGCGGGCGCGGGGCTAATTTGACCCATTCGAGCGCAACCTTCCGCGGGTCGGCCGGGGCGTTCCGTCGGCAACGCAGCTGGCGTCGTTTGAATTGCAGTACGCGCAGCGGCCCGTCGATTTCACAATCGCTGGCGGCGCCACGAGCCCCTTGGCCGGCTTTGCCCACGGCCGAAAAGGAAGGACGCAGACTTTGCGATGGCGTATCAATGGCGCTTTCCCCGCGTACCGGGCCGCTGCGCACTTTGACCGAAGAAGCGCCATCGCGTCTTGTTTTGGGACCAAGTTGCTTGACGCGATTTGTACGCTCACCTTTCGCAGCCCCCGGTGGATCGTCGGCACGTACGTCCGGCCGCCGACAGTCATTACTGGAAGGTGCCAACTTATTCCGCCGGCGCTCAGAAATTTGAGCACAATTACCGCGGGCTCGCTTGACCGCAGCACCGCCCGGTCGTTGTAAATGGCTACCACACGGGCGTTTACGGCGCTGGACGTTTTGTCTGTCGCCTCCGGCATCACGCCTGTTTCCAGATTGACCGAGTTTCTCAGTATCCATGCCATCGAAAATGAACCGTATGAGCGCGAATGCTGGCAAGTAGTGTGCGATGTACAAAAGAAAACAACCCCTCCCGCCACTGTGGCGGCGCTGTACCGGCAAACCGTTATCGAAAAAATGCCACGGAAGCGTGGAGCCGCGGTCGATGGCTCCCACATTGAAGCCTTGATTGCATTGGTTAAAACGTACGCAATAAAATGCACGTACGAGTCGTACGCGGACTCATACGTGTCTGCCGTTTTAAAAGCAATTGTTCCGTTCGACGTGGCGTCATTAGTTCCCCGGGACCTCCCGCCATATTCGCACGCAGCAACCTATTTAGGTGCCGATTGCAACGAAACAATGCGGCCTATTCTCAAAACGCCGCTGCGGTCTGTTTTGTCTGCGGCTGACTGGGGTCCGCACGATCTGCGTGGCTACTTTGCGGCAGCGGTGACGCTGCGGGAATTGACGGGCGGCGTTCCTCGCCTGTACGTCAACGCCGAACTGGCGGAAGCCAAGGAATCAGAGTCTGCAGTATTTGCACTGAGCCGCAAAATTGCCTCGGGTGGCTGCGGCGTGGTGCACCGCGGTCAACTAATCTTTTACGACACTCCTTTGCACGCCCTTTATGCGTGGATAACGTTGAACAAATCCGATCCCGTGGTAAACGAGCTGGCAGCAAAGTTGGACTGCGGTAAGGCACCAGAAGCATGACGTGGACCCATCAAGAACGGGACCGATTGGTGGCAATGCAACCACGGCCGCTGGTTCGCCACAACGGGCTTTTGTGGACGGTGTACGACATTACCGATGATATTGAGGACAACCTTGTCACGTTGCAATTGCAAAACGTTGCCGCGGTAACGGTGCAAGTTCCAATGGAGACGTGCGAAATCGTTACTAGGCCACGGGCACTGCCGCGATCGGTGGCAAAACGAACCGCATTTATGGAGGTGCAACAACTTAACCAGCGCTTTGTAATTGGCCCCAAACCGTTTATTTTGGATTCGGACGGCGCCGGGCGGAAGCTATCGCCCGCCTGGGTTTCGTCGGCGCCGCTGTGTTTTTGGCCCGCTGGATTTTACAAGGAAACGGTTGTCGATTTGCAAGCGTACAACCCGGCGTTTTTATACACGTTTTCAATTGCAGGCAATGCTGTTGACGCTTACGTCGAGTGCCATCGCGCGATGCAACATCTTAACATACGGCCGGACATTTTGGCCGCATGTGGATCGCCGGCTAGCCGCGGGGTCGATAGTTGGACGCATACGTGCACGATGGCCGCGTTGGGGTGGGCGTATATTGACCAACGGTCCGGCCGGATTGAAATATTCGATTCGAGAGTCACGGTGACGGCCTACGAGCCGTCGCGAAGCGGCGGGGTTCGTATTGAAGACAAAATGCATTGGGCGCTTCCGGCGGTCTCCGATTTGCGCCCGGTGCCAGTTAGCATTGGGGTTGATCTCATGGGATTGCGGACCACGTGCCCGGCCGAAGTGGCGTCGATTGCATTTGAATTTAGTGATAATCCACGGAGCCCCGTTACCGAGCAGCGACGATGCCGTGCATTTGCAGCTTTGCACCGCCCCCTATTAACCGACATGCAGCTGGCAATTTTAGCTAGAGTCAGTGCCGAGCTCACCCCTAATGCCGTAATTCAGAACCAGTTTGCAGACGTGGAAAACGTGAGCACCGACAACGAAACTGCAATTAAAGACTTGTACGTCGACGAAAAGGACGATGCAGCAAAGCAAGAACGTTTAAAACAAGTCGTGACGTGGGCATTGGCATTGAATAACCCCGACGATTACCCATTCACAGCTCTGTGTTTTGTATCGCCTTCATCAGCGACGCGAGAAACCCGTTGTCTTGATGCGCTGATCTCGCTTCCGTTTGAAAGTCTGTACGGCGTAGTTTGGGAATTTTTGGTCGGCCAAACATTTATAGGGCCGTTTTCCGCCAAACAACTTGCAGGGTCAAACTCCGACCTTTTTAGCGTTGAGCAAAACTTTGTTGTCGTGAGCGCAGCAGCTGTGCAACAGCCAAACGCCAACTACGTGCACGCGTACAAGCTTGATGGAGAGCCCGGGCACGTTTTTTATAACAGAAACAAAAGCAGTTCTTTGTTGGTTGCTGCCTCCCGCGCCAACGACGTCATCTTTGCGTCCCAAACTAGCCCAACTAAACCACAATGGGAATCGACTTCGCAGATGCTTGGAAACTTTCCCTTTTTGCATCCATCCGCGCCGATGAGGCCGGCCACCCCTGAGACTGCACGGGTTTGGAAGATTCCGCTGCATGCGAAAGAACTGCTCGAGCTGGCTTATGGCGACGGAACGTATCCAAACGTGTGCGCGATTGACCTTGTGAAAAATTACCCGGAAAAAATGGCGTCGCGGACATCTGGCTTTTTGATGCTTGATCCACCGTTGCCGCCGCAGAATGTGCTTGATGACTTGTTTGAACACGTGGACCAAAACGATAGCAGCGCCGTGTATTGCGCCGCTTTGGCGGCGCACGGACCTGTTGGGGTCACCGGCTTGGCCAAAAACACGTGGACCGTTGTGTACGAGTACTATAGCGCAATGGGCGTCCCGCAAAACGCGTACATGCAGTACATCGCAGTTGCGTACGCGGACGAGCTCCTTGGGTCAGTGGTCGACGTAAACGATCGGATGCAGGACAAAAACACAGCGCCCAGCAATTACATACAAGACAAGCTTTGGAACTTGTTTAACACGTATGTTGCAAGTGCAGTGCTTGATTTAGTAGCGGGTGGCGCAGCAACGACCACGTCATCAGTGGCCAAGTTTGTCCTTTCGTGCATCACTAACGAGACGCTGGAACGTGTACGGAGCGCTTCGTTATCTGCGCAGGACGGCGGCGAGGACATTGACTTCAACAAAGAAATCGATGTGTTCTGCAAACGAGTTAACACAATTTTGGTCGGGACAATTGCCGGCGCGTATGTAATTTCGCGGACTAATGTGCAGACGGTTCAATGGCCGACCACATTTTTGCGGTTAATGTTTGAAAACTTGGATCTGAAATCGAATGGAATTGGAAAGTATTTATCAATGACAAATTCGTGGCGCGAGATGCAACTGTCACCGATGCGGTTTGTTGTGAACAGGGCATCGCAAGCCACGGTCGGCGCTTTGGAGTTTGTTGGGCTCGATCGGTTTGAATTTACCAAACAAATACAAGAATACAGCAAAACAATGACGGTCATTTCACCGACGTACGAAAAACGCGGAAAGGTTGATGCAAAGTGGACGCGCCGGTACTACAGCACGCGAAATTCGCACATAACGTTTGCTGCTAACGCGTACGACGTGCAGTCGCTGTTTCTGTACGGGCGCGAGCGACCCCGCACAATCGATTTTCATTCGGCGGAGCTTTTGACAATGTGTTGCTCCCACGGCAATGCCTACGAATTTTGGGCATGCGCGGGCGAGAAGAGCGCCGTGCGCATCAAGACGGGCCCAGATGACCTGGAAGCCGCGACCGCGACCTTTATCCGTGCATTCGCTCAAGCCCCGCCGCCGATGCACCAAACACCCCCCAAGATCATGGAACGGTTTGCAGTGTCGGCCCCAATCAACGCAACGGAGTGGTCCAAACCGGAACGGTGGATTTCGGTCAACCCCGCGCTTTCCGGGTTTGGGTTTATCGCGCCCATGAACGACGCGGCGTCCCGTGCAGCACGATGCAAATTGCGGCACCCATCTGGTTACGTCGCGTCGCTGCTTGCAACCGCCACCGCAAAGGTGTACGCGCACAATGAAGTGGTACTGACAATGTGGTTGGTCAGCAGCGTGAATAGGGCCGGCCCGCGCTTTGCGGTCAATGCTCCGGTACGGGTGGGACGCGCCCGGCCCCCAGCGCGGCACGCGGTGCCAGGGCTGTTTCCGTCGCGTCAGCTGATGGATCTTTACGGGTGACTGCGAATTTGGAACACAGCTTTTCGAGCAATTTTGCCCGGCTTGCCACGAATTCCGGGGAAATCGCGGCGCAAAGTGCAACGGGCACGTCCGGGTTTTTCTTGACAGCTTCAAACATGATGCGCACGCCGTCGCCTTCGGGGTGGGTCAGTTCCCACAAAGCCGCGCGGCGCGACCGGCCAGGTGGCCGTGTTGCGGCCGCAATCGCAAAGGCGGCCGTTGAAGGCGTCGACAACGCGTTGACCGACGCCGTGACCCTTGCCGGCGGCGCGCGGTCGACAGACCACAAGAACGCAAGATGACCGTACTGTTCCGCGGCCGTCTTTGCCGCTTCAAACGCGTCTGGCGTTCCAACGACCGCGTTGACGCACTGCTGCGCAAGCCGGCATGAAACCCATTCTACCATGTCCTTGGACATTGTGGCGGCGAACTGCATTGGACTTTCCGCGACCCTGGTGTTTGCACGGCATTTGGCGCCACCATGTCGCCCGAAGAACTAGTTTCGGACTTTATTGTTAAAAACCATGCCGCGAACGGAATGGAGGTCCGCGGCACCGCGCCCGGTATGGTTACAGTGGCGCTGCCGTACCACGTGGAGGAAATCGACTCGTTCGTGACCGAGCTGCGGGATTATTTCAATGCCGGAGTCGATATGCGCGCGACCGAACGGGGCGTCGAGCTCGACGTGTACCCGCACAGCTTTGAATCGGTCGCCGGCGAACCAAGTTCGCGGGTTTCTAAACCCCCGACCTGCTGCTTTGCGTGGTGGTGCGTGATTTATAGCTTTATCGCGGTAGCGTTGTGTTTCTGTGTGCGATGGTTGTTTATCTCTTAATCCAACAAAGCGCTTTTTCGGTCCCTGGAATATGAGCTCGCGCGTCAAAAGAATGCGCCACCGCAGATAGGACAATCAGACAGATTTCAGGCGGAAGCGTGGCAAGTTGCGTCGACCGCGCCCCTGACCCCGAAAGCGCCAGCAGCACAGTCATAAGCGTCTTCCGCAAATACGGCGTGAACGTGGCCCAATATTGGTGCACTTTCTGCGCCGGCGTCCAGGAGTAAAACTGTAGTGCCGCGCCGGGTTGTCGGCTGTGCTTGTACACGCAGGATCCACTCGACGCGATCTCATTGATCGTTATCACGACGCAGATCCGCGCGCGGTCGTCCAAAAACAACCCGGCGACCAGGCCCCCGCCCAGCGTGAACACGGGCTCCACCGCCTCAAGCCGCCTGTCGCAATCAAACGTCCCGCGCACAATCGTGGCTGGGCGACCCATTCGGTCAATTGCCAGAAACAGTCGGCCTTTGCAGTCAAACATCATCGCACGGGGTCGCCCGTGCAGATTTTGGCGCCGTAAAAGGTCCGTAGGCGGATGGTCCCCGCACCACACGCGGGAGCCATCCGTGTAGACGACGTGGTTCCACGGCGAAATGGCCATTTTGAACGCGTGGTAGTGCGATGGAATTCGGGGTGCCAGCGGCGGGGGCCACTGCGCCCATTTGCTTGACGCGCGTCCCACTTGTAACGTCCACCTCAAACTAATGCCGTTTGTGATTACGGCGGCAAAAGAGCCAGGCGTGGCAAAGGCGACTGCATCGACCCCGCACTGGCCGGGCCGGGCAGGGCACCACTGGTGTAGCACCAGGTGACCGGTGACGGGCCAAGAAGCCTGTACATCGTGACAGGCGGCGGCCGGCTCCACGCCGTCGAGGTCGGAAACGACAGTGGCGTGCCCATCGCGATTCCCCCAGCACGTAAGAATTGCGCCGCCTCCGCCTGTACCAGCGGCATGAATTGCGTGCCGTGGCAGGTGGACAATGGCTGTACAGAAGTCGCGCACCATGGGCTTTTGGTGCCAATGATGATTTCGACAAGTTCGGTAAAGTACGCCTTATTAGTGAGGCCTTCAAAAATTCTGCCGTGCAGCTTTTTGAGTGCGTCGCGAATCGCTTTGCAATACGGCGTTTTCTCAATCGTTTGGTGCTCTAAAGCGGCGATGGTCGCGCTCTCAACCGTTTTGATTTCGCTGCGTCTCGCGGCCACTGTTCCAATCTCGGCCAAAACGTGTCCGGCGCCAATGTCGTCGAGGTGTTTAAATCTTTCAAGTTTTGCAGCCAGTTCGTGTAGCTTGACGTCGCACACGCGGACTTGTTTAAGCCACGAGTTTGCCAGCCGTTTCCTCACATTTTTGTTTTTTAACAGGAACGCAAACCGCGCAATGGGCGGCCGTACGACCGGAGGGTTACAGGCGAAATCGACGCAGTAGGCACACTGCGATTCGTAGGGCTTGGCTCGGCCTCTCCACCGCCGAGACGCGTACTGCCGAACGGTGCTATTGGAAAACCGTTCATAAATAAATCGACTCGCCGCCGGGTGTGGATTTGTTACCACAAACGCCTTTATGCGATGGCACAGCATCGCTTGACACGCGCGACAGTACGGTTGATCCCACACTGCTTCAACGGTGGGTGGCATTTTTTTTTATGTGCAATACAGTGCCGGCTTTGTCAATCTCAACGCTGAGGGTGTCGTTCGCAAAGATGCCGCCGGGTTTGGGGCACGTTCGAAGCACGCGAATTATATCAGCAACGCCGATGTCTAGCGTGGCCGCCTGCTCCGCCGCCAACAGCGAAGTGCGCACGATTGCGCGGACCCGCAGTATTGTGCGAAATCCCGCTATAATCTTAAGGCGGGCTTGCGGCGACAAACGAACAGTTTGAATGCCTCTGTGCCGAACAAGCGGCTCGACGTCGTTCACGTGTATACCGAGCAAAACGCAATCAGCAATAGCCGAGGGGGTGAACCGCCACTTCATTGGAAATGCGCCCTATCAGTGCACAATTAATCGGCCATGTTGGCGGAAATAGGCCTCGCGGCTTTGATTGGGTTTGTCGCCGCTTTCATTTACGAAAACACGCTGTGGTGCAAGGTTAGCTTGAGCGCGTTTGCTGCCGTTGTGGTTGCGTCGTCGATTACGGTAAATGTTGCCGAGCAGGAAGTCTGTGTGAAGGTTGCGTTTGGAAAGTGGTCGTACGCCAACGAAATTGGGTCAGGCCTGCACGCCGTGTGGCCCGTCACTACCATCAATTGTTATCCTACCGCCCCTCGAACCATTGTGCGCGGCAAGTCCGACCCCAACGGGTTTGAAGCACTACAGTGCCGCGCTGGCGCCGCGACGGTTGGCAGCCCGGTGATCATCTTTCCATCGGCCGCTATACGCTACAGAATGTCGAATCGCACCCAAAGTCGCGCGCTGTACTCGCAGCACAAACAGTCGGCCGATGTCGAGTGGACGATAAAGGCCCTGGCGGACTCGGCCGTGCATACGATGTGCGTTACAAAATTGGAGACGGAGCTGCTTCGAGAAGACGTGACTTCGACGCTGCGGGCACTTCTTCAGCAGCTGGCAACCGCCGATTTGCCCGGCATTGAAATTGTGTCGTTTCGATGGATCGGCGGCATCCCGCGCCCTGCATCCGACGAATCGGTGCAGTTTTACAACACGGCAGAATTCAAAAACACGTCACTGTACGCGCAAACGCTGTCGATGGAATCACGCAACGCCGGCATCGCGCAAGCGCCGCGGTGGGCCGCGCCGCTACGCGTGTCGGTCGAGTAGCTGCCACGCTGGCTTTGATTTGCGATCAGATCATTAAACGCGGCCATTTGCATTAATCACAATTATTGTAGTCATGTCTGCTACCACAACTTGCACCGATCCACTTTCCGCTGACGAATACGCGAGCGCCGTTTCCGGCCTCGGCGGGCGCAAAACCAAGGCATGGGTGTCGTCGACAGGCCAGTTTGCGCCCGTCGACTCGGTGACCTTTACGTTGGTAGAAACAAACACCGGTCGCAAGGTGCTGAAGCAGACAACCAGCGACGGCGTCAACGTTGACTTGCGGTCGCCTCCTCTCGAAGTGACGGGGTTTTTGAACGACGAGAACGGGAAAACTACAATCTCCCTGCAGTGCGAGGAGTCGCACGCCACCCCGGAACTTGATGAATTTTGGACCACCGTTAACAAGCTGTACGGACCCGACGGTGAGCTGGCCAAGGCTTACGTCAAGTACCACAAGGAAATGATTCCGGGCTCATTGCCAAAGGGGCTTGCCAAGCATGTCGGCAACGACGGCGTCGCGAAGGACCTGAACTGCGAGGCGGGCGAACGCGGCCGTTTCTTTTTTAGCCCGGCAAAGCAAAACCGAGGGGCCGAGGGCAATTCGACTTGGCTCACGTTTAAGCTGTACACCACCGCGCCGTCGGGCGAAATGACGGCCGCGGACCGCGAGGCGGTCTCCGACGCGTTTGAGGAAAACCACCCGCTGCGGGTGGCGCTAGAGGCAAGCAACGCCGCGGTGGCGTCTAACGCCTTCACGGTGGCCGACGGCAAACCGCTCAAGGATTGGTCACACGGAGGGCGGCTTCAGTGGCTGCCGATTTTAAATGCAATGACCAAACCGACCAAGACCGGTGTGATTTTTAAGGGGCACATGTCGCTGCAAATGGGCGTGCAGGCCAGCTGGGTTAACGACACGCTTTTTACAACCAGCGTGTACTTAAACGGCCCGGGTGCAAAGCTTTACGCCACACCGGCGCCGCGGGGCGGCGGGCCCGACGCAGGCGTCACTGACGAAGACCTCGAGTTTTTTGCAGCTCGCGAGGCCAAACGTAAACTCGCCGAAACCGGCGATGATGACGACGTGTACACTCAGCCAGCCGAAAAGCACCCCAAAACCGACGAAGAGTGACGGGCAAGAGGCGGTGTTGACGACCATCAATTTAAAGTGCGCGCGGTAGGTCAATAAATGGCGCAAACACCTCGACAAATTGCGCCTTTCGGTTGGCGCTTATGGTTGCAATTGCTTCTTGTGCAAGGTCATTAAATTGTGCCAGCAAACCAGTGAATTCTGGCATTGTTGCAAACTGTTCCTTTTGCGCATAAATTAAACTAACCATTTCAGCAGAAAGACCTTCGTGTGTTGCAATGCGAGTGGTGCCTTTCCAGTGGTACATTTTATTTCTGAAAGCCTCTTTGAATGTGTTTGCAGACGTAAATTTATTTATCGCTAAAAGTTGCAGATACACGCACGTGTATGCCAAAACAATCAAAAATTGTAATTGAGTCGCGGAATTAAACTTGTAGTTGAATATACCTTTTATTGGAAAATTTTTTTTTCTTTCCGTAGACGGCAGAAATGTAGACTTGATCGAACTGTACGTGCTGGTCAAAAATACGTTGTGTTTCTGATTTTCTTTTATCTGTGTAAGTTTGCGTGGGTCGGCTATACCATTATAAACGACGCAATCATCAAAGTCATATATTTTGATTTGCCCGTCTTTTGTTAGCATTAAATTTGGGACCTTTAAATCAGTGCACGCAAAAAAACGTGAGCTTTCTAACGCCTTTTGAAAAAACTTGGTAACTGCTTCCGGCGTATAATTTATTCGGTTTGGTTTTGTAAGAATTTCGTACCCGCGCGGGACCGTGCACAAAATGGTTTTCGTGGTTTCTTTTGGTCCCTTTTGTGTGAGAATTTGAAGTGCAATTGGTGCAATGCAAATGTCCTTAATCGGTGAATGCTTGACCGCTTGTTTTAAATCTTGTAGTACCCGTTTCATATGCTGTATTCTTTTGTCTCCATTCGCGGTCGAAATTTTTTTAGATACCCGTAACACTACATCCTTGCGATCTGGATCTTTAAATTCGTACACCCGGTTAAACGTGCCTTGTCCTAGAAGCCTCCCCAAGTTAAATTGTCGCAGGGTCCGATTCGACACATATTTATAATCATCACGCAACATACCTGTGGTTAAGTGACTCGATGCCAACGACGCCTATATATTACGGTGCGGACTAATCGGTTTCGTTTTGCAGGCAGTGGACGGCGCTAAAGATGCTGTTTGCGGTCTGCGCGTCCGCAAACGAATCGATTACAACGTAGTTTGCGTTGCGCAGCGCTTCCATGGCTGCAATCTTCAGGTCCTCGCCGTCAATCGGCACAAGCGCAGGCGCTATTTTGACCAGCCGTGCAAGTTCGCCGTCGTCGTCTTCTACGTAAAACTCGACGGTCACGCGGTCGCTTACTCGCCCGCGCGCACGGCATGCGCGGCCTCGTGCTCTCGACTTCAATTCAAGGTGCAGCGCGTCCGCCAGCTCCGCATTGCGTGCGTCGTAGACAACGGCCACAGCGGCCTCTGAAATCCCGAGTGAATCGACCAACTCCCACGCCCGCCGCAGCATCGAAATCGCAGACCATCGTTCCGTCCGCGGTTCAATGCGCGCCATGCGATTCGGCACCGTCGCCACAAAGTAAGTAAGGGCGACGGCGGCCCTGCGAAACCACACCGTTCCACTGGTAGGCGCCGGCGTTGCCGGCGTCGGCGTTGCCCGTGGAAGTTGCGGTGGCAGCGTAAAGCTATTGCGGGCGCAATGCGCTCGAACGCTCCACTCGTCCCAGCAGCCACTCGGCTTTTCGATTTCCCTAAAAATCAACCGGGAGGTGGCGTTGCTCGTGTACCCCCGGACGTCGACGCCGTTCACGGCGGTCAGTACGCAGCCCGCGATGATGCCGCACTTGTGCGCCGAGCTTTCGGGTCGAACGTGCCCAATAGAAACGCCGCTTTGCCCCGTCTCCGCATTCAGCATGGACATGCCGCACGTGACTCGCTCGTTCCGCACACGGCGGCGGCGGAAAAGCCCGGCGCAGTACACGTCCAACAGCGTCGGCTCCAGCAGCACGGTGTGCACTCGGGGCGCAATGTGCAACAGGGCGAGGTAGGCCGCCGCGTCCGTTGGTTGCTCGTTTATCACCGTCGCATACGCCTTTGGGTCGACCCCAAACTCGGCGGCGCGATGTTGCAGCCTAGCGTTGCCGCGTATCGCCGCTTGGATTTGAATGTGCATCGTGCCGGGAAACGCCGCCATTGCGGCCATGGTCGCAGGCGGCGACAAAATCGGATCGACAATCGCGCACGGGCGCGCTTGGCGCGCCCGTGGAAACTTGATCTGCGTCCACTTAGCGCCGGGGCAGTGAGCCGTGCCCGCGCAACACCACGGACAAAGAACGCAGGCGCACGGGCGGTTGCAGACAAACCCAACCCCGTCGATCATGTGGCGGCACTCCCTATCGCACATCCACAGGCCATTTCGTCCCAGTCGATTTACCACCTGGCCCGGTGTCACGTCAGTATACTTTGATACGTACGGCTTCCAGTTGACGAGTGCGCGTGGCGCCCACAGCCGCCTCGGCCGCACCGTGAACTTGACCGCTGTGCGCTGCAACCGCGCGACGGTAACGTGGCGGCGCAGGCTTCGATCGGTCCACATGACTGAACGTTGAGTAAATGTAATTCAATAATTTTGCCATTTATTCTTTTGTAATAAGAGGTTAAAACCTTCAAAAAGCACAAACGCACCCCAGCCCAAAAACCACGAATAACTTGCCCTTTTCCGTGGTATACGCCCGAAACCAATCTATTGACATGTGATCATTTTTTTACCCAAATTGTACAATTTATACACCCGGATCGTTTCACCACACGCAGAACGGCGTGCACCGGGAGTGGTCAGATATAGCTCGCTACGGTTGTTAACGCCGCATTGCCGCTTGATTGCTCGACCACGGTGGGTTGTCTTTGAAGATATGTGGTTGGTGAAAATGCACTATTAGGGCGTAAAGGGCCCTGGGCGCTCAGATCATGAATACCCCATCTCAAAACACAACTGTAACTCATACAAATGAGATAACGTAGCCACTTACTTACTAACTAAAAAAAGTACTCCCTACTCATTCCCGAAAGTGATCTATCAACGCGTGATAATCGCCTCTTTTTTTCACGGTTCAAGGCACCTTTGTTAGGGGTGATTTTACTTAGATAATTAGTTCGTTGAATGGGTTACGGTTTCGGACGAGGGGGGGTATACTCATGATCTGGGGCCGGGCGGCCTCTTAATCCCTAAAAGGGAGTTTGGGACTAAAATTTGTCGTCGTAACACGGTGCGGATTCAACGGCGATTGACATTTAAGGTCGTGATTGTTTGCTAATTAACTCCCGGCATAGCTCGAAAACCCGGGCACGAGCGGCCGCGCGAAATCGATTTGTAGGATTGGGCATGTGGCGCATTGTCAATAATACTGCACTTAGATCATCCCTTGTGGTGTTTGCTGGTGTTTCGGGCAAGGGCATGTCTAGCAAGTCGGCGCTTTTACGTGATAGCCGCATCGCGGCCCGCCTCAAGTTGGTGTTGGGCGTCATGGCGTTGAACGCACAAGGTGCCGAATATAAGGGCACAACTCAACTACTCAAAAAACACCGGTTCGCCCTGCCCAGCATGTCGATTGCTACAAAGCTTAGGATGTACTCTTGCAATTCGAGCGGCAGGTGTCTCCGCGAACAAGCGAGCAGCACGGCCCTAACGGCCTTGTGCTGCACGGCCCCCATGTTCCTGTGTCGCGCTCGTGACCAAAACCCGCACAGAAACCGTATGGCTGCTGAAGGTGCGCCAACGTTGCGTACAATTTCAAGTTTTTCCGCGGTCGCGTTCAAAATATCGCCGTGCAGCGCCGGGCACAGCAACGACGGACGTTTTGCCGCGTAGAGCTTGCTGGCCTTTCCTGTGGCCACGTTGATGGCATAAACGGTTCGATCCTTGCATTCCCTGCCCTTGACTTTGCCCAGCCATGCGGTTGCAAACACGACGTTTGGAGTGGCCGTGCTTTCGAGCCGCATCAATCCACCGTAAGGCGCGTCTGCGCTTCCATCGCCCGCAACGGCCGTGACGGTGCCGCCGAACCACGGGGTGGAGCTGTCCGCGTCGTATGTCAACGCAAACATAAACAGTTTTCGCGCAAACCGGTCGTGTCCAACGACCTGCCAACGATTGGTTCCGCACGGAATAGCAGCCAAGCTGCTAACTTCGGCGAAAATTGCTTCCGACGCCGGCTTGTCCCAGGAAAAGCCGGCCAAGAACCCGCCGGCAACCCGCTGCATGCTGGCGGTGCGGGAAAGCACCATGCCGCTGCTGTTGCGGGTGAACAGCACCCATATCGCGGTACGCGTAGCCACCAGCGCGGCGGCATCGCACAACGCGGCGATTGCGAGCACATCGTACACGCAGTCGAAGGCGAACGCGACCGGGTTGGGGTTCGACGAAGTGCCAAGAGCGCTAATGACGCTTGTGCCTTTGCACACAAACACGGTGCAACCGCCGGGGGATATGCTCATCATACGACCGCCACTGCGGTGAATGCGTCGCATCGTAAACGTCGGATCGGAGGGGCGGAGCTTCCGCGCCGTCCATAGCCCGTTGTCTGTCAGCACGAGGCAACGCGGGACCAACCCATCGAGGCAAGTGATCATAATCTGCCGCGGCGGTCGCATTTTGTCGCACGGCCACTGATTGAACGGAATCGTATATGAGGTCGTCGCGCGCACCTCCATTCTTAAAGACGCCGTTAACAATGCCCTGGTTCGATACTGTGGCGAGTCAAGAACTGGGTCAATTAATCCCTATGTTTCAAAACACGCTGACGTTCACGGTTACGTTTCAGGCCGTTCAGGCCTTAATGGATCAAAACACCAGAGTAACAGCTGTCCTGTCGCTTGCTTTGGCGGCGTTAATCTTTGTAATTTTGGCTGCGCGCGACGTGATTGAAAAGACGGCGGTTGGGTTCGGGCCGTACAAAACTTTATTTGTGTACGTTTTGGCGCTATCGGCGCAAGTGGCGACGCAGTTTTTATCTAACCTAATTGCTGTAATGCTTCGTTCTATATTTTTTGAAGCGTTGCCTGTGTGGTGGGTGTTGCTGTTTTCTGTCTTCTTCCTCACGTTGCTGTGGACCGCGAGCCAGCGGTTGACCGGCGGGGGCGCTGCGGCGGCGTAAAGTACACAGTAGACGTCGACAAGTGATTTGCCTGAAACGTTAAATTTTGATTTAACGTGGTGAGTTCCTTGAGCATTTTGTCGGTTTGCATGTTTTCGCGTTCTGCGACAAATGACTGGGAATGCAGTTTATTGAGGTCGCGATCAATCTGGTTCCGTTTCCGTTTCAGCGTGCGAATTTCGGCGGTTCTAGCATTCTTTTTAAAGGTATACTCTTCTTTTAACTTTTCCAATTTTAAAATTTGTTGAGCAACTTCCAGTTGCGCATCACGAATTGTATCGTGTGTGTGCATCATGCTTGCGTATGCATTGGCCCCCACGGGGAAAACTGGTTGGCACTTTGTGCATTTTGGGTACCACCCGCCATTCAATGGCGACGGCTGACGCAGGCCGCCGTATGGGCATCTGTGGCACTTGCCGTGTTTTGCGTCGTATAGCTCGCGCGCCTCGTCGTCGAGCAACACGTCGCGGGCTGCGGTGAGCGTTTCAAACTCGGTTTTTTTCTTTGCGCGGGCCTTTTCGTCCAAATCACCGCATTTGTCGGGGTGGCATTGAAGAACCTTGAGGCGATACGCCTTTTTCACTGCCGCATCGTCGGCGGACAACGCCACGCCAAGCGCTTTGTATGGATCGGTGCTTCCTAGACGATCCATGCTTTACTGGTTGCGGGTCCACGGAAGATGTGCCACGATTAAAAACAACAATTCGTTAGGCAGCGTCGCGAGCTTGCGCATCTGCCGCACGCAGTTGCACGCAAAAATCCACCAAGCCGTTTCGCGAACGCGATGTGGCGCGTATCGATTGACGCCGCAAATAACGGTCAGCCCTGAAAGCGATGGCAGTTGCAAAACCGGCGCGTATGGTCGCGGGTCGCACCCAGACTCCACCAGTAGCTTCAACGCATGAGAGGCGCGCGTGGGCCCAAGCCGAATGGCCGTCGCCACTGCCGCGCGTTCACCAAGCAGCGCCACAGCAGCATCAGCCCAATTCACGTTTGTTCCAAGACACAATCGTTTGTACACGTACGCCACGGCATTGGCGGTTTCGAGATTTCGGGCGGGGTACTCGTGTGGCAGTTGAACGGTTCCTGCGCCGGAAAGAAGCACAAGCCGAAGGAGTAAAACACCGGCTGCGCTGTAGCAGTGCGGCAGCACCGTCATCAACACCGTGCCGTTTGTCCACGACACGCTAAGTGCGGACGCGCCATGCAACAGGAGCTGAACTCCGATGCTTTGAATCTTCGTCTCCGGCAAACCTAGCGGCAGATACAGCAGCGCCGGCGCCGGCACCGCAAATCCCCCATTAATCAACGTCCGTAGCGTGCGCACACTGCCCCTTCGTACGCACGCGTACACGCAGTGCTTTCGCGTGATTCGGCCAAGTCGCGGCGCAACCGTTTTAATGAGGCGCTTGACTTCGGCGGTATTGTCTTGCAAACACGCAAGTATAAAGTTGGCCCGTTTGTTGAGAAACGAGGTATCCTCTCGTAAGCGGGGTTTAGGCTGCACATGGGTGCTTACTAACGCGTCCATGACAAGTCTGGCCCCGGTTTTGGTTCTGTTTTCATCCACGTTGGCGCCGGCGCCACAGCGGCGCTTGCGGCCGAAACGGTCCTGACGGTACCGTCCAGCGATGGCAACACCCACGCGCTTTTTCGGCCGGCTTTGCTCACGCGGGTAAGCTTGCCCGTTAACGTTGCCTGCGCGATCAATTCGCGCAGGACTTCAACGTCGCGTTTGCAATAGTCGAGCACTGCTTCGTGCTCGCCGTCAAACCACGCGGTGGCGGCCCACCCTCCGTTATTCGATTTGCCAACGCCCAATGTGGGGGCGGCCAAAGACTCCATAGACGTAAAATACCTATTTTCGGCCCAGAAATCAACCATTAGATCGCGGTGGCGTAGTGCCAACTGTTTTAGCTCTTCTACTTTCGAAAGCTGGTAAAGCAAACGCAGGTCAAACGCGGCGCCGTTGAAGGTGTACACTTCGTCTGCGCCGAGCAGCTCGCGTGCCAGGGCAATCGCGACGTCGCTCGGCATTGTTTTTCCTGCTTCGCCGTGCCACGCTTTGACACTTCCGTCATTCCATGCCGTCGCGCCGCAGGTAATTTGAGCGTCGGGCCCAACGCCAGTGGTTTCAAGATCAAAAAAACAATGGCGGCCACACCCTGTGTCAACCATTTTGTGTGCGGTGAAATGGCACTGATCGCCGGCCGCACCGATTTTTGCGTCCCGTGCATTGCTTTGCTGTCGGCCACATCGCTCAAGCGACCGCTGCAACGAAGAGGCCCGTGCACCATCTGCGCGTCGGAGGACGAGCTGCTTGAATTGGCGCAGTTTCCGTCTTGCAACCTGCACTCGGCGTGCACCGCTTGCGTCCGGGCGCATTTGCTGGGCTCGTGTACCGGCAACATGACGGCGGCGGAAATTGTTCACTTTGTGACCAACGAGCCCGTCAAATTGATGCAACAGCAGCGCTGCCCCTTTTGCAACTTGGCAACTGCGGATTCGCCAGCCAAGCGGTACCGACGGATGCGAGCAGCCGGCAATGGATTGCAGACAGATCCACTTTGCCTCTGGGTGACGGCAGGGCTAGACCTGGAGATTGCGCTGCGTCGAGCGGCCACCCGAGACCATGAGCGACGGCACACCAATGCGCCGTAGCGTGTCAAAAGCGATGCGCAATCGTGTGCGCGCGGAAGCAAACAGCCGCTGCGTGTGCTGCGGCGAGATTGTGCGGCACAACTGCCACATAGACCACATCCTGCCGCTGTGGGCGGGCGGGACAAACGATCGAACAAATTTGCAGTGCATGTGTTCGGCGCATCACGCCAACAAAACCGCGGACGAAACGTTGTTGCGAAAGCAGTTTTGTGGCGTGGGCCAGTGTTTGGTTTGCGGCGGGAAAAGCGGTGGCGCGTCGTGCCCCGGTCCATCATTTGCTGGTGTGTATTACAAATCAGGACAACAGTGCGTACTAGTCAAGCGAGCGGTGACGCCGCCGATGATTGCAGGGTTTCATCGAAACGCGAAGGGGATGATAAGGTGTCTGCGGTGCAATCACTCGTGGCGGCACGACGTGACCATAACAAACCGGTCCAATCTTTTGGCCCACCGAAGATCGCAGCAGTGCCGCAATGGTGCCAAGTACCAACGCATGCGACAGGTGATGCTGAAGTTTCTGTCGATCACTGCGAACCAAAAACCAATTCAAGATCGCGCATGAGCGTCGCCAACTTGACGGCGTTCACTTTTCTGGCTGGGGTGTACAGCTTTTTGGCGTAATGCAGCGCAACTGCCTTCTGGTCGGCTGTCATCAATCTCCATGCATGATGGAAGTTGCTGGCATGCCCCGGCGCCTTTTCAAACACGGCGTTTGCAGCGTCCGGGTTGCGTTCAACCCAGTGCGTGGTGATTGCCCACTGCTTGCAATCCAGCACACGCAACGTCGTTTTGACGCACCCGTCCTGTCCGCTCGATTGTGGGTTTGCCACAACATTCTGCGACTGCGTATGGCCAATGCTGTTCAATGTCGGCAGTTTTTCGATGCAGGTGTTGTCAATTTCCACGCAATCGTCGGTCAAGTAATAATCATCCCCAAAGCCTCGGCGTCGAGATTTCAGCTCGGTTTTGTGATAAAACCATAGCAAACGGGAAGTTCCGTCGGCGCGTCCGGCGCCGAGCCACATTGCATATGCGCGTTGATGCTCGCGCTCGCAGTCGCTCTCGTCAGACTCAATTCCATCGTCAACTTTTACGGAAACCATTTCGCCCGCGGTCCACGCGATCAGCGGCTCGGGTAACGACGCCACGGTGTACGGCAGCACTACGCGATGCGCCTGCCCAGTGGCATCTATGATGGTGACCGCGGAAGCCATACTCGGATTTGTATTATTCCCTACTATGGGCATTTAATAATTACGTATGGCGCTTAAAATCAATGCACCGCCCCGTCTCAAATAGCACCGATGTGTGCGTGCTGGTAGTCACCAGGCAGCTCTTGTCGGCCAATGCGTGCAGCTCTAAAAGTCGAGGCGGCGCCGTCCCAATAAATTTTATTCCATCCTCCGATATGGCGTACACGTTGCCGTCCCAATCTCCGGCGTACAATCCAACCTTGGTTTTCCATGCTGCGACGGCAACTACCGCAATGATCGCATCATACTCGTACGTTTTGTTCATCAACGGGTCGAGCAGGACAATCTTTGCGTCGGTAGCAAACGCAATGCACGCAGCGCTGACGTCCAGCGCGCGCGCGCACTTGCCCGCAAAAACGTACGGGTGCGGTGTGATCGTGCGTCCGGTGAGCACGTCGGCGCACATCACCTCAACGTACGACGATGCCTCCTTTGCCGTCACCAAAAACGATCGGCCATACGCGTGGTATTCACTGGTGCCTTTGTACAGCGTGGCATCGACCGGCACATTTGACATGTGTGTAACCTCCCCCGAAAAAGTATCGCACGCCATGACCTTTCGAGGGGCGTTGGCATCGGACGCGTCTGTGTACTGAAAGACGAAATGTCTTCCGGCACACCCCAAAAATTTCATTTTCCCAAAACGCCTGCGGCTGCGCTGCTAAGCGTCACCGCCACCGACAAAGAGATTTCATTGAACGAAGCCGCCGGGTACATGTACGCCGCTGCGATGGTGTTGTCAATGGCCGCCGATGCCCAAAGTGTGAGCAAAATCGTTTGCAGCCAGTGATAATCTTGCGCTTCGGCTGCAATGCAGAGCGATACCACGAATGCAGAGTACATCATCGGCGTGATGCCCAATTTTTCCACCGGCATTGAAGACAATGCTGCGACAATGGCGACGGCGCGCAGATTGCTGTTTTGGTGTGGTAACATGGGTTTGAACAAATATCGTCCAGTTAAAAAAGCTGCCGCCGCCGTAATCGCAGCGTGCGGCCATTCGTTGAGCCTGGACTCGGTTGATGTTGTCACCAGCACCGATGTTATTGCTGCCGACCAGTTCAATTGCAGTGCGTGGCTGCCGATGTTTTGCTGCAATGCAATGGCGATAGCAAGCATGCCGAATGCTAGCGCCAAATGCTGAGTTGCCATGATTGTAGAAGGCACCTTGTACACCAAAGCGGTGTTGTTTTTTAATTCTAGCACATACTTATCGTCAATGGGAATATTTGTTTTGTACTGCCCTTCAATTACCGTCCAGCATGACGCCAACGTCGACAAAGGGCAAACCCACGAACTGTGGTGGTCTCCCAAAAAACAGTGCAGTGGCGCGTCGCTACACGCGTAAATGTGGCGATTGCACAACACGACTGCATCGCATTGCTGTAAAAACACCATCGGGTCGTACGTCAATGCTTGCCCGGGCTGAACTGCGGTTGACTCCTGCACGACCGCTACGTTTGGCAGTGCGATGGTGGCGTTTCCGCTAGCTTTGCTTTGGGTCGTGTACCATGGGCGGGCCGGGTAACGATCGATTAAAACCTGGTCAAGCGGAAGTTGGGTTTGGCAGATCGCCGCAAATGCGGATAACACTGCAAGCATTGTCGGTTTGGGTTCAATTGAAATGAAAGCGATATACGCGCCGGGGTTGAAAAGTACACCTAATTGTCTGCGTTGTCTTCGTTGCCCTCGGTCGGTATGGCGTCATCTAAAAACTGCGTCAAATACTCGGTTTTTGCAGGCTCGTCTTCGTCGGTATCGTAATATTCGTCGATAAATTCCGTCGCGTGCTGAGTTCGGTCGTACGAGAGTGGCTGAGTAATTTGCTGCGTTCGTTTGTGGTCGTCACTCAGGCTATCAATGTGCGCGATCATTTCGTTATGTTCGCGGAGCTCGTCAAGCACAGCGTTTAATGTGCTCTCAATATCGGCCTTTTCGTGTTTCGATTGTTCGGTAAACTGGTCCATGCTTTGCTTGATTGTTGCAATTTTGTTTGCAATAAGCGCCTGCTCGCCGCGATTTCCTGGAAGATGCACCCGAACAAACTCGCTTAACTCATCCAGCTTTTTGTCCATGCGTTGCAGCTTGTCTGCGAGGAGTTCAAGTTCGGGGGTTCCCCGGGATGCATTTTCTAATTCCTTCAGTTTTGCGTAAATGTTGTTGAGATTTGTCTGCTCCTCGCCAACGCGTACAAACTGATCGGCTACCTGTGCTTTTGATGCACTGGCGTCGGCGTGCAACGCGTTTGCAATATTTTTTGCGCGCCGGTTAACTTTGTTTTGATTGTAATCCCACGTGGTTTCTGGTGGTGTTTTGGGCGACGGCACGGGATGCAAGCCCAGATGTGGACGAAGGTGCAACTTTTTGATTTTCATGCTGATTCCAGGATGACTGCACCACCACCAATGGAGTGAACTTGACATGATGGATTGCTTGCTTACAAAACCCTAAACTGGCTATATACAGCTGGTTCTGGCGATAACGAGTTAATGTATTTAAAACAAAGCATGCGATGCTGTGTGCGTGCGCTGCGCCGCGCGCGTGGCGCGGCAGATCTCCGCCAAAGCGTTGCTGTGAAACATGAAGCTGTGTTGAATACGCGCAAGTTTTGAATTTAAGCTTTCAATATCGGCTCGCAACGCTGCACTTTGCTTGTCGCGAGCGTCAATCAGGTCGACGATAGCTTCTACCTGGCCCTTGGCCACCAGCTCGCGAACCAGCTCGACGGTAGGGCTAGCCATGGTGATGATTTATTCAAGCTATCAACGATGCGCTTATAGGGAATTACTCATCGTCGCTGTCGTCAATAATGCGGCGCCGCTTCGCTCTGCGCCGGGCACGCAGCGCCGCCGTTTTCTCGATTTGATCGAGTTCAAGCCGATCAATTCGTTTGACGGCGTTCATCGCTGCCGTGTGTGCAACGTTGGTGTTTTTACGCAAAACATCTCCAGACGCAATGACCGCTCCTGGTTGGTATCCAGCTAAAAACACGTCGCCGGCCGAAGTTACGCGAGTAAGCGCGGTGTAAATGTGGTCGATTGTTTTCTCCGGGCGGACGTCGTTCATTAAAATTGCGACCGGGCCGGAGATGTCTTGCCCCTGAGCCCGATTAATTACGATTGCTCCCATCATTGAAATTGGCATGAAGTGAAGCGGTTCTTTGGTCCTGGCGCATCTGCCGTGCATCGCATCAATGCGGTATTCGGTGCCATTGTACGTTGCAAACACAACCGCAAACGCAAGCTCGTCGCACCGAATGTAAAGGTGTGATCCGTCTGGTTGGTTCGCCAGTTGAATGCCGCGCTGGGTAGATACCGCTGTAATCTCAATTTTGCCAGAATTGGGAATCTTGGTAATCGTGGCGTCGTCGTTCATTGCAGTCGCATCGACGCCACCTGGATAGATTACGACTGCTGTCCCCGGCCACAGCACCGTGTGAAACTCGGACGCCGGCGTTCGCAACACAGCTCGGTCGGACAACTTGCCGCGATATGCCATAAAAACCACGGTCCCTTCACCGCGACGATACCGCAGCCCTGCTTCTTGCATGTTTAACTGCGCTGCAAATGCATTGTTCGAAACGAGCTTAACGCAGTCAATCCAGCGCTGAGCAAACGGCAGCCCGCGCTGACTCAGGGCTATAAGTTCGGTGTCGGCATCTCGCAAAGCCGTTGGGCCCAACGTGGTCCAATATCGCAAGTTGTGCAAGAGCTGCTTAAAATCGGGCGTGGCGTCTGCGCACCGTTTGTTTTCGGTCAAAACAAAGCGGTGCACAGGCCGCATAGGGTCGCGAAACACGTTCGCCTGAAAAACGCATGTCCCGCTGACTTGCGGCATTTGGTGCGGGCATCCCACCATGAAAAGGTGAACGTTTTTTTCGCTGCGTCCGCTGTGCGGCAACATAGCGGCCGAGCGCATTGCAGCGTTGACCAGCTCGGCCGACGACGCAAACACTTCCTCGACCACAAGCCATATCTTTACGGTTGGCTGCACTGGACCAAACCGGCGAGCGCCCGCCTTGACACTTTCCCTAAACGCCCGCGTAGGTTGTCCTGTAGCTACTTCGGTCGGCTTTAGCCCGACAAAACTTTGGAGCGTCATCACTTGCACGTTTTTGAACGCCTTGTTCGCGGTGAATTCGTATCGGTACTTTTCGAGTGGAGCGCCAGCTGCGCACAGCACGAACACACAACATTTAGTGCACGACGCGACGTTTTTGATTGCTTGAAGAGCGGTAAAGCTTTTGCCTGTGCCGGCACCGCCCACCAACAAGCAAGTGGTTGTAAACGCCTTTTGTTGGATGCCGTTGATGACGGTCTGCTGCGTAGGTGTGTACGACATACTGCTTCCGTGTGTCGATGCGCCCTATAATCGCGTGTTTGATCCAGCGTGAACGCAACCAACTTGGTGCAACCGCTTATACAGTTGCATTTTCAATCTTAGCAAGATTGCGAACACCCCATGAGCGAGCTTAAAGATCGCAAAAAGGAAGAGAACTACATCCGTGGTGAAATTGCCAGGGCTGGTTGCAGTGCCAGGGCAAAGATAAACGCTGATTTGTTTTTGGCTAGCAGTCAGCTGCGAGTGATTGATGTGGACGTGTCGGTTAAAATTAAGTGGACAGACGAATCGTCTTCGGCACTGCTGTGCCCGGGGTTTGGAAAATGCACCGGCTCGTGTGATCTGTGCATGCACTTTTCTGCGTATGAAGCTGCAAAAGCCCGAAACCGCAACAAGGCCTCACGCACGCGGAAAGCTGGAAAAGGGAACGCTTCCTGTCGGCGGAAACAAGGCGGGCGGCAGCAACCAATAGAGGACCGATTTAAAACGTGCGTGGCGTATAGTTTATTTCGCGATCGCTCCAACGAACGATCGCGGGCAAGCAAAGAGCGAAACCGGAAAGCGAAACAACCGCAGCCACCACCCTTGTTCCGGACGGCCGTGTCGCCCGAGACTGAAGACGACGATGAGGAGGAGCGACTGGTTATTGTCCACGATTAATTTAGCAATTACAAAGGCACAGCTGCGTACTTTGCCCACAGTTCGATGGGGTGCAGCGCCGGTCGGACAATCGACGATCGAGCGCCGGTTTTTCCACGCCGCTGCTCTCCAAACAAGTCGCGTTCGATGTGTGCAAAGACGTCGGCTTTGCAGCCGACGTGATGTGCAAAGTCAGGGAAAAGCCAGGGCAACAAGACGGCTAAAAATTGTTCGGCCATGCGAGCGCCTGCACTAGAATCGTCCTTAAGTTCTTTGATGAACGAAGAAAGCAGTCGAAGGCCATCCCCGCGCTTTGCCTTTGGAAGAGACTCGCCGTACAGCGTTTCGCCACCATCGGCGTGGTTACACAGTTCTGTGCAAACTTGGCTGAGAACTTTCAAAGTTTGCGGAGTTTTGCGGTGCAGATCGGATGGTGAATTCGGTAGACTGTTGTCAAACATTAGCTCCAGGTCATGCCAACGCATTGCTGTACGTATAAAGAACTATTGTGTCGCTTGCCCCCAAAAAAACCCTGTTTGATCCGGGTCGTCAGACGACTCAATGGCAAAGTCGTAATGTGGCATTTCGTCGTCGTCAAATTTGAGCTGTAAATTTGGGCTGTATCGACGGGCATGGCGTAAAAATTCATCTGTCGTAGTCAGAAGAGCCGGTTCGTATCCAGAAATAAGTGCGCCGATGCCCGCGAAACATTCCTGCAAAGTGTTTGCGTGCCGCATGACTTTTGGTGGTTTTGATTTTTTAGTTCTTGGCGCGGTGTAATTTTTAGCTCCTTTGGTGATGACAATTGGAGCAGCGGCGTTTGCAGCATCAAATTGCAATGATTCTGTAACTTCATATGCCCGGGAGAACTCTTCAATCACACTTTGCCCGGACATCTGTGCGTACAGAGCTTCGTAGTCCTCGTGGGGTAAAATGCCAGGCGAAAGGCCAGTAAACGCAAAATTCACTCTAGCATCGGCAAATTGCGTTGCAAAGCGCACGATGTTGCTGGCTAGTGACATTGTCACGTCAAGGGCGTGCCTGTCAACAAAATCGCACGCAGCAGACCAATGCGGGTACAACCGCGTGACTGCCCAGCCATGGTACTTCGACGTAACCGCGAAAGCAATTAATGCGTGCACGTCATACGGCTTAAATAAAATACCGGGATACCGACCAAACGAAAATCCGCTTACAAGCACATTGGATTGAATTGAATCGTAATTAAAAGAAGCGCTATTGTGAACAGCCGATGCGGACTTAGCCTGAGTTGCAATGGCAGCCAAGGCGTCCATGTCGAGTTGTGCTTGGGGCACATCTTCTTTCACCACAAATTCGAACCTTTCCAGCTTTGATCCGTTATACACAAAAAGCGGTGCGTCGGAACCGACGGAAAGAATTGTGTACGTGGACATTTTCAGCGTGCGATTAATGAAATCGGAAATGCCGTTTGAGACGACCGTAGCTGAACTTGGGTTTTGTTGCTCTGGCGCAAGCTTTATTTAGTCGGTCGCAGACGGATCTGCCGCCAACACGCTCAACCTAAAATATACGCACAGCAAAAATGCCATGGCGACGTCGTCTTGATCGTCTTCAGTCAGCTTGCCCGTCACTTTGCCTCTTTTGTCATATCCAAACCGCCCCAATTGTTCGAACAGCTGCGTGATAACTTCACCCTCTTTTGGCGGTTTGCATTTGCGATCGATCGATTCGCGATTCGTGCTCGCGGTGTAATTTGCAATGGCAACGCGTCCTTCCATAAACGCTTGGTACGCAACGTGTAATGAACCCAATTTTGAGCTTTCGGTTGTCCACACGCCAATTCCGTCCGCAATCGTTATGCCACCTTTGTAAAATTTGTCCTTTCGAAACGGCATGTACACCGGAGGATGTTCTTGGATTTTTCTTAGTAAGCTAAGACTCATCGGTTCGTTATTGTTGCATTCTATTATGGGCACGATCGGTGATTCCGGATGACAGAACGGGTGCTGTCGCACCATGGCAATCCAATGAGAAACAATGTGTTGAAGTTCCCCAATTTCGGTCGCAGATGCGTCAACGCTCGATGCGCCAATTACCACCAATTGTCCGGTCACGCTTACCACCATTGCGACCATCCCCATTGCGGAGCGAGCGTGCGCCGGTGGGTCCAATCCAATCCAAATGGTTCGACATGTGTTTTTGGGCATTTCAGTGATTAGCGGCCTTTGTGCGGTCGCGTTGAGTAGCCGCTCGTCAATAAACCCGGAAAACCGATGCTCCATGACCCCAAACACCTCCGCCGCAAACTCCTTTGCCTTATGCTTCGGCATCAATTTTCCGAGGGCATTAAAGGACATCACACTCTTCCAAGGCGGCACAAACGCTAGTCGATGACAGCAGTCGGCGGCGACGTCGTTCGCGATGCATTCGGCGCAAGCTAACGAATGATTGATCAATGTAAAAAAGTTGTCGCCATTTGCGTTGGCCGCCTTAACGTTGTGTGAAAATTCGTCAAAGAAGGACTTTCGCGGAGGAGGTGTGGTGCAGCAGATAAATCTCCTTGACCTAACTTGTAGGAGAGGAAGAGCGAAGGTATACCTAGGGGGTGTAGGGAGTCTGTCAGATCGGATTGTCGTTTGGAGGGAGGGGAGACACGGATGTGGTAGACCTACCAAAATGAAGGGCTAGTAAAGGCTATCTCATCGAATACGCCAAACCGGGGATTATCCCCACGGCAGGTGTCGGGATTTCTCGGCCGCGCCAAAATTTCCGACGCCGGTTCACCCGGTGAACGGCGAATAGAAAACGCGCGTTCATTGTCGCGATCAAGGTGTACAGTCCAATATGGATGTTTGCCTGCCCCGTCGCGCATCCAGTACAGATAATCCTTGGCGGCGCGGCAAAGTTCAGCAGCCCGTTCTTGTTTGGTCGAGTAAACGCACGCCAGGGTTTTGCACGGTGCCGCCGACAAAGCCATGGCTGCTATCACCAAGCCTAACAACGTTGTTTTACCCTGTTGTCGATTGGTGACCCATATCGTATTCTGCGTCTGTTCTAGCTGTTTTCTTCGTGAACCGAGCAGTTTGTACAAATCTGGACTCGGCTTAGGTTCGTGCGAAATTAGGGGCATAAACCCCGCGGACAAAATTAAGAGAATATCTTCGTTGGCTTCAAACCGACCGCTTGCCCAAGGCGCGGTGCGAAGGTGTTCTAGTAATTGGACGTACTTCACAACGCGCGCGTGAGCATTGTTGACTGGATCTGGTTCTTGTATTACAGCGACTACGGTTGCGCTTTGTAAAGCCAGGTGTGCCGGCAAAAGCCGTTTTCGTTTTCGGGTTGGCGCCTCATCGCTTAGCGGCTTTGCGGTTTCCGATGCTTCGACCATTGCCGTGCGCATCAGCAAGGGATACTTTTGAAGCCCTTTGATAATTGGCGCCGACCATTGTCCGGCCAGAAGTGCGTGTTTTGCGCGAGTGTGCCAGTCTGCCATATTTGATTTGCGGCTGAGTAATCGCAACCAAAATAATGGCAACTTCAAAACCGCTGACGTTTGTTCGAAAGTTGCGCGGCGGATTTAAACCACCTTGGTTAGATTGCACCAAATGGGACACCGTTGTGATAAGTTCCTTGGCAACAGAGAATGAATATGTAAAGCGTCCGTTGGCGCAACCCCTAGACAACCTGGCGCGCGCGGCAGCCTGTGCCGCCGTGTTGCAGTCAACAGAAGCGCCGCGGTCGCGTGATGTGGCGCCCCTTAGAATTGGCAAAATTGCAACCGACAGCGTGTCAACGTTTCAACAACTTCTGCACACCGCTGCGGCGGGCCACTACGCGTTAGAAGCAACCGCGCCCGCCAATACAAGCCAAGAAAAAATGCGGGCGGCGGGCTCGGCGTGGCGGCACTTGCACGCAGCAGGTCGGTGGGGGCATCAGCGCGAATACTGTCCGCCTCAGCTAAAGGATGATTTTCGCAAGACGCTTCAGTTGGTCGTCCTTTTATTGACGGCTGATGCGTTGCACGGAAGAAATAGCGTGCGACTGATCAAGGTGCTTCAGGCCATCGTAGTGTTGGCACCTGACAACTCAGAGTTGCAGCGATGGGCCATGAACGAAGCGAAAACGGCAATTGCTGTGCATTGGGCAGTGTCTCACACAAACCCCAACGTGGCAAATAGCGCAGTCGACGTTATGTTGGCGTATGTGGCTTGCAGTGCGCTTGGGGACTGCAAGAACGAGATTGTTTCAAAGTTTTTGTTGATGGCTGGAACCGTGGGTGGCATGGGCGGGCTACACGATGCGCGACTAAAACTGCACAAGCTTGGTGGCGCGCAAGGTTTGCTTGAACCGCCACAGAATATTGTTGACGATGCCTTACCGTCAGCGCTGTTAAACCAAGGCAATACGTCGCTTCACGATTGTGCGTTAACGCAGTGCGTGGTGCACGACAACGGAGCACAGCCAATTCACCCGTTACTTCCTGGCGTCGTATTGAGCGCTACGCGGTTGCCAAAGCCTGTTTTGGTGGACACGGTCGAAGCAACAAGCAAGGAACCTTCTGCATGTCCTCCGGCACCGAAAAAGGGGTGGTGGCCAAGTTCGAGCTCACTTTCACTTAATAATGTACTTTCGTTTCCAACGCGCACTACGACACGATCTGCCGCAAAAACAGCCGAAGAATGCCTCGATTCTGACTTTATGTAAATCCAATCAAGTTAAGCGGTGCACAGGGATTGGAGGCGCTGCTGTTCGCGGTTGTAGTTTTGCAGCGCTAGTTGAAGGTCGGTGACACGAATTGTTTGCCGTTTGGCGTGAACGCAATTTTCAACCGCCCGTTCAAAAATTTCGGTAATGTAGGACTCTCCCTCAACGTGCACCATTGTCATGGCGTCTGCGTTCCATCGAAGGCCTGATGTCGAAGTTAGTTTGTCTGCAATCTCGCGAATCAGCCTTCTCATTGGAGCCTTTCCAACGGTAGTCAAGTCTGTACTGCGTTGTTGCCGAATAATTTCACGCTTCCACTTTGACCGCCAATGCCGACCCCGTTTGCCCTTTGCCGGCACGAGGGCGTTATTTTCCGTTTTGGTTTTGTTTTTAACTGGTGTTGCCTTGATACGAGCCATGTCGGTGGATACGATTGTGCCCATAATGTTTGCTACTATGAAAAGTCTACCTCGTCTGTTTGACGATTTTGCCACCACGCTGGCACAAGCGATTTGGACGTAAAATCATAAGAAGTGCTTGCCTTCGTGAACAAACCCTCTTGCCACCACGTCGGCACAAACGTTTCGTACATTGTCGTGGTGGGGCATCCGTGCAAAAGCCAGTGTACGCGAATTAGAATTGCAACTGCGCTTGCGCCGGCAGCGCTTGCAGCAATTGAAACGCATCCATTTCGGCTAGCGTAGCACGCTGCTAGTATTGCTGAAACTACCGAGGTACCGGGCCAAAACAAATCGTGGCTAAACAATGGCGCTAGGACACCCACGAGCAAGGAAGCGGTCGCCAGCGGGGACACGACCAGGTCCGCGCACAGCGGTTCTGAGCCGATTGGGACGTGCGGTGCGACCACGACCGTCATTGCAACCGTCACAGCAGGGGCAACTTCTGCCAGCATGTACAGCGGTGGCGACTTGTTGGCCAACAAAATTCTATATTTGACCACAAGCCACATTGCACCAAGGGCATAAAAAGCCACTACCGGCGGCGCGACCATTGTGTTGGTCGCTGCGACAATCTGCTCCTCCAAACCGTTATATACATGGAAACTGTCACTGCGCTGCTTGGTGAAGTGCCGTCCGCTGCGGAAGCCGCGGACATCGACAGCATTGCGCACATTTGGGTGTTAATCGCGCAAACCATCCGCGATGTCGGCAATGGCATTGAATCCAACTTGAGAAACGCGGTGGCGCATCGCACCGATCGGCCGGCCGTGTCGGCAATAGTGGCCACGCAGCACGTATATCCCGCGTACGGTTTAAACAACAACGGTTTGCAAAAATGGGAAACCCATTAATGATTATTGTACGCGCAGCAGAAGAGTCTGTTGCCAACGCGTTTCCGCCGACAAAATTTATAACCTTTGCTTCGGTTTTCATTTTTTTGATTTTGGAATCTGTAACGGTGCTCGCCTTGTTGGCGCGGTATTTTATTATGCACCACGCCACGTACATAGCGCATCATGCGCATGCGTTTGCAAACATGATCAATGGGCCGTACGACTTTTTGGTAATTACGTGTTACTTGTTGTTCGACAGCATCGAACAAGTGGTCAATTTTATTATGATCATTCCAAACTTAGTTAAGGGTAAAACGCCACACGTTAAAGACGATTTTTCAAATTTGGCTGGAATAAAACAACATTTAAATCCAGTCGATGCCAACGAGTTGGCTGCAAGTGTGATGTCCCTGCCGGTACGATGCGCATCGTACGATGGTGTGTGGCCCGTTTTGCAAGGTATGGTTCGACCAGTTGCTGACCCCGTAATTTGTCCCGTTGTTCGATTTACGTACCCGTTGCCATGGCTGTGGTCATCCACAAACTGGTTGCTTGGGTGGATGACATATGGCGCAACGCCTCCCGGTGCGCCGGGGTTGTGCATCGATTGCACCGTTCAAAATTGCAACGTAGATAGCACTGGCATGAATGACACGCTGTGCATTACCCTCGGCACCGGATACATTCTGCTAGAAATTGTGCTGCCGCTGTTTTTTTTCGCGTTAACGTTTCGGGTATGGTGGCCGCTCATTAAGCTCCCTTTTCTTTTGGTTTTTGGAGGGCTTGCAGAAGTTGTATAATCGCGGCTAACCCAATGGACACTCCAATGCTAATCGTTGAAGACGCATGCGATGTGGAGGTCACCTCTGCAACCAAAAGCAAAATAGCCGTTGCGGCGATCGTACCTTGGGAAACATGCGTTTTGGTTGGGAAACTGTCGCGATTAGGGTCTCGAATGTGTACGATTCCAATTGCAAGTGCGGACGTCAGGGCAAACGCTGCGGCAGTTGTTTCCACCCAGCCGGCGTAGGTGACCCAAATTGGGCCTGAAAAAATTGACGCCAAAGAAAGCACGGTCAAAAGGTCTTGTGCGCAAAACGCGTGCGCGTGACAGCACAACAGCGCTGCCACCAAATGAGCGCGAAGCATAGCGTTGGTGTTTTGACTCTAACTTTTAGTGTGCCGCCTAAGTATCCGAACAGTCGCGTCCAGCGTGTTGTCGACCGCCATAATGAGTTGGTCACGGAGGCAATGCATTTTTTGGATTGCGGACGCCGAAATTATTCCTTTTTGTTAAATGACGTATCGATTAATGTAGTTTGCGGCAACGCGTTGAGACACTTGGAAGCGGTGTTGCTTGTAACGCGACGCCCACAGTGCAAAGCGGCCGACACATTGGAAGTGGATTTAGTGGCTGCGTACAACGACCATTTCAAATTTGCGCTTGAGGAAGACATTGTGCAATTTGTTCAAGAATCGCTTCGTGCACATATGGTTCCAGTGGTGCTGCGTACGGTACCAGCCAAGCATCTTGGACACGCCATTGGACCAGCAGGAAATACAATAGCTATGGTGGGTAAAGGCGCCAGCTTAATCTGGTCGCCGGAACAACCCACAAAAGGAACCTATGCAATTTATTTGCCAAAACCACAGGTGACACAACTGGCAAAGTTAAAAGCGAATCAACTAATAGATGATATTGAAACTATGCGATGAAATTTCATTTAATCAAAAAACTCGGAAAATTGACCCGGTTTGCGGCTTTTTTCAACGGCAGCAAGGCTTAGATCGACAGAATCGCCAAAACGCTTGCGCTTGCGCGGCGCCGCATTAGCCACGCCTCCAAAATCGACTTCGATCGGGGAGTTAGCAGTTTCAACAAACGGTTCTTGAATTGGCGGCAAAGTTATTTTGGAAATACCAGTGTACTGGGTTCCGTGTAACAGCCGCGCTTGCGCGATGTTGCTGTGTCGCTCGTGGTGATGTACGCGCGCCACGGCGCGCAATCCGTCAACTGCCGGGGTCGGCGTTAGCGCTACGCCAGAGGCGGAAATTCCATCCAACCAATTTGGGTACAACAACGTTCCACACGAAAGAGGTTCGTCGCGATCTTCCAACTCCAGTTTGACGTTGGCAACGCCACCAATTTGCACGGTGCCCAACTGACCGCGGGCAAATGATTCCAGAGTCACACCAACAAATACCTTGTCGGCATCGGCATCGGGAAGGGCGCTCAAGGTTGTGATGCGGGGGTGGCTAGCATCGGGTGTGTCGTTGGCGTACACTACTACGCTTTGAGCATTTGCGTCGGTGTTCTCATCGGCGCGCACAGCTACTGCTGCATCCACGTGCGCCGCAGTGTAAAATGGACTAAGCATTTTTTAAAAGGGTCAATTGCAATCCAATATAGATTACGCTTTGGGCGTAGCAAGATGCGCGATAAGCTCGTCGCAACGATCGACGTCAAAGGCCTTGCGTTTGGCAAAAGCGTGGCGGACAATCTGCGAATACTTTTCAGCAAACTCTGCTCCGTGTGCTGCGTTTTGCCATACACAGGGGTTTTTGCCGTACGTGCCGAGCTCGCAATTAAAAATGCCCGGGTGCGCTACATACTTTGTAAGTGGGGCCCCAAGGTGCTTGTTGGCGCCGGCTTCTTTCGGCACCGACTTGTTCAGCACCAGTTCGGATCGCATTTTCAATTGGGTCTCGCATTGCTTACCTGTGTTGTTGTGCGAAAACAACAGCGCGGCTGCAAGCGAGTTTGATTCGGCTTCAATGTGTTCGGACGTGATGCGGGTAAATCCGGGGGACGGGTTCGCATCCGTGGATGCGTGCGGCCCCAGTGGCATCGGCGATGCATTCAATTTGGTGGCTGCAACTGCGCCCAGTTTAGCCAACGAGTTTGCAACGTTGACGTAATTTGCACCAACCTCGCCAGGGGCCGTGTCGACCATTGAACTTGCAACCGGCTGGCTGTGCAGCAGCGTTGGATTTGCGTCGACCAGGTAACACGGCTGGAATGAAAAGTAAACCTGCGCGCTTTGACTTGCACTGGGACCTATCGGCAAAGTCAAAACGCTTGCTGAAAATGCAGGTTGACATTTGACCGGGTCTACGGTAATTGATTGCCCAAGTGTTAATGATGTCTGCATCGGCAGCTGCATCATGTCAGTGTTGGCTACTGAAATCGAGACTACGGTGCGTCGCGTCTGAATCATTGATCCAACCGTTGTTGGGGAATCCAGTTCGGCTGCCGATGCGATCAGTGCGTAGTACGCAAATCCGCGGTAAAGCGATCCGTCCCAATCCGTGGTGACGGGATCTAGCAGTGCCATGTTTGAATTGTCCGAGTTTTCTTTCAGCTGCGCCACAATTACCAGCCGACCGCGCGCGATCCTTGTACCGGACGGTGACGCCAGTGATGGCGACACCGTGGTTATTTTCACGGCGACTACCAACGGGGTGCGGCCGTTTGAAAGCAAATTCATATCACCGGCGGCGCGCGCTTCCCCAACCAAAGGATATTTTGTGGGGTACGACGTCGGTCCAAGCTGCGTCTGGCCCGGGTACGGCAACGCGCCCGAAGTTGCCGTGCGCCACGGAGACCCTCCGGCCAAAGGCGGATCGCCGCCTCGCAATTGGGAAGGAGCGAGTGGAAAGGACATGTCTGCAAACACGATGTCAGGAATAAGTAACATATACAAATTAATTGAACGATCGCACGATGGAGGTCAAATTGTTGGTTGGCACCAGAAGCCAGACGGCGAAGCCATTGTGCGAGGAAAACCTATAGTGTCCACGTTGAACAAATGCGTTGTTGGCATACCGGTAACGGACCCCGAAACAGGCGCAGACAAGGAGCACATCTGCGCGCTACAGTGCGCCGGTGTTTGCACGGTGGCGGCCACGTTTTTTGACGTTGAGCGGGGGGTTGCGCCCTACGCTTGGTTGCATCAGCCGGTGTGGTACGATATCAACAAAAAAAATATTATTGTTCGCGCCACAGGAAGTCGAAGCGAACGGTGGAGTACACCGGGTGAATCTGCGTACCTTTTAGGGTGGACTTTGGGGTGTGATGTGGTCGCGTGGGGCGTCGCTTTGCGATTACAACTCGCCACGGCGGCACCCCCGCTTATATGAGAACAAGTGCGACTTTGGTGCCCGGAAACAGGATGGCTGCTGTCGCGCACCCGCTACTTGCAACTGGCCCGGCGGCGGAAGGTTTCGGGCCGGCTCTGTCCGTTATTCTCGAGGAAGAATTTACGCCGCACCTTGCCGGATCTTTGGTTTTTGTCAATGGATTGCGCCCGGATGATAACGACACCTTTAAACGACGAAAGACGTCCGCACAAATCGTTCGTGCAAACAGCGTGACTTCTGAGCTAAAATACCCGCAACCGGCGTTTTTTGTAGACTCTACAACGCCAAAGCAAGATGCTGTCGCGCTGCAAACGTATGGCGTGCTCACGGTCAAAGTGCAAACGTCCGATGCAGATACGCTTCCGGGACCAGGCACCGTTTTGGCGTTTGCTGCGGATGAGAATATTGGAGGTAGCGTGTACACCGTACTGAAAGAAGCGTCGTCCGCAGACGACGTACCCGCCGCGTTTGTTTTGAACGCAGAATGGGTGGATGGGCAGCCGCACACTCACTGCGTGTGCAGAGTATTTGTTTCGCAAATGGCATCGTCCGACGGCAGCGGCGACCAAGGCAGTGGTGGTGGCGGGGGTGGCGGCGGCATTCTTGGAGGCATTCCCCGGAGCGTCTATAATGCAATTTTTGGCCGGTAAAACAATTTAAGAGGCGTCCGTACCTAGTGTCACAAGCGGGAAGGGATCCAACCCACTAAGGCGCCTGTCTAGCCGAACGCGATATGTGTAAGATTGGCCGTTGAAGGTGTACGGTACATCGGCGTAGTTGCTAGATTGTTCGCGCAAATGCGCCACAATGGCCCGATTCCGAATCAAGTTCTCGGGTGAACAATTGGTCCGCACGCCACTGAAAAAGATGAGGCACATTTGACGACTGCCTTCGCCGGGATAGAACTTGATGGGGTCGTCTGATAAAACGCCAAAGCCGGCACGTTCCATTATCGAATAAATCATCTCGGGCGTGCATCGTGCGTGTACCTTTGCTCTTAAAACAAATGAAAGTTGATCAAGGTTGGCGGGCATAGCGCCTTTTTGAAATGTGCGTGTCGTGTCAAGTCTTTTATTTACAACCCAACAATACTTTCGGCGCCAGCTGGCGCACGTAGGATAATGGGCGCTCCGCATGTTACCGAAAGCATCTTATTGATTGCAATTGCTGCAAGCTTTACGTATGCACCGCCATGGTGGTGCCTTCTCCCAGCAGTGCTCGTCGTAGTTTCGCCGCATGCAGTTAACGTGTGGACAACAGCTCTGGCGTTGACTGCAGGCACCCTTACCTTTGCGGTTGCGCTGTGGGCGGTCTGTACGTTTCAAGATTACGCCGATAACGCCGTAGTTTTTGCGACGCTCGCCGCACTATCTGCGAACCCACACTTTGCGCACGCGTCCCAATGTGCCAAGGCGAAACGTATCTAGCCATCGCGTTGGCATTAATGACAGTGCTGGCACTCGTTTTTCTGTCCTGGGCACTAATCAGTGCGAAAGATCACAGCCGCGCCACGACGGCGACCGGAAATGAAATGGGGACATCTCTTTTGGAACTACAAGAATACGTCCGCGAAGATTCGCACTATTTGAGGCAATCGACAATGCACCCCACGGCGCATAATGGACGAGCGCGAAGCACAGAGTATTGATGCGGTGGTTTTTGTGGTAGTCTTGGTGGCCCTTGCTTTATTTTATAAGTAGAGATCATTGCTACCTGGAGGTATTACAATCGAAATTGCAACCTTATCATTACTGGGGACATTGTCGCGCACACGGTTGTAGTTCGGGTAATCGTCTTTTTTAATTGGCTGCCAGATGTAAAACGGCAGCGCTGGCAGGACAGCTCCAGTTGCCGCTATGGCGGCCGACAAGACTGGTGAAAACCCCCAAAAATGCAGTGCCATTGTTCCAGTCGCGGCGGCAACCGCCCACACAACAACGCACGCTGCAAGTTGGGGCGTAATTGCCACCCCAGCCATTACACCAGCTACCATTGCAATCGGCGTGGGAGGCACGGCAAAGTGCAGCACCACCAATGCAGACCCAATTGCAACACATGCGGCCGCGTAAACGCCCACTGTTCGAATCAGCGCCAAAAGCAGCGGAGGTGCAATTAGCGATACATAGGGGTTGCTGGAACAGGCTGCTACGATTGTCGCGAGTACAGATCCTTGAATCGCAACGTCGTGAGGCCCCACATCAACGTGAGCGCTTGAGACACCAGAATGGCTGCATCGGGATCTAAGAACCATGAACGTGGCGAAGCAGCCGTGTGTACGTCCATGCGGCGACAATAAAAATAATCGCTACAAGAGGTCCCTCCATGGGCGTTTCAAGCGCTGTAAGTACCCGTATATAAGACTTGCGCGTTGCACCGCAAACAGGCAAAGAAAAGAAAATGGCTCGCTTGTACGATTTTGATTTGTCCACAATCGTGGATTCGAAGGGCCTTAATCGCGTGATAGCCGCGCGGCCAATCGGTGCCGCCGACTTGGAATGGGACAATTTTTGGAATCCGCCGACCGAACAACCATTGGCACAAAATGTTGGCCAGGCAGAGGATGTCGAAATTCAGGTGACGCGGTCGTGCACTGCACCGCTGCGATTGGCGCCGCAGACTGCCATCCCAAAAATAAAGTTTCGCGATCTCAAAAGTAAAGGCTTAATTGACTCGGATGGATGGCCGAAGCGCCAACTTGATTTTTTCGGATTTGACGTCGCCAAGCTGCGCAACCCTGTTCTGACTACGCTGGCTAACTTCGACTTGAACGATGTTGTGCATGTCTCTGTGCCGTTTAACAGCAAATTAAAAACTCGCCACGGAAACGCGTTCAAGTCATTTACGGATTTGGGTGTGCCAACTTCGGTTAAAGTAGCGAATCTACACCACGTCATGAGAGACGTGAACGATCTTTCGATACAGTCGCTGTCAATCGCTTCCACCCTGGGTGTGTTCTCGCACACGCTTGTGCCGTGGGCATTATTTCAAACAACAACGGGGGAGCAAACCCTTGGCAAAACGGAACGCGGGCGCCTACGTTCAAAGTTCCCGCGCCAGTTGGCCGCCCTACAAGAAGCGTGGAAACAAACCTCCTTGATTCCCGTCGCCCGCCATCACTGCGACGCGGTTCTCAAGTGCATTTTAAAACTGTGCCCACGCCGTTTGGCCGGCATCAAAGTATGGGGTTCGCTTTCACCAGCATCGGTGCCAATTCCATTTCTGCGCGCCGGTAAAACCAATTCAGCCGCGGACGCTCGTCCGTTTGGGGCCGTGCCGGATCTGCTTCTGTACGATTCGGTCAATGCCAAGGTCTTCGCAATCGAAATAAAAACTCAGTATTCGTCCGCTGAGCGCGGAAACGGCGTACTGCGCGAACAGCTGAGGCAGTGCGCGCTGCAAGCACTGGCAACATCGTTTTGTGTCACCCGACCCGTTACAATCGTGCCGGTCCTGGTGTGTAGTCAAATAGGTCTCGACGTGGCGGATGGGCAAACGGTACGAATGTACACTGGGGCTCCGATTCCTTCGTTCCAATCGCAAGAAACCAAAAATATACTTGCTGACGCAATCTTGTTTTCGCAGTGCAGCGTATCGGACGAATCCGGAAATGCATACAAGGGCTCGCTTCCTGCTTTGGCAAAAAAATTGCGAGGGGGAGGCAACCTTGCTGCCAAGGTGCGGTACATTACTCAGGTTTTGGATTAAACACCGCAATTGGTTTGTCCCGCCGCATCCATCGCGGCGCGATGTGTTGCACAAAGGCGATCAACATCGGCACAAAAACTTAGGGCCAACACAAATTCAGCCCGGCTTGCGGCCATCACTCGAACTGTGTCGGTTTCTTGGCCAAGCCAGATGATAAATGGATTCAACGCCGTGCTGGACATCATGACTAACGGTAATTGGTGCAACCAAATTCGCACTGCCATTCCATCGCTTGGATCTAGTCGATAAAAGTCCTCAATCAATTTGGCCTGCAAGAGCGTGGCCATGGTGTCAGAGGGCACTGCCGCTGTTGTGCGGCAACTGCTGGCGCGTGGGAGGCTGAGCAAAGCAAACGTTGTAGCCGTGGCTTCAAACAGCAACCAAAAGTTTTCGTGGCGCGAGCTGCGCTTGTTGGCGCTGTGTAATCGGTCTGGCGTTGTCTTGCGAACTGAACACACCGTAATGAAAGCAATTAAAAAATGTCCCGCAGGATTAGACCTTAAAACACTGAGTCTGCAACAACGTGTTTTTATTCGCATTGCCAAGGATAGGTTGCGTATTACAATACGCCGTGGCAAAGTTTTGGCGCAGCAGGCTACGACAATAGAAGCGTTTAAAACGTTTATTTTGCGACACCCGGGCACGTCACTGCTAAAATTGGTCACTCTAAATAACAATGCGCCGAATCATGTTGCCGCATTGTGGTCAAAACGTCAAATTACAACACACGGTGGGTGCGTCTGGGCTAGCCCAGGACCCGACTTTGATCAGCGGTGCAGCTTGGCATGGCATCGGTTTTGCACGCGACATTTGAAGTAAATTGTATTTGCCTATAGCAAGGAGACTGCTACAAGCAAATAAACGACACTTTACCCGCATGAGTGTTGATCAAAAGGATGAAATTCCAACTTCTACCCTTTCTTACGGAAACTTTACGTTTACCGTACGAATATTTCAAACGATAGAACAGGCAGACGGCAGTCAAAAGTTTAAGCCTGTTTCGGAAGAAATAAAAAAATCGGTAAAACAAAAACCATTCCTTGATAAAATTTTTAAAAACACACAAAAATTTAAGAAATTTAATCCAAAACAAACTTTTAGCTTTAATAATGTAACGTTACGCTCAAATGGCGAGAAGTTTACGATTCGGTTTGTCAAACCCGAAGAAGTCAAACAGTTCCTAAACGCTGCTCAAACTTTAGCCGCCTTAAAGCAAATGAGAGAAAACCGTCAACGAAGAGAAGCGGAGATTCGTAAAAAACTTCAAAAAAGAGCAGCTGCAAGAAAGAAGAAAGCATTAGCTGCGGCAGCAGCTGCGGCAGCAGCTGCGGCAGCAGCTGCGGCAGCACCTGAAGCAGCAGCTGCGGAAAGAATAAATACTTCGTCGGTTGTGTTAATGGAGTCGAGCGATGACGAAGATAATAAAGACTCTGACGAAGACGAAGATAGTAGTGACGCTGGCGGCACGGAAGCAGCACCTGCGGCGACGGAAAACTCTCAATTGCAAGCTTTAAAAGAGAAAGCATCAGCTGCGGCAGCAGCTGAGGCAGCAAGTTCCGAAGACGAAGATGATATGTCTCCGGATTATTCGAACGAAGATACTGACCCCGATCTTCCGGTTACAGATGATGAGGCAGCAGCTACGGCAGCAGCTGCGCCGACGGAAAACATGGAAGACGAAGATAGTGACGCTGAAGTATCTGAAATTGATGTCATCATAAGAAGGCCATTTGGATTTACTTATCGCAAGAGTCAAGAGGGATACGTCGTGGTCGCGCTTAAATCCGGGGGCAACGCTGAAAAAAGTAAAAAATTTACAATAGGCGACAAAATAGTTGCCATCGATGGCAAGAAGACCTCGGACATGTCAAAACCTGAGGTTAGACAAGTTCTAAGCGTTGGCCAAGGAAATGAATTTCCGACCTTAACGCTTGCAAAAACGGCCGCTGGCGGCACGGAAGCAGCAGCTGCGGCAGCAGCTGCGGCAGCAGCTGCGGCAGCAACCCCGGCAGCCGACAGTAATGATGACGTCAAAAATTTTCCCGTTAATGGCACCGATGCGGAGAAGAAATATGCAATGCTTTTTATTACTGCAAAAGACCGCGCAATCAGCGAAGCGGGTTCCGTTGAGGCTTATCGGCAGTTAAATGCCACACAATTCTTATTGTCCGTAAAAGATTTTTATGATGACTTAGGCGTTGACCCAATACAAAAAACACAAATTGATGAAATGATAGACAAGGCAATTGCAGTAATAACAAAATCAAAGGTCACCACGATACTGCAAACAGCCATAGTAAAAAAAGAGCTTGATGACATACTGAAAATGCCTCTGATCTCTAATCGGGTTTCAGGCACAAAAAGGCGCCGTCCACCCCCAAGCCAGCAACCACCAGTTAAAAAGTCGTCGAGAGGGCCATCGATATTACCTGGGAACATATACAATCAAATGGTAACTGACATTTTGAATTATACCACAGGATTGACAGCGGAAAATTTTCTCCCCTGGAAAGATTTACAAGCCAAAGCCAAAGCCAAAGAAGAGACGCCCAGTACCCGATCGGCCCGATTGCTGGTGCAAAAGTTAACCCGTGTTGCAAAACAAAGATACGATTTAGGCGTTCCTAAAGGAAAAAGTCCTAATGCGGGCGCGCGGTTTTTCCATCGGTTAAAAGAGGCAGTCAAAATGAATAAACCAATTTCCCCCGTTGCCGTTGGTTCAAGGTCGCAGCTGAAAAGTCAACCAAAAAAACAAGAAATGCAAAACTCATTAGCAATTTTTCGGGAAAGGGTTCTAGAAGATAAGAGCTACGAAACTTTACGACGAGAAATTATTGCTTCTACGGGCCTGAATCCTTTGGCCTATCCGGAAAATGAGGAAGAAACAAAGGAAGATGAGGAAACAACGGTGATGCCTGAGGCTGGCGCTTTGCCCAAGAAACAAAAAGGGCCAAAACGGACAAAGTATAAATCCTCCGAATACGTCGACAGTGATGACGACGAAGACGACGACGACGAAGACGAAGACGACGACGAAGACGACGACGACGAAGACGAAGACGAACGGAATTTGTTACAAACCTTGGATGATGTTCTTGCGGTAAGTGATGAAAGCACTACCGACGAGGAGTCGAGCGACGAGGACGGATCGCCTCCCGAAAAACGGATGAAGCCTGACACAGGAGGGCTTAAACTTCTTGCTGTTTCAAACCAAGACATTATTGACGTGGTGTTCTCTAGTTTTGTCTCCAATTTTAAAACAGTAATGACGCCTAAGCAGGAGTACGAGCAAGCCACCAATGCATTAAAATTTATCTTTCAGCGATTGCAACACGGTAATTTTTCGCCAATGCAAAAAGGCTGTGCACAGTTACTTTCTCGATTTCGTACAGACCTAATGCCCCCAACTAATGCGACGCTAGAGATTAAATTAGAAGAATTGCCCGAAAACACAATTTCGTTTGGACAACGTGACGAGGGCATAAAAGTTGTGTTTGTTTCTTTTGTTGAGCCAACACAAAGCGAAAAATTGGGCGTCTACGCAGGTGACGCTATTGTGTCCAACAATAAGGGAACGCTGACAATTAAACGTGCTGAGAATTTTGTATTAAAGTCGCAACAAAACTCGTTTGACGAATATGTTGACAAAATGGAGGTTGCCTTAAACCAAATGCAAACCATTTCAGTTGATTTTTATCGTATGACAATCAACCTTTTAAATCAAGTTCGGGTAGCGGCTGCAAAAGTTGCGCAATGGCTTGAAATTGTTGATGACGCTGGTTTGTTTACAAAAGGATCAGGGTTAAGGTTATTTAAAAAAGGCGAAGAACAACGAGGCACGCGTGCCGGGATCGGCAGTGGGCATGGTGCTGGGAAAGCGTCGACGCTTTTTGGAACACAGTACATGGGGGCACGTCCAACCTCAACGCGACGTTTTCTGCGTCCTGAAATTGCAAACCCGATGAATTTTATTTATCGCAATCACGTCAAATTAGTTCATAGCACGTATGAAGAAATTACTGCTAGCCCTAACAAAAAGGAAATGTTTGTTGAGTCGGTAAGAAAAGGTTCTGAGTCGGTATTAGAAGGTTTAGAACAAATTACCGACCAAAAGGAGTTTTGTCAAATTGTGGTTCAAGAGGCTACGCAGTCTTTGATTGCTGCATCAGATTTTCTTCTTTCGGAAAACTACAGCGACTTAAAGGTGGCACAGATTTCACCTGAAGTTAAGACGTTTTACCCAGCAACTTTGTGTGCAGTTTTGATTGCCTTGTGGAATAATATTTATTGGGACGAAAAACCTGAAAACGCAACGGAGCTAATAAAAGATAAGTTACACTCAGTTTTAGACCAGGCAATTGATACTGAAAATAAGGAGGAGGTCCTACGTATTTGCGACAAACTTTTAATTGCCGTTTACGGAACGACCCAAGATTTAGGCAACTTGCAGATTACTTTTAACGTCGCATTTACAGATTTGGCAATTTAAGTCCGCATGCTTAATTCGGTGTTCACAACGGTACGGCTCGGGTTGCCGTTACCGCCTTCTTCCTGCTTAACGGTACGGGATCGCGAGACCGGTCAGACTTTGCTGCACGTCGCGGCCGCATGTGGTCGCTATGATGCCGTGTGGCACATTCTTCAACAGTTTCCAAAATTAGCTGGCGTACCCGATTTTAGTCTGAAGTTGCCCGAAGATGTGGCAATGTCCGAAAGGGGGCGTTTGCTTCTTAGGCACTGGCGCTTGCAGATTTACACGCGCCATGAAGCGGTGTGACCAATTCGCTTTACTTCCAATACTCGATGGCAAAATCGACGAGTCCTATCAAAAGGGGTGCTACCACGCGACGATTGTAGCGCAGCGCTTTGCATATTCGGTCTTTTGAGTCAACCAAAGTGGCGTAATCGGTCGCGTAGTTCTGATCAAAGTGTTCCGGGTCGCACGCAGCGCACGCAAAGCACCAAGCCATCAGAAGGTTCTGTACGCGGGCACCGTGCGTGCGCAACTCGTCGTAATAGAAATCGTCGGGATTCACGGGCGAGTAGGTGCCGCAGCCGCTTAGCACACCGTCGTTGCACCGCGCTGCGTCGATATCTGCCAGCTTGAGTTGGCCGTGAGCGGTGCCGTTGGGCAAGACGATCCAATTTCCTTGCTTCATGTCAACGTGCCGCACGTTGATTCGTTGTAAGTATCGCACCAGGTCGGCGCCAACGGTCGCAAATCGTTCCATCAACGGTTGGCGCTCGTATGCTTGTTCCACGCAGTGGCGAAAACACTTTCCAAACTGCATTTCAATAACGCGGGACGACATGGTGTGCTCGTCGGCCGACGTAAGGATTGCCCACGTCACCGTTGCTTGGAGCACATTTTCCGGCCATCCTCCGTGCACCAAAAAATGATTCGACAATTCGCAAACTCTGTTTAGCGCCAAGTCCACCTCCAACGGCGCAGCTTGATGTCGCCCATCCTCGAACTGAACCACCGCCAGCGAAGTCCGCGTCGGCAAATTGTCCCACTGCCACCCGGACGGTCCGCGTCGCAGTGTGCACAACGGTTGCTTCGGCAGATTTGCCACCTTGGCGCAAAGCTGCGCTGCACTTTCTTTTGAGGTTTTTTCGCCAGTTAACTCACGACCTAAGACGCGCACCGCGTCGGTTTCTTTCTTGTACGCCGCGCGCAAAAATTTACCCCCGCGGCCCTTCAGTATTTTCCACGCAACTGCCCGTCGCGTGTTGGCGTACACGGTCCCAAACGTGCCTTCGCCGACAAGCTTAACGGCAACACCATTGATCACAGCCGGCGTTGCGTTTGTTTGAGGGCCTGGAAAAACACAATCGTTGTCGGAAGCAGAACCGCTAAAGAGGCGAAGGCACCCGCAAACGCTATGGCTGCACTGGGCCATGCGTGAAAATGACACTGGGGAAAGTCTAACTTAAAAGAACACGCGCTATAGTCTGGTATTGTGGTGCCAGCAAAGCATTCGCTGGGCGCGTATTGTACCACAGCGGCCGCGTACGACTCGCACGGCGCCGTTTTTTCGATGAGCTTGGCGGCCATGTGCAGCAGCGAATTTTGGCCATACCGACATGTATCGCTGCAATCGCTCATGTTTATCCGCTCAAGACCTTATGTTAAATAAAGGCCGAATTGTCATTAGGGCCTAATTTGGTTTTGCGCCTGTTGACGACCGCTACGGCTACGGCACCCAGCGACAAAAGTACACCAGCCGCACCTATTAGCGCGATGGTCCTCACGGGTACAGAGGAACTTGAAAGTGACGGTGCTTTTTCCGTGTTTACCGTTGTTGTGAGGGTGGTGGTCGACGTGCTGCTCGTTGTTAAAGTTTCAGTAACGGTCGGGTTGAAGACTGTCAACGTTTTGGAAGTAGCCGTTTGACTCGTCGAGGTGTCAGTAGTGGAAGTATTGTCAAAATCAAACGATGCCGAGCCCGAGCCCGAAGACACAGATGTGTCAGTTGCTGTGGAAGTTCCAGAAGTTGTCGGAGAGGTGGTGTCGCTTGTAGAACCCGTGCTGGATGCTGTCAAGGAAGCTGAGCTCGACAAACTTGAAGTTGCGGAGCTTGAGGCAGTAGAGCTGCCCGTAGTCGATGCAGTGGTCAACACCGTAGTAGACACAGTACTACTTGCAGAGGAAGACATCGTGCTCGTGTCCGAATTCGAAACCGAGGTGTCAAAAGTGGAACTAATGACAAAATCAAACGATGCCGAGCCCGAGCCCGAAGACAAAGATGTGTCGGTTGCTGTAAAAGTTCCAGTAGTTGTCGGAGAGGTGGTGTCGCTTGTAGAACCCGTGCTGGATGCTGTCANGGAAGCTGAGCTCGACAAACTTGAAGTTGCGGAGCTTGAGGCAGTGGAAGTTCCAGAAGTTGTCGGAGAGNTGGTGTCGCTTGTAGANCCCGTGCTGGATGCTGTCANGGAAGCTGAGCTNGACAAACTTGAAGTTGCGGAGCTTGTAGCAGTGGAAGTTCCAGAAGTTGTCGGAGAGGTGGTGTCGCTTGTAGAACCCGTGTTGGATGCTGTCAAGGAAGCTGAGCTCGACAAACTTGAAGTTGCGGAGCTTGAGGCAGAGGAAGACATCGTGCTCGTGTCCGAACTCGAAACCGAGCTCGAAGCAGTGGTACTGCCTGAGGTCGACGCAGAGCTAGATTCAGTTGTGCTTGCTGACGAAGTCACACTAGTACTAGCCGTTGATGATTCGGTTGTCGAGGCTGTGGTTGATCTCGTGGTACTTCGCGAAGTTGACGGTGTGCTGGTGCCTGAGGTCGAGGCCGATGTTGAGCCGCTGGTGGAACCAGTGCTCGACACAGTGGTCGAGCCCGTCAACGATGCTGTACTTGACAATGATGATGACAACGTGTTCGACAAGGTCGATGACGCAGTACTAGATTCCGTCAATGACAAGGTGCTAGTGCCCGACGTAGTCGCGGTAATGGCGCCCGACGCGCAACCACATTGACCATTTGCGTAAGTGCAAGCGCCGCATTGACCTTGAGCTATTGCGATATTGCCGCAATTAGCATTTGAATTGCACATCATGTGTGTGCAATCCTCGTTGTTGCACGACGCCCATGCTTGGTCTACTACTAACAAAAGCGCACAGGCAGACAATACTTGTTTATGTCGCATTCGGGCTGCTGCACACCCGCGTTTTGCTGCGCCATATATACGTAGTTGGATTGTCGTAAGTGCCAGCGTTAAAACGATGAGCGGAAACGACGACTTTTTGATTTTTGACACGACTGAACCCACGGCAACCCCGACATTTGTTCCCACAGGTTTAATTACAGAACAAGCACAACATTCGTCTGTCGGGTTACCGTTGCTGCTGGTTTTGAGTATTTTTGTGTTTGTGCTGTTCAAAATATACACAAGCAGTCGCACTTCCAAACCGAAAACGACGAAACACTCAAACGCGCCGCTCCTTTTGACCGACGTCCAATCATGGATTGAAGAGGGCGAGGATGTTACGGTGCTAGGTCCAAAGGCTTAACCACCTCGACGTACAAATCGCCATGGCCTTTTCTAACAGTATATAAGTGCTCTGGGTTTGCGTGTAAACCCAAAAGCGCCATGAAGTACACCGAAGTCATTTACCTGTTTACCGCGATTCTTTTCTTTTTGTTTTACGCGTTGTCCTTCTCTGATGATTCAACGCTCATTAAGGACATTGCAATTCTTAATTTTAAGGATGCTGCTCACGTAGGCTTACATCATGCGTACAGCGAACAAACCAAAATAACGCACGATAATGATTGCGACGAGAGGGACGATCACAAAGAATTGTGTCACGCTACCAATGTTTTTGGATACATAACGTTTGTCGGTACCATTCTGTACATGCTCTGTTTTGCGGCGTATTTTATGAAAGATAGGCTTCAACTTGAGAAGTACCCTGATTCAATCAAGCTGTTCGACATTCTTGCGTTTTTCTGCTTTTTATTCGGTTCCATAATTTTTACAATTCTTTTGATTGTTGATGCCATTCATCTTAAGGATGAAATGGAGAACCAGGAACTTCATGATTTTAAGTATGGCGCCCATTATTGGATTATTGTAGTGATCGCTTCAATCAATTTGATTGTAGCAGTAGTCGCATACACAAAGAACAAGGACTCACTGCCATTCGCAGGCAAAATTGAAGACAGAGAAAAGGCAATGGGCAGCTACTCTACGATGTACGCGCATTTCACGTAATCCCTTACAATGATTGAGGAGGGGTTTTTTGATTGTTTTTATGATTTCAAGTAAAAGCGAGATGTTAAAAGCGCTGCAAACGGCGTACAACGATCTCAAACTAGCCGACGCGTTGTCTCAGCGCGGCAATGCCTTGAAAGCGCTGAAACGATACGAAGCCGCCTTGCCAGTGATTCGGGAGCAGCTTGGCGCAGAGCATTTTGTAACCAATGCAGTTTATTGCAAACTGGCGGTTGCGCAGGAACGGGTACGAGCGCTGGTAAAGGTGAGCGTTCCTGCATTCACTGCGCCGCATTTGTTGGCGGCGCACGAGATCGAGGAATGGGCCGCGCAAAACGCGCTCGTTACTCTGTTGTACATCGCGGTTGCCGAGAATTGGTCGCCCACCCAGTTTTTGCGGCGCGTGTGGGCCACCGGGCATTTTAAGAACGACCACGACCAGCGCGTGGTCAAAACCATTTCAAGGGGCTTATTTGCAATGCGTCTTCGCACCATGGAGGCAAACGGCGTCAATTTGACTGACCATCTCCGGGAGATTGTGGACGAGATAGCCGACAAAGCCATCGACCATCACGGACACGACGAATGCACGGTGCGCATCGCTGTGGTCAAATTAATGCGCGGAAAAAGCTCCGCCGCGGAATTCCTCGGTGGCCTCGACGCACAGCCAGACCCTGGTTCTGATGCCGCATTTGAACTGCTTGTGGATGCTGTTGCGTTCAACAACACACGGGCGGCCACACGACGGAAGCGGCGGTCCCGGCCAACCCGCAGCATGAGCGGCGTGCCGGGCGTGTATGAAGTTGGGCGCTCGGGGATGTACCGCGCATACTGGACGGAAAATACGCGCACGCGGCATGTTCCCGGCACATTTGACACAGTGGCAAAGGCTGATGCGGCGCGAAAGGCCGCTATGAAGGAGGTCGCCGATGCAACTATCGCAGATATTTCGGTTGCGGCAAAGCACCTGCGCGTGAATGACCTCCCGAAAAAAACTACACGCCGAGGAGCGGCTGCGCGTGGCGGCGGCGCAACAGTGGAAGTGTGGGACATGTGCGGAGCTGCTTCCGAGCGCTTTTGAAATTGATCATATCATAGAACTTGCCGACGGCGGCAGCGACAAAGTTTCTAATATGCAGGCGCTATGCGGGTCGTGCCACGCGCTCAAATCGCAGCGCTCTCGCATTCTGCGGTATCGCCGCTCCGCGGTACTGGCCGGCCCCAGCTACGACAACCGCAACGACCACGTCATTAACCCAAACACCGTGCAGTGCGAGGAGTGCCTCCAACGCCGGCCGCTGGGCTCGCCGCATCCAGTGTGCTGGGCCATCGAATCCAAATTAAACCCCGCCGCCAGCGACGCGCGCTTACAGATCGCCTTGGCAGGGTTTCAGTTTATGAAGCGGTGATGGCAGAAATGTTTATTTTGTCACACAAGTACAATCAAAAAAGTTGTTGGTCTTTTGCAAAATCAGGTTGACCACGCTTGGTTTCAATCCACAGCAGCCGTTAACCACAATTACACTTGTACTTCCTCTACCATTCCGAATCTTGTGCTTAAGGGATTTAAGCACCATGCCTGGTTCGCGTGATCCGATGATAAACACGCGGTGATCCGAATCAAACGCCCACGCAGGCAAAGCATTTCCCACGGTCGCTATCGATGCGTTAACAATCATCTCAGGCAATTTTTGGGCGCGAGGGATGCACGGCCGTTTCCACAGCGCTGTCGATTCCGGCGTCGTTGAGACTGCAATCGTTCTTTGCGATCGTTTGGCCAAAGTAAACGCTACCTCATTCATGTCAATGACTATAACAGGCGAATCAGATTGAATGGTATCGGCTGCGGCCAGCGCTACCATGCGTCCTACAATGGTCGGCGGCTGCTTGTCGCATTGTAGATCAATGCTAGCAATCGAGAAAACGCACATCGTCACAAAAACCCCAGCAAACAGGCTTAAGGGGTTTAGCATCACGGAGTACTGTTATGTTATGTTATGCCTTCGTTCGATCAATTTGGATATTTGTGACCAAAAATCCACTTATAGGGATTTACATATGATTACGAACACAATCAATCACCATCACCTATAGGGAGACCCACATTGACGCTGCTCAAAGATGAAGCTGCTGCCGCACCTCATCTTTCAAACATTTCACACCCCAACGGCTGTGCCGGAGCATGTCGCGAGCATGTGGGGCACGTTCGCCCCAGGCTGGTCCCGTCACGTGTACGACGACGCGGCGTGCGTGGGCGTGCTGCGGTCTCAGTTCTCAAGCGATTTTAGCTCTACCTTTCACGGATTGGCCAAGGGCGCGCATCGCGCGGACCTCTGCCGGTACGCGTTGATGTACATGTACGGCGGCGTATACGCCGACATCAAGTTCGACATCAAGACACCGCTCGCCCGCATTGTCGAGCTGTCGGGAAACGCATCGATCGCCAGCGTGATTGCGGCGGATCGCAAATCGATCTTCCAGGGCTTTATTCTCGCCGTCCCGAAGCAGCCGCTGTTCCTCCGCCTGATGATACACATGCGAATGACGGTCGAGTCAAAGCAGCCGTACAAGTACGATCACTTTATTAAGTTCATGATGGAGCACATACATGAGACCGACCACCACCTGTTCCAGGAAGACTGCGCGGTGGCAGGCGCCCCATACCTCATTTTTCGTGCGCCCCCGGCCATATTCGGCCTGTCTGGTCTTGATCGCTATTGCAGGGTTTGTGCCATAACGAGCGCTGACGGGGCTGTCATCGCAAAGACCCGGTTCGATGACTACCCTTGGGGTGCACCCCCGCCACCGTGCAGGCGCAGGCTTGCGATTCCTGCTTTGTTGTGGGCGGGACTCTGCGCCGGAATACTGCTGCTGGTGTTGCGTCAATGCGCATTTTACAAGCTGCGCGGCGGTGTTTGATTTGTGGATCACGCGAACTAGAGGAATTGGCGTCGGACAAGGAAAACGTTGTATTTGTCAAGCGTTAGCTCTGAGCTTTTTTTACGATCTTATTGTTTTTACTTGGGAAAATTCGCGTCGGCGTACCGCAGTTGGCCTTGAAGTGTTCTGCTGGGTTGAATTGCGACGTGGTGTGTTCTGACCGCTCTTCCCAAGTCACGTTGGGGTACGTTGCGCGAAGCCGACGGACTATACCAGGCAGATCACTTTATTCAAAGTGAGGCGCGCCCGCCGCCTCGGCGTCGGCCCCGCCGCACTTGGCGTCGCGCCAGTACGCGGGCAGCGTCGCCTCCATCGACCCGGACATCCACTTCGCCTCGGCGCCGACGCCGATATGCTCTTTTGACAGCACGAGGGAGAGGGTGTCGTGGCGGCCCTTCTGGTCGCCCTTGACGAGGAGGAGCTCGAGCCACTCCTGGGGCGAGAGCGTCTTGACGTGGAGCACGAACTTGAACGCGCGCACCGAGATGCACGGCGTGTAGAAGCGCTCGGGTTTGTCCATCTGGTGGAGGTGGTGCGGCAGCCGGTACGCGTGGTACCCGTGCTTCTGCAGCACCGAGAGCGCGCGCGTGATGCTCCCCGCCCTCCCCGACCGCGCCGACGACGTCGACACCTCGATCACCACCGCGCCGACGTCGGCGGTGCCGTCGACGACCATGCGCGAGAAGGCGACGAGGAGCTGCGCCTCGATTACGCTGTTGTCGATGTCGATCTTGAGAAAGTCGACGCGCCGCCCACGCAGCAGCGGCTGGATCGCGAGCAGCTCCATCTGCTCCGCCTGCCGGTGCTTCATCGCGCGGTCAGCGAGGCGCCAGCCGCCCCCAAATTCCACCTTCTTGCCGCTCTCCTCGTCGTTGGGCGTGATCCCCTTGTTGTGCACGCGGACCTTGCCGCCCCAGCAGTTGGCGTCCATCGTCGCCTTGATCGCCGCCGCCATCTCGGCCTGCGGCTCGACGGCGTCGCCGTACGCGCCGAGGCTCGCCATGAAGGCGGTGTGGATCCCCAGGTTGCCGCCGATGTCGATGAAGCGGCACGGCGTCGCCGCGCTCGGGCAGTGCCCGAGGAAGGAGCCGATCGCCTGCACCACGAATGGCTCCGGCATCATGAGATCGCCCCGCTCAAAGGCGGCGCAGTACTCGTGCCGCTTCGCCGCGTCGGTGCCTACCGGAGACGCGAGGTCGCACGTGCCCGCCGCCGTCTCGAGCACCACTCGGAACGGCGGGAACGGGAAGTACCGCGGCGCAGCGTAGGAGAGCGGCGAGCCGGCGGTGCAATTCGTGGGGGCGAACGTGGCGGGCACATTTTCCACGATCCCAGCCCGGGCCGCACTCAGCCCGCCGGCCACCTCACGGTCGAGCTTGCCCAGCTTGAGGCTGACGCTGCTCAGCGCATCGAGCGTGGTGCCGACGCCACTGCGAATCGAGTGCAGGTAGAATAGGGCCGCGAGGGCGACGCAGAAGAGCGCCGCCCGGTGGGGCGCCTCCATTTCGCGGCTGAAGAGTTGCACCAGCCGCAGTACCTTTGTGAGCAGCCGCAGCGCCTTTGTGAGCAAAGGCTTTTGTTGATTTGAACAATGCAGCAGTGTCGCAGTAAAGAAAAGCGTAAAAAATCCCTAAAATCGCTTTTGCGACTAGAGATTTGGCGTCGGACAAGGAAAACTTTGTATTTGTCAAGCGTTAGCTCTGAGCTTTTACGATCTTATTGTTTTTACTTGGGAAAATTCGCGTCGGCGTTACGGGCAACCCGCGGTATATCGGGCAGTTTTTGCGTTTAGGCAAGGCAACCGCAAAACGTCTCTGTCAGCGCCGCGCGATGCCAGGGGATATTCAGCCAAAGCCGGCCACGAGTCACGTTATTCCTCAGCCAAAGCCGGCCACGAGTCACCTTCTTCCTCAGATGGAGTGGGCCACGGTGAGCCACGACAAGCCAACGCGAGCCGGTCCCAACATTCTAAGTGCAGATGTTAAGGAAAGCCAGGCCATGCAGGTGACCGCCAACGATCCAGAAGCCTTGGCGTGGCTGAGGGGTTTGTACAGGAAGGCGCCAAAGCCGCTTTTGGGAATGAGCATAACTCCGACGTACTTGGATTTAAATGCAAAAGAGATTGAAGAATTCAAGCGGTACTGCCCGCTGGCTGCACACATGTCTAACATTACTACGGTCAAGCTAATCAATCCAGATGTAAACGTTAAAAACGCGGACAATGAACCCATTAAGGAGCATTGGCTAATGGAGATTGAGCGTTTGACAAAAAAAGGCGAGGAGATAGATTTAGGTTGCGACGAAGGATGGGACGATGAAGCCTTTTTGGAATGCCTTGACGAGGAGAATGACCTTAACCGCCGGAAAGTGTGGTATAAGTATGACCCGGTCAACGATACTGTCGACAGAAGCCAATTTACATATGAAAATCCTGACGGCCCCGGGGTTGAGATTTTATATCACGACAAGAACCACGATTTTGTGCGCCCAACAAAGAGAAACTTTTACTACGGTCGTGCACGTCGTGACGCACGATCGGGGCCGGGTTGGCATCAAGATCCTGTCTGCACCACTCCTAACCCTTCCGGACATCCAAGCGAATTTTGCTACGACGATGGCACCTTTATTCTTGTTAGCTGGAAACACGAAGGCTACGACCAACCGTATAACATGGGGGACGACGTTGCTTCCACCCTGATTTACCCGCAAGAGAGGTCCATCTATGCCCCGCAAATTTGGAGCATGATGCCCTTTAAAGATGGGCACACCGCAACGCACAGCAATCCTGCCGGGTTTGTGCCTGCGGGGCGAATGCTTTTTGGGTTTTTATGCCCCGGCGCCCACTTTGAAAAAAAGGAGCTCATGACAACGCTGAAAGCGCATTACCACCTTCGGCCGGACCTGATGCTTAACACTGAAACCGTGCGCCCAAATTCGCGGGGTGAAATTAGCGTCAAACCCTTCAGCCACGGGAAAAAACTGGCAGCGGTGGAGCTACATAATGATGGATGGACGTGGCCGTTTGCCGTAACAGAAGCAGACCGCAAGAAGGGGCCGCTGGTTTTAAAAAAACAAAGCAAACCGGCTACTGCCTATTACGGCGACATTGATATGGGCTGGCTGCCATCCTGGATGGGGGGTAAACCGGTGCTCGCAAAGGCTTTTGTTGATTTGAACAATGCAGCAGTGTCGCAGTAAAGAAAAGCGTAAAAATCCCTATAATCGCTTTTGCAGCAATGCGCGAACAACAGGCATCGCGGCCGGTTGCCTTTTTGGCGGTGCTTGGTACACTGGCGTTGACGACGCTGGCGACTGCGCTGGGAGATAAGGATCAACCTATGGTTAATCACACAGTGCTTCTGGCGGGGCTGGCGGCGGGGTATGCGGTGGCGCACTACGTGACGGCGGAATGGTGGACGCATGTCTTTGCGTGGGCTTGTATCAACGCCAAGATGCACGCGCTGAGCTTTTGGCGGTGGGTTGGGTGGACGTGCCCGCGGAAGATGCAGCCATGGTACTGTAATGACGTGTGGACAAATAAGACTTCGATGGTGTACGCGGAATCAAGCGACGCGTGGTGGACTGCGGTGACGTGGGCCGTCCTGACCGCGGTGTATACGGTGATAGCGGGCGAAGATTGCAAGCACAGGTGGTTCTACCGGGCGTTTGACGGCTCCTTTTGGGTAATGTTTTTTGTGGCGCCGCATCTTCCGCGGGTTTACATTGAGGGCAGCGCTGGGGTCGTCGCCGTCGCGACTGTGACGCTCGCCGTCGTTGGCAGCGCATGCTACAAAAACTTGTGGTGCGTTGAACAGTGGGGCCACGTTGCCTTTATGCTGATTATCTTTGCTGTCCGGCTCGGCGCAGGGAATCATATTCACCACATCGAATGGCCTTGGTGGGTACTTCCGCTTACTGTCGGCGTTCCAGAAGGAGGCGCGCTTGCGGGAGCTTTGATGGGCATCTCAGCGCAGGAAATGACCGGCGCCGGGGTTGTTTAATCATGGGGCTTCTGTTAATTCGTCGTCGTCGACAATAAGTGGTACACTTTCGACAACAGAACCTAGTGGCTCTTCTTCGCGATACGTAAAAAAAACTTTACCGTTCTCGGCACGCATTTTCATAGCGTCTATATTGATTGTGTGCTCTCCTGTTGTTGGGAATTCCGCTTTCACCTGTTTTAAATTTGGCAACACCGTCGCCTTTATTTCTGATGTGGTTCCGTCTGGGTCAAGAACGCGCAAATCTACTTCATCGTTTGCCTCTAGGGTATATTTTTCGCCGGCGCCACGTCTGCGCGCCTTTCTAAGACGTGCAAGTTCGTCAGATTTCGTTTTAAGAGTCGCTTGGGCTTGCGCAGCGGTTCTTTCTGCTTTGGTAAGCTCAGTTTCGAGTTTGGCAACTTTTGCTTCGGCAACATTTTGAGCTGATTTCGCGGTTTTGGTTCTTTTGGCGGTTTCTTCCAGCTGACGCCTCAGGTTGGCAGCGTCTGTTTTGGCATCGGCAAGCTTTCTTTTCGTTTTTATTTTGGTAGTCTCTGCTTCTTTTTGCCTTCTTTCGGCCTCTCGTTCAGCATTTTGTGCGGTTTGGACAGCTAGTTGGGTAACTTCCAAATCTTTTTTTAACTGATCAATTTTACTTGTTAAGTTCAGTATCTGCTTTGACTTCCTTTTTTCAAATTTTCCTTTCCTTTTGCTTCTTTCTTCCAATAGTTGATTAAGCTCTTTGCGCGTTTCTTCAAGCTCTTCTTCCGTTTTTTCGAATTTTCTTCTGAGCTCTGACCTGTCAGTGATTCTTACCATAGATCTTTGGCCCGGTGTTGTCAATTCGGCCGGCCCTTCGTCGTCGTCTGTTTCCACCGCTGCTGCCGTCGCTGCTGCCGCCGCTGCTGCCGTCGCTGCTGCCGCCGCTGCTGGCGTCGCTGCTGCCGTCGCTGCTGCCGTCGCTGCCGCCTTGCCTCCGCTGTGCTTAGCTCGTTTTGCTGTACCTTCGTCGGAAACAAATTGCTCAAGTGTCGTGGTAAGAGAGTCCCATGCACTACTGCTTAATTCATGTAGCGTATTGCCTCCGCTTTGCAGTGTACTTAAAGCCACTTCTAGACCTTTTTTTCTGGCGTTAGAAGCATACTTCTGAAAGTCTTTCCATTCATTACTTGGTTCCATTGAATTCCAAAGAATAGTTGAGGAACCAAAGGACAATAAAAATGTAATGAGGGTTCCAATCTGAGTTAGAGAGGAAGTCGCTGTACCTGCATTCAAAACATCGTTTATACGAGGAGTTAAAATCCCCTCTACTAATCCTGGGCCATAAAAAGTCCCAAAATTCCACAACATCAATTCTGTAATCGTAAGGCTAAGGCCTCCACTAAATACAGTCGTTGCCAAGATACTCTGCATTTTTTCAAATAAAGTGGACCTTTTTTGAGCCAACTCTTGTGCTTTTTTAGGGTTGTCCGCAACGGCGGACGTGTTTTCAACCAATTTGGTACTTTCTTTTTGCAATTCTTTCACAATCTTCAACGCTTTAGCTATTTTAGCTTTGTTTGCTTCGTTTTGTTCAGGTGTGTTTGTGCGCTCGTCTTTGTTGCGCTTTCGTTTTGTTTTATTCGGTCGTGGTGCCGGCGCTATGTATATTTTGATGTTGGATGCGTGAATTAACTCGTATCCTTCGAGGGAAGTGGGTTTTTGGAAACTGAGTTTCTTATCATCGGGAACCTTAAACCATAATTCCGACGGTTTACTCGCTACAGATCTTAACCCAGCATGACTGGTTCTACGTCGTAAAATAGATTGATTGAAGTCCAACCGATGTTGAGCATCGGGAATCCACACTTTAATTATCACATCGGAGTCTTTTTGCCTGGCTTTTAGGGGTTCTTTTGCTACGTGTAATTTATCCGTTTTTTTCTCGTGGTCTGTTTCGAGCAAAGCGTTTACGTCAATTTTTAAGTTATTCAAAAAAGGTAATACGTCTGGAATATATTCTGGACCATATTGTCCCAGTCGCTTATATTCCTTGGAGTCGTCTGCATCATCGTTTCTATGCAATATAAATGAATCTGGGGTTGATTTCTCCCACTTAGTTAAAACATAATGTCCGCTCTTGAGGGGTTCCCTTTGCGCGACGCCCGAAGACGACATTGCAAAGTTAATACTCACAGGTACACAGGCCGTAAATACAAAATAATTTCAAAAACGCGCTGCGTACACGGGCCAAAAGTCCATTGCACAGTGTGGTACGGCGGTGACATGGTGCGCGTTCAAGGCGTCGCTCCAACCAAACGCCTTTGCGCCCGGCTTCTTTTCGGTGCCGGAGAGGTAGTACCCAAGCAACACAAACCGCTTCGATCGATCATTTATCGACATTAAGCGCAGCTCACGCGCGCTTTTGTGCGGAAGCGCCGCTTTCCCGCGCCGATCGACATCAAGCCGCGCCGAGCGCAGGGATTGCATTGCAGCTGGCCAGTGCATTGTGGCTGCGTGCAGCAACTGCGACGCCACGTTTAAGAGCACGGGGTCCATTGCAGTCAGTTCGATCGTAGATCCAAGTCGGAACGGCAGCGCGCGCGTGCTGCTGGGTGAACGGTGCAGCAGGTGCGTCGACAACACCGCGGCATTTTCCTTTCGCAGCATTGCAACCGCCAGCTCGCTTGGCATGTCGCACACCTGTGTGTCGGGTTGCTCTGCGTAGTTTGAGTGCGAGATGCGCAGCCGCGCGGGCACGCGATTGGTGGTGCGGTGCACGTCGCTCGTCATGCTAATGTCGTCGACGCAATAGACCACGCCTTCGCGGTCGGTTGGAATCCGCATGACGACCTCGTCGGTGCCCTTTGCGCGGCCGAGCTGTGCCAGCACTACGCCGCGGCACTGCATCGCCGTCGGCGACGGCTCCACGAATGACGTCAGGAGCGCAGGAAATTGCGGGTCCGGAAACACCGCATGCGTGTCTGCCGGCGGCGGGCTCCATGGCCCAAGAGCTTTCCAGCGGTCGTGCGCGTTTTTGTGCGCCTTTTCAAAGTCCTTGGCCCGCCATTCCTGCGGCGGG
>PBMP01000003.1 GCA_002722705.1 Pseudobdellovibrionaceae bacterium | reverse complement strand
GCGGCCGCGGGCGCGGCCACAGTAGACCCATCTTCGGCCGCACCGGCGTCCGCGTCTGCGGGCGCGCCCGCACCGGCGCCCCCACCGGCGCCCGCACCGGCGCCCGCACCGGCGCCCGCACTGGCGCCCGCTACTCTTCTCAAGCGCGATATAAATAACAACGATTTCTCCCTTTCTCAGACGACAACTGCCGTTAACCAAAAACCTGCAAATAATACCCCCTTTTATGATTTGGCTTTGGACATTGCCGCACACGCACTCCAAAACCAGTCGCTAAGCAAAGGGCAAAAAATCAATCAAGTATCAGACGCGTGGGCAGTGGCGCAACACGCTCCTAAAGTGCTGCAAAATAAATTTTTGACCGCAGTACAACGCGAAATTGCAGTGCCGCGCGCCCTTCCCCAAGAAACCGCTCCGACGGCGGCGTTTAAAACAGTGTCGTCGGCGCTAATCACACCAACGACCGAAGATACCGACACGTCCAAAATTGTTGGCATTGACAAAGCGCTCAAAGCGCTCCGGCGGTCGGTCGTGCTGCCTCTGCAAAACTCTGGCCTGCTCAGCTCAATACAATCTCACCCCCCCAAAGCGATTTTGCTTTACGGCCCTCCCGGCACCGGCAAAACCATTATAGTCAAAGCAATTGCGGCCGAGGCCGAGTGCAAGCTGCTGGCGCCGTCCGCGGCAACGCTGCAAGGCAGCCTGGTGGGCGAGTCTGCCAAAAACGTTGCGGCGCTTTTTGACGTAGCGCGCGCCAACTCGCCGTGCATTATTTTCATTGACGAGTTTGACACTTTCTTTTACGGCAGCAACGACCCCACCTCTAAAGAAGTCCAGCAAGTGTTTCAGCTCAAGCTGCTTTCAAAACAATTCATCAATTCCTCCAACACCTTTTTAGCCGCGACCAACTACCCCCGGCGGCTGCCCGCCGCCATCATGTCGCGCATGGCCGTCAAGCAGTACGTCGGGGTGCCTAGCGAAATCCCTCTTGTGTCCAAAACCAAAGACGATGCAAACAAAACGTACGAAAAACTCTTGCAAATCGAGTGCGGCCAACAATTGCCCAAAAATGGCGTGTCCGATATCGTCAACTACTGCTTGACCCATCACAAAGCGCCGCGCGATGTGCACAACGCCGTTGAGGTTGTCAGTGCCGATTTTCAAGAAGACTTTAACTCGCGAACTGACTTTAAAACCGATGGCACTCACGTTGTGTCTCAACGAGACCTCGACGAGGACCCCTCCCTATCAAATAAATTCGATTCAGAGGCTAGAGCGGTTGACGACGTAGCTGATTTAACCTTTAAAGAAAAACAAAACATTTATGTGCCGCCGTTCAAGTCTAGCGAAATACTCAGCGCGCTCGCCGATCAACCAACGGTGTCGCTTGCGGATCTTGACGAGCATCGACTTCCCCGCGCCGGGGCCACTACTCGAAGTACGGCAACCGCACTGATTGGTCTTGTGGACTCAGACTACGTCGATACGGACTTTTGCCTGTAGACCCCCTGGCGACAGCAACGACAATGGCGACAACGGCTACGGCGCCGAGCACACCAACGACAATGTACACTGTAGCGTCGGTTGTTTTCGCTTCTTTCGGCGCTGGAGTTGTTGTCGCCGTAAACGGCGCAAACACCAGCGGGTACTGCGCGGCGTAATCGTCAAACCCGCTGTACCGCTGCCGTATGCGGTCCTGCGTGGAGTTCACCTGCGCCGAGTGGCACGCGGCGCTCCCTCCCACAATCAAGTGCCAATCAAAAAAGCTTGCAACCCCCCAAAAATTGCACTGCGCGTCGGTGCACTCCGACTGACAAAACGAGTACTGGACCTTTGTTTCTCCCGACCCAAAGTGAGTGATCTTTTTCAAAATTTTAAACGCGGTTGCGTTAATTCCGTATTCGTCCGTAATAGTTGTGCTGTTCCCCGCTTCGGTTGTGGCGTCCATGCAAATTCCGTTGTTTTGTTCCGTGTGCCCATCAATCAAAAATTTCTGCAATTCGTTTTCGCATGCCGTGTCATTGTGTTCGAAAAACGTGACCGAAAACACCAGCTCATCCGTTGGTGGTACGGTCAGCGCAAACGTCGGCGCGTTTGTGGGCGAATCCGTTATAGCATATGTTGGTGCATTTGTTGGCGTGCCTGTTGGTGCATTTGTTGGTGCATTTGTTGGTGCATTCGTTTGCGCATCCGTTGGTGCATTCGTTGGAGCATTCGTTGGAGCATTCGTTTGCGCATCCGTTGGTGCATTCGTTGGAGCATTCGTTGGAGCATTTGTTGGAGCATTCGTTGGAGCATTTGTTGGTGCATTCGTTGGAGCATTCGTTGGTGCATTCGTTGGAGCGTTTGTTGGAGCATTCGTTGGCGCATTCGTTGGCGCATCCGTTGGCGGCGACGGCGGCGACGGCGACGGCGGCGACGGGGGCGATGGCGACGGGGGCGACGGCGACGGGGGCGACGAGCACTGGCACGACCCGTTCCAAGTACAAACGTGGTTGCACGCCGTGCCAGTGCAATCGGCTTCATCTGAGCATGATGAAGTACTGCAAATGTTGCAGTTTCCCTTCACCTCGACGGCAAAAGCCACCAAGACCAGCGCAGTCGCGATTCCGCGCATAGTTATTTTTGTGTCGCCCTTGCATTACATAAATACCGCGCGGGCCTATATGCGCAACGTGCCGCCTCACCCACCAACCGATGCAGGTGCTGCTCGTAGCTCTACTTTCGCCCGGGTACCCCCAAAATCATCGCTGCGAATTTCCCGGTCGCGATGATGTCATTATGGAGGCAACCCGGGTGTATACCCCCTCACTGTTTGCGCCTGCGGCCGATTCTTCCCGCGCCACTCTATCTTGTTCCGGAGCATTGCTCGCGGAAACCTCCCAAGACCTTTCCTTCCAAGGGCTATCCCCCCACTGTGGCGGGCTGCAAATTGCGCAATCGTCAATCGCCGTCGACGTCACACGAGTAACGTCGGCGGTTTGCATACAGCGGTACGGCGCGGCGTGGCAGTACGCAACCTGGTCTTCCGGCACTGGCGTATTTGATCGTTTTTCGGAGCAGCCGACTGGGTGCGCCCTGCCCCCCTCGGTCGACACGGTCATTATTGGTTACGGCGCCGGGGCGTTGGCGGCGCTGGCCGCGGCGACGCTGCATTCCCCCCCCCAAGCCAATCATGTGCTGCTGTACACGTCCAAGCAGTCTACGACGTCCCGGTCTACCGGCGTGGCGTGGTGGCCACTGAACCAGTCTGCGGCGTCGCGCATGAATGCCCCCCTGGTGGACCCAACATTTCTTGCCGACTACTCGCGCAACGCGGCGTCCGAAATTTCTCAATTTGGGCTGGACTGGGCCGTTTGGCCGTCAAAGACCAACCCCACCCCCCCCTACCGCGCATCCTTGGACGGTTTCGGATACTCTCACTCGTTGCAGCAGTGCAACGGCACCTGCGGGGCGCAGCTGCTCGCGGACCTGTTGGCCGTGGCGCAGTCCGCCGCGACGGCCAACAACTGCGCGGTGCACATCTGCGAGTCGCGGGTAACAAACGTGGTGCCGACCGGCGACGCGTACCTTGTTTTCTCGACCAACGCCTTTCTTATTGCCGATTCCGTTATTTTCGGCAGCGGGGGCACGGCGCACTACCTCAACGAAACGCGCGTTTTGGCCAACCCCGACAACGACGGCATACACCTGGCCGTCGCCAAACAGCTGGAGCTGGAGCTGTCCCCCCCCGCGGCGTGGCACCTCGAGTACGAGTCTCCCAACCCTATGACCTACGCCGGCGGGTGGCATCACCGCTGGTTCCCGCTTTCGCAGTGTCACCCCCCCCCCACCGTGGCCAACTACAGCACGTGCGGCGACTACAGCTCGCGCAGCCTTGCGCTGGCGGCGCACAACGCCTCTGGCGTTGTGCCTGCGGTGACGGTTGCCAACGCGACGGCGTGCGCCGGGACATGGTGGAACGACTTTTTCACCTCGGCGTACGGATTTGGCCTGTACTCGTTGCCGTGCCCCCCCCAGAGCCGGCTGGCGTCTGGGGTCATCGACCGAAAAGACGGCTTTAAAATCAACCACACGACAATGGCGTCGGTGACGGCCCCCCACCTTTTCGCCGCCGGCACGGCGGCGGCGTCTTTGCTGGGCGACACGTACTACGCGCCCGGCTCGACTGTTGGGTGGGCGCTGTACTCTGGCAGNGTAGCCGGCCGGTCAGCNGTGACGATAAAGCTACCTTCCCGCCCCGCTTACGACGAAAAAGCAACCCCCCCCCTGGTAATGTTCGTGGTGGCGGTCGCGCTGATTGCGCTTGGCGTCACGGCGCACCTTGTCGGGTGGGGCTACACGCACTACACGCTGATGAGCCTGGCGGTCATCACGGCGTGGATCGCGGTCATTTGGGCGGCGTGCGGGCAGCGGCAGCAGCCTGCTGGCAAGTCGCACCGGCTGCTCGGCTGGGCATCAATCACGCTCCTGACGGTGACCGCCACGATTGGGTCGCTGCGCAGTCTCTACCGCCCCCACTACGTCATGACGGGCTACCTGCACCGCGTGTTTGCCATCCTAACGCTGACCGTGCTGTCGGTGCACCTGTTTTTAATGACCAAGGAGTCCGGCATCAAGCAAGACGCTGTTCGGCTGTACGCATCCGACTACGAATCCTACGCCATGATCATGTCGGCCGTGCTTTTGATCATTGCGGCGGCGGCGCTGNTCAACCTGCACGGTCGGCTGGCCAACCTGTCGCCGTCGTCCCCTCCGTACGCGGGCAATTTCCGCCGCGTCGACTCGTCCACCAACGCCGACGTGCTGCTGGTGCTGCTCAAAGACACGCGGTAATGTTGGCAAACCGCTGGCGCAACGGCTCGTTCATGGTTTCCAAGACTCTGGCGCGCCTGCTCGAGTACTCGTCCACCGTCAGCACCGAGTCGGCCGGCGTGTCCCGGTGCAGCAGCTCACCAATACACACCACCGCGTTGACCGACGCGCACACGGCCGCGTTTTCGGTGTGGTCGACCACCTTGTACGTGGCGGTGGGCTCGCGGCAGTCTATGCGGCAAAGCGACCCCCAGTCCAAAAAAACAATTCGGCGATTATCGTCCATCATAATGTTTTCCAGCTTAATGTCGGTGTGCAGCCACTTGCGCGCTTTGAGCTTGGCCAACATGTCCACTATGGCGCCGACAATTATATTAGCGCCGCTGTGCTTTCGCACAGCTGGGTCCAGCGCGCTCGTGCCGTGCACCCACGGCATTGTCACAATTGTGCTGCCTGCTTTGCACGACAAGCCGTTGACGCGCGAAATCCTAGACGCCAGAGTCTGCGGCGCCCCCACGACCGTGGCCTCGACAAATCCAAAGTCTCGCGCAAACGGGGCGTCCTGAATTGCCTGCACCTCGAGGTCGAACACGTTTTCGCCACCCTTTCGCGGAAACTTGACAACAACATCCAAGTCCGGAAGACCGACAACGTTGCTCACGCTCGAGCTGTCAAAAACAGTGGCGGCCGGCCAGCGCGCCCAATCGATGGCGTTCATCAACGCAGTCACGATGCTGCGCGCCCTGGCGGTGATTGCCTCCATCGTCGCCGTCGCGAGCCCCTGGAAGAAAGAAGCGTGCAGCGAAACGTCCGTGTCGCTGTACAACGCTGGCTACGACAACTTTATCCCTTTGCAGTCAGAGTCGGTTGCGCGCGGATATGTCACGCTCGCGCTTTTTCTGTTTTCTTTGCCCACCTGGCAGCGGCCTTCGCGGGTGTCGTTGGTGATAATTGCGGTCGCCTGGTTTATGCTCAACGAAGGCGTGATTGAAGTGGCCAAAACCCGGTGCCCCGGGGGCATTCAACGGCGCACCGAAATTTATTCTGGCATTTTTGCAGCCTACACAGCAGCTGTCTTTTCCGTGTGGAGTCACGCGTCGGCGTAACACGCGCCGGTACCGTCGTATTTGCGGGCCCACCAAACTACCTGTAAACCATGGCCGGCATATACGCAACCGGTATATTTTTTGCCCAAAATCGCAGAGCGTTTCACGATGTCCTTGCGCTGGTGCTGCACATAGCGTGCATAATTGGCATCTCTGTGCAGTGGAACACCCAAACAAACAGCATCCGCAAACCCATCGCGACCAGCTTTTTCCTCGGCCAAGAACTCGTGGCCCTCGTTNCCCACATCTATTACATCTACGTCTACGTGCGGCGAAACCTGCAAAGCAACTGGTGGAACGAGTACAAGTGGTACGAGTACGCCTTCTCGGCAACACTGGGCACGGTGGCCACGTTCAACGCCGGCGTCGAGCCCGACGCCTTTACCGGGGAGCAAAAAGGTTACTTTGNCCTATTGATTATTGTTGGTTTCATACAGCAGCTGTGCGGCCGCTATGTAGACAACCCCGCGGCGACCGAGTGCCCGTGGCCATTGCCGTGGGTGTACTTTGCCGTCGCCTTTGTGTGCCAGGCCATTGAGATATTAATAGTACTGATACAAACGCCGCCNGTGTTCATCTCGATTGTGTACGTGACGCTGTGGACCACCTTTGGAATCCACGCCGGCCTGCGGCTGCATGTGCTGGACCAACAGCGCGACGCATCATCCGAGATTGCCAAGTGGCGCGCGCCGTGGCTGGACCTAACGTGGACCGAGTCCGTGTACAGCTACCTGGGCTGGGCGGCCAAGATTGGTGTCATCTTGATGGCCGTCCCCGATGCCTTTATCGACATCAACGCGCGCCGCGGCGCCTATGCCGTCATGTGCGTCGCGGCCGTTGCAATTGTGCTGTTGACGTACGCCGGCTTGTTTTTTATGTGGCGCTCCAAAACCAACGCGCGAAGCGAAAATTTTTTTTCGTAGTATATTTTCGGTGCAATACATGTAAATTAAAAAATTATGCTGCTATCCGCTCTTTCTCTTGCCGCGGCGCTGGCGGCGACCCCTCCCCCCGGGTGCAGGGTTTTCCAATCGTCGGAAAACAAAAACACGTATCAGTGCATCCTGTGCCCGTCAACCGCGCCCAAGCTGCGCAGCGACACCGAGTACTTTGTTAACGCGCAGTGCTCGTTTGAGCCTCGCTCCGGGGTGGTGGCGCACGCGTCCCCCATTGTAGCGCAAGACGGCACGTCCATCACGTCGCTACCCGACGCGGTGGTGCAGCTGTACGCCACCATCAACGTCGCCGGGTCTGGCGTCTCCATCTTTGACCTCGTTGTGAGCCACCGCGTCAACGTCGTGTCCTCGCCTGCGCGCGACCTGCGCATGTCCAACGTGGTGGTGAGCGAGGACACGGTCGGCTTTTCGATCACTCCGCCGCTCAACAACCACGACGTNGACGTTGACGGCCTAAACATCAACGCGCTGTCGGTGCCTCATCGCGTCGACAACACCATTGCAACGCTGTACCACAGCGTGGGGTCCAACACCATTAGCTGCACCCCCGACTCCAACGACCGGGTTGTTGTGCAGCCCGTGGTGCCATCCGGCACATCGAACATGCCCAACTGCCAGGTCGTCAACATGACAGCAATTTTTGATGCCTACGGCAGCGCGTTTGTCTACGATCTGTACGACACACCAACGCCCTCGTGGGTCACAACGCTTCGAATGTGGGCTTTAACATTTTCGCTTTCATCAATCGTGCTTTTGGCGTTGCGATTCCGAAAAAAGCACACCCCATCCAACACCTCTGCGCCCAAACCTACATCGATGCTCCAAGGATTTTTGTAAGCACCGTGTTGGTATCTTCCGACCCGTTCATGATAAAAAAATTGTACGTGACGTTCTTCGTGTTGCTTTCAGACGGCTTCGAACCTGTTGCGGNCGGTGCATCGATTGCAGCCTTCTTCTGCTCGGATGGTTTCCGCACAACCACCGGGACCGGTGCCGGCACCGGTGCCGGTGCCGGTTCCGGCACCTGTTCCGGCACCGGTTCTGGCACCGGTTTCGGTGCCGGTTTCGGTGCTGGTTTCGGCGTTGGCGCCAAATTCAACTTGGCTTGCTTGTCCTTTGCTGGTGGTTTNTTTGGACTTTGTGTGGTCTTACTGGACGTTGTGACTGCTTCACCCGACGTTTTTACCTTTTTGCGCAGCGTTTCCAGCTTTGAGTCTGGTCGTCGGCGTTTGGCCTTTCCCTTGGTCTGTTCCTGCCGCGCCGCCACCTGCGCCAACGTCTGTGGCGACAAAAACTGCNAACTTCCCGGTGGCCCCAGCATCAGCTCTCGTTCCGAGCTCAACCACTTTGGTACGTTTGGCGCAGTGCCTTCCACTGCGCCCTTGATCAACGCGTTGACCAGCTTTTTNGTCTTTTTTGCAAGTTCCACCGGCTCCGTCAGTTTGCTTCGCTCGGCCAACAAAGTGCGAACAAACGTGGTGATCAACAGCTCCTCCTCATCTGCTGTTATTTTCTGTGCCTCTGGTACTTTATCCGCGTCCTGCAAGGCAGCATTGTTTTTGATCCAAATCCTCGTCCATTTGCCATCTTCGTCCTTTGCTTGCGCAAAATTCTTTGGCGACAACCCACTTTCGATGGCGGCCTTTGTGTCGCTTGGAATGATAGCCGCGTTGACTTCCTGCTTTGGCCCCTTGGAGTACAGCACGCTCAGACTGCCGTCAATGCTAACAGACCCCGAAATTGCCACGCTCTGCACGGCGTGCTCGACCACGCTGGCCGACGACTCCTGATCGGTTTCCACGTCTTCATCTTCGGTGGTAATTAAATTTGGTTCGTCGCCGCTGAGAGCGGCTTCNAGCGCGTCCATTGCTTCGGATGGTTCGTTATCGGACACGTCGCCAAAATCATCTTCCGCATTGACGTTGTAATCCTCGTCGTCCGAGGATGAGGACGCATCGAGCAACGACATTTTGCCTGTATCACAGTGGTATTTCGACTGATATGGCCTCCAACCCCCGTTTTGCCGTACTGCCACGTTCGCCAGGTGCCACACTACCACAACGCCCTTATCCATAGTTTTTAAAAATTAAATTTTGTTTTTTGTGTCATTTTAGAATTTACGTGGTGCTGGGCATGTAGTATCCCGCACATTTCACGTGATGGCGTCTGGAAAGCCACCTCTGTCAGATGCAGTGTCGCTCGCTCAGCACAGCGATCGGCGCAACAAACCCATCAATTACATGCGGTCCCTCAAACGCGACAACGGCCTGGGCACCAACTCGCAGCACCACATGGTGATTGAGCTACCGCGGACGCTGTGGCCGTACGGGGTGGTGGCCATTGGCGGTGCGGAAGACACGCACTTTGCGACCAAATTTATTAGCTGGATGCTGCTGCTTATCAAGACGGCGACAAACGCTGGCGCGACGGCCGGGTTTGAGACGCTGGTGGAAGAAGCTCTTTACAACAAGAACACCTTCTCCGCCGACTGCGAGCGACGCGCGGCGCGATCGCACAGCGTGCAAGGGTACCGCCTGCACATTGTGCACACGCGGCAGACGTTGAATCACATGATGGACCTGCTGCAAGCGCACTTTCAAGAGGACATTGTGCCTTCGACCAAGCGCAGGAGCAGCGGCAAAATGTCGTTGGCCGATTACGGTCCCGGCAATTACTGCGTGGATCCCGAGCGCATTTCGGACATTGCAACGGCGTACAAGTTGGTAGTGCAAGGAAATGCCGGGCTGCGCAACACCGACTACGTCAACGAAGTCACGCTGGCGCTGTGCACTCCGGCCGACGGCGACGATGCGGCGGCAGCGGCAGCGGCGGCTGGGGCAACTGCGGACGACNTTGATGCCAGCGGTCAAGTGATTGAGGAGGATGACTTTGACGCATTTATTCCGTCGAACGACGGCAACGACGCCGAAGATGGGACTGGCGATCTCGTCAACGGTGACACCGTGTCGCAGATCAAGCTGCCCGAGCGTCACCTGCTGCACTCGTACGAGCTGGAGAACAGTTTTGCAGACCCCGTGACTCAGGTCAAGCACCAGCAGTGGGGCCTACCCGACGCGCAGCAACGCGCAGACTCGTACTTTATCGAGTCACCCGACGGGAGCCGCAAGTTCACCGTGCCCGAAGGCTTGGTGGAAAGGGGGCTTTACGTGGCCATTGTTGATCCGATTGAGATACTGCAGGGCATGGCGCTGCCCGACGCGGTGCCAACGACTGAGCAGCGTCTCAACGCCATGGCAAATCCCGTGAATTTGTTTGGCGTAATGTTTGAGGCGAGTAACATGTCGCCCGACGAGATTGAGACGGTGCTCGAGGACCGCGCGGCGGATCCCGCCGACGGCAATCCGATTCGAGCCTCTGACACGAGACCGCTGCACGACCAAAGCCTCGGGGTGATTGATCAATTTTTCCCGTCGCTGGCGGCGCTGCGCAGCAAGTCGGTGACGCGCAAAAAACAGACGTTTCATGATCGCGACGGGTCCCGTCTGTTTTGGGAAAACTACGTGCCTCGACACAAATCCAATGCGTTTCGGCACGGCAAGAAGTACGGCATGCCCGAAATTTACTTTAACGTCCACGAGGAGCACACCAAGTTGGAGGCGCTCATTGGCCCCGATCACCAATGCCCCGTCGGCCGGGGCGCGCACAAAATTTTGACCGAGGTCAATCGCATGGTCTGGCGCACCGCGTTTGACGTCGATACGCACCTGATGCGGGAGCGTTGCAGGTGGATGCGCCACGATTGTCATTTGACCCAGCCGCAGGCGGTGATGGCAATCTTCAACAACGCGGGCCTGTCGCGAACGGGCATGCTGAGCACCAAGTATCCAAACGTTTTTCATCTGGCGCAAAGCAGCCCCGGAATCGGCAAGTCTCAGACGCTTCGAATCAACGAGCAGTGCTGCCCAGAGGCCGCGCGCGCCAGAGGCAATGGGTCTGCCAGCGTGCAGGGCGCGACGCACCGAAATTCGGTGTGCGAAGTGTCGTTCATCGACGAGCTCGGCGCGCAGTTCAAGAAAGGGTCGTTCGATGTCCGCAAGACGGCGTTTGAAAACGGCTCCTTCACCCACAGCCGCATGCAGCAGCAGCCCGATGGCAGCTGGCGCACGTGCGATGTGGCTTATTTGCGGTTGTGTTCGACGATTGGCGCGTCAAACAATGCGCTCGAGGCCAAGGACGCGGCGCTGGCGAACCGCGCGATGATCTTTCGCCCCGGCCAGCTGCGCGGCAACGTCAACAACTCGGAAGAGACGTTCAAGCAGCTGAAGCGGCCGGCGCAAGAGTTTCGCAAAGCCGCGGTGTTGGCGGTGGAGCGCCTGATTCGCTGCGTTGGATACGATCTGTGGTCCAATGAAGCCATGGGGTGCCACACCCACGACAACACGGCGTACCACGTGATGGTCTCTGTGATTGAAACGGTGTCGGGCGACCGGCTCAAGGAGTACACCGACGTGCGCGGGCTCAAGCACTGCGACGCCACCTCGGTTGCGATGGCGCACGAGCGCATTTCGACGCTGTGGCGCACTCACGTGGTGCACACGCTGCCGTCGACGGCGGTGCCTCAGGTTGAGTTTAACAAGTTTGGCGCCGTGCACAGCTTCACGCGAATGACGGACACCTGCCGCGCGTTTGGGCGCATTCTGGAGTTGACCGACACCAACGAGATTAGCGATGAGCTGATGACGGCGATTCGGCGGACGATTGCGTTTGAGGGACCGATTCCGGTGCACGGCAGCGCGGACCACGGCTCGGACAGCCGCTACCTGCTGACGACGCTGTCGCCGCACGACTACACGAGCCTGATGGGCCTCATTTCGAGCCAGTACACCGAGGACATGCTCAAGGCGGCGGGCACCTCACTGCGCGAGAAAAGCCGCAACGGCGCGCCGGTGCTTTCGTATTGCCAGCGCAAGTACGTTCTCATCCTCGCGAGCGAAGTCCTGCGCCCAGAGCTAACCAATCCAGTGTCCCAGGCGATTTGGAAGACGCTGCGGTGGCTGTTTGAGCACCGCCCCGATTGCTGGAAATTCTCGTGGGATGAAAATTCTATTGTTTTTAATCGAGACGTTGTCAATCTGTTTACCAACCAACAGCAGTACAACGGGGCAATGCCGCCGTCGATTGATGGGCACCACCACGAAACGGTGTACCGCGAGTTCTTTTTGATGGCGATGGGCCCCGGTTCGTTTGATTACAAAACATCGTACGACTTGCAAGGCGATTGGCTCAACGCCGCAGTGGCCGAAATTCACGACATCACGGACATGGAACCAGGGGACGTTCCGCAGACGTACCAACCCATCAAGCCTGGCGGCAACATTGAGGTGACCTCTCCGCCCGACGATCGCCAGTTGCGCAAGACGAAGCGGGTAATGACCGGGGTGCTGACGGTTCCGTACGACAAGCTGTTTCAAGACTCGTTGATGGATCACTCGGCGATGCGATCAATTATTCGCGAGTCGCAGACGGTGGCGCTGATTCTGTCCGGGAGCAACCGCCCCGGGGATCAGTGGATTGAGGGTCTGGATTGTAGGTCGTCGACCGGGAACAACACCATAAACTTGACGCAATCGACGTTTGACAAGTACAAGACCATCCGGATCAAAAACCACAACGGGCTGCCCGAGTACGCGCGCGACGTGCACCATCACAGCCGGGACACGCTTTTGACGATGACGCACGAAGACGGCATTACGCAGGCATTGATGCCCGCCACTGCTGGGACACTTTGTTTTGATTCCGATGCGCACGTGGTTGACACAGCCATTTGCTACGCGCACAGCATGAGAAATTTGGGGCAGCTGCCGCCATATCACCTGCATCCAAGCGTCGTTCATTCAAAAGTGGTGCGGATTCAAGTGGAATATAAACGGCACACAAAAATTTCGTTTTGCGTGGGAGATCGATACGACGGCGTGTCCGAAGTGTGCGCAGCCGCGGTCTATTACATCAACAACGCTCTGGATAGCAGCGATCGCATTGCGAGTACGGCGCCAGTAACGCTTTTAAGAACTCCCAGCGGCGATCCGTACATTGCTGGCAGCCTTTTTACGTCGGACATGCGTGCTGGCGGGTACGAAGTGCGCGCCAAGTACACTCTGTACGTCGACGGGGAAGAATCGGACGACGACATAGACAGCAGCGTGCCGTCAAATCGGTCGCCGAAGCGGTTGTCGCCGGACAGCTTGGAGGCGCCGGCGCCGCGCAAGTTTCGGCGGCGCGATCGCGGGGTTCGGCAAATTAATAGTGACGATGAGTTTTAGTTTTGTGTTGTGTGCTCGCAGCGTTTCTTCCACGCAGTATAGTCTCGAACAATTTTTACTTCCGTGTGGATCCAATCTGCGGTGGCGCGGAGAACCAACGTGTTGCTTTCCTCGTGCTTGGCCAACTCCGTTAGCGCTTTTACCATTTTGTGCTGCTTTTCGAGTTCTGCCAGCACGACCTGCTGCGTAGTGTCCTGTTCCGGTTTCAAGGCTTCGAAAAACCCAATGTTTTTGATTGCCTTGCGCCCGCACTCTTGCGTTAGTTGCCACAACCCTATTGCGTTATCTAAACGTTGCTCCACTTGGTCAAGTTGGTGTTGCGCTGCGTCAATTTGTTCGCAAAGCCAGTCGGGCACAGCACCGTTTTCGGTGCTGAGGGCGGTTTCTTGTATTGCCCGCACCAGTCGTTTCGATGACAGCGTTGGGCGCGGGACGTGATACTGTGCTCCGTCAATGGTGACCACGACCGCCTGGTGCGCATCCGTGCACACGTTGGCTCGCACGGCCATTGACATTATTTCCTTGCAGAAAACGCTTTGTCGTTTTAAAATTTCAAAAAACCGTTTGGCTGTTTTTATTGCAAACATTCTCAGCGCTTGATCAGCAAAAAGCGCGCCGAGGTCGTCGTTTGGATTTATTTCGTTTGATCTCAGCGCGTACCGATCGCTCCCAGTGAGCAAACATCTCATTTGTGCCGCCACAATGCGCGCGTTGCTCGTGCACTTGTTAATGACCCGACGGGCTACAAAGTTGCACAAGGCGTTCACGAGCGTTTCGTTTTTACACACCCCCGCGAGTCCCGCCGCCGCCGGCCAAGTGTGATAAATTTTGACCCAATCTTCGGGTCGGTTGCGCACCAAAGCGGTCCACGCGTCGAGCAGCGCCAGCACCGACTCCAGCGGCGAATGCGCAATAATTGCGCGCAACGTAGCTGCGTCCGTCGCGCACTCGCCGACAAAGGCCGATGTCAACACGACGCTTTCCCCGCTCGGCCCGACATGCACGTTCATGGTGGGGCGCTGTTCTGCGGTGCGGTGCTGCTGGCGCGACACTTGTGCTGTGCTAAAAATGACAGTTATATATTTGAACAAAGCAACCAACTACCTTTTCCCTCTCCACTGCCGATAGTTTTTAATTGTTGTCATTAGCATGGCGTGATTTTCCTTGTCAACACTCATGTCTACTGCATTTATTGCTTTTTCGTTTAAACGGTATATTAAGCTGTGAAAAATCCGATCAACATTGCTGTCAAACAAATCTTCAAATTCGGACGAAAAAAGCAAGTGTCGCTCAATTGTCAACTTTGACCATTCGGGGGACGCAACGACCGTGCCGTCCGGTTTTGTCCACTCGACGTCTTCCTGAACCATTTCACGATAGGCGTTTTGAATTGCTTCTGCAATTGTTTCGACTTCGCGCCTGTCGGCGCTCAGCTGACGCGCCAACTCTTTTAAATCGGTCACCAAGCTATTTTCGGTGCCATCTGGCGATTCGGAAAACGTGCAAAAAAAACAGAATTGCCCGTGTGCCGCACACTGTGGTCCCGTCCCTTCTCCCATCATCCGATAAGCGGGCACAAACGAGTTTTCGGCGGTGGCGGTCACGCACACCATGTCGCTTTCTCCGGCAACGTCACCTGCATCTCCGTCCATTTCGCCGACCCCCACCACGTCCCCGCTTTTCACCGACACCGGTCTCGTTCCGCTCACGACAAAGCACTTTGCCAGAATTCTGACGTTGCTGGATATACCGTACCGAGCACAAAACACGACGTTCACCCTGACCACCTCGAAAACCAAACTGAAGCACCAAACAATGTTTATTGTCCCGCACACCTTGGCCGCCGTGTATTATCGCGGCGTCGTGAGCATTGTGTCTTCCAACGACGTCATTGTCGTTTTGCACGCGCTCGGCGGCGCGTACCTGCAGCAATCGCTGCGCCCGCACCGCGTGACGCACATTACCGTCAACGGCGTTGACTCGCACTGCGTACTTTCACTTCGGGGGTGCACCGCCGTGTGCGGCCCGCTGTGGTGCCCCCCTAAACGACGCGAGGCGCTTCTCGCCGAACTTTCGGCTCCCGCGTTGCGCGGCGGCCCCAAGTGGTGCGCGCCCGTCAACGCCGACGGCACGTACCAGTGTGTCTGTTGCAATCGATCGTTTGACACTGCGCTCAAACTTTTTGCTCACGGCGGCTTTGCCAAAGGTTGGCACGAAAACTTTCTTGACAAAGCCTTTACCGTTCCTCACAACTGGCGCCCCCAGCATTTTTCGCAACAACCCAATCCGGTGCCGGCCACAAATTTAGCCCGCGGGTCGTTGGCAGACACCGAGCCTTCCCCGTACTACCGCGCGGAGACCAACGGGCAGGTGCGCACCAACATACTGCGAACTAAGCTGCAACGACTACAGAGGTTCCACGGCGCAAAGTACCACCCGTACCGACTGTCTATCGCCCAAAAGAAAAGTGCCCCAAAGCGCCGCGGAGCTGCGCGTCCTGCGCGGCCTTAACCTTGGCGCTGAAGCGGCGCTCAATCGCCCAGCACACCGGGTGCGACGCGCCCAAAGCGCGCGTGGCAAAGCACGCGCTGCAGCGCACCTTGTTGGTTGCAATTACAACGTCCTCCCGGGTTTCGTACGCTTCTCGTCGCGCGTCCTGCTCCGCGTGCAGCCGCCTTGTCACGGCTTCCTTTTGTGTCTTGTCAGCATGGCAGTTGGCGCACAGCGCCTGTAAGTTTTCAACAACGTCCTCGCCGCTCGACCATAATGGCACAATGTGGTCGATTTGGAACGCAGCGGGCAACGGCCTGCGGCACGCGTTGCACTTCCACCGCTGCGCTGCGCCAACCTGCCGCGCCACCGCGGCCGACGCGGTGCCGCGCGTCGTGGTGGTGAGCGGCATGGCTCTACTGCCGTTTGCTGGAGTCGGAAATGTCGTTTGTGACAAACCAAACCATCGCAACCCCAAACGCCGCAAAGAGCAGCACCCACCACAAGTTGTCAGCCTCACCAAACGCGGTGCCCAGCAGCACGGCAACCAGGTTGGACACAAACTGGGTTGCCACCTCAGATGTGAGCTGCGCCACGTGCGACAACAGCGCAAATCCCTTTGATTGCGGCGAAGGCCTTGCCACGACGGCAAAGTGCGACACGCTTTTGCTAATAAAAATAATTGCACAAACTCCCACGCCCAGCAGCGCCGATGAGTGCAAGCTATTCGAAATCAAATTGTTTACCGCGCGGTACGTCAGTGTAAATGTTAGCGTTGTGCGCGAGATGCGCATCAAATCGGCCGCTTCCCCCCGGGCAAACGTGCCAAAGCACTCCATGGCGAGCGCCGTCTGGCCTAGTACTCGAGTATGTTGCCCGACGCGTCCTTTACTTTGACGACGTCGGGCGGCTCGAGCTGCGACACCTTGGCGTCAATCGAGCCCCACAGCGTCACGTTCTCTTCGGTACCATCGCGAGCCTTGCTCTTATACGTGTGCCCGACGCTTTTTCCTGCGCGCAAAGCGGCTACAATTTTGACGTTGCGATCAAGGTACTCGGAATTTTGCTGCACCCCGCGAAAGCGCACGCGCGCGTACAGCTTGCCGCGGTTCGTCCACATCGAAATCGCCTTATCGCCGTCCTCCATCGCGCCGTAGCCGTGCCGCAGCACGACGCTGTGCAGCGCCTCGGCGTTGAGCCACTTGGGCAGCGGTTCCGTTGTCCCAAACACAACGTGAAATGGCTTGTCGTGCCACCAGGTGGTATCGGCATTATCGGCCATTGCTGACAATGTAATTTTAGGTACACGCTTGAATGCGGTATATACGAGTTTAATTCTGATACTATACAAAACGATTGCTGCATAACTTGCGATTACTTTGCCACTTGCGCGTCTGGCATTTTTAGCAAACTTACTTTGACCGCAGCTCCATTTGACCCATACACATTCACAATGGCTCGCATCAAGGCTACCCCAAAGCACGTCGACCCCAATGCCTCAAAGGACAAAGACAAGCCCGCCGAACCCGCCAACAAGCGCACAATTCAAACAATCAAAGTGCGCAAGCAACGCCGATACCGACCGGGCACCGTCGCCCTGCGGGAAATTCGCAAGTTTCAGCGGGGAACAGAGCTCTTGCTCAAGCGCGCCCCGTTTCGCCGCTGCGTCCGGGAAATTGCGATGCAAGCCACCGAGACCGCCGGCATGCGTTTTACGCAAAATGCATTTTTGGCCCTGCAAACATCGGCGGAAGACCTGATGACAGAGCTTTTCCGCAAGGCGCAACGTCGCGCTCTGGATCGGAAAAAAATTACAATTACTGCAAAGGATTTTGCTCGGGAGTTTCAGGAGCATCAGGAGCGGGTGACGGTAGTTCAAGCTCTCGGGGGAGGCCATTAGCCAGCGACCAGATTCCTACGGTGTACGCCGCAGACACGGGCGAAAAGGTGCGCAAGCACTGCACCGCGTCCCCGCTGATGACGTTGATCGTAGCTGTAGTTTGTCGATGGATTTCCAATAAAGCCTTGGTAGAATTGAGCGCGGAGACTTTTGCAAGCGTGCAGTATCCGTCGGCCAACTTCGGTAGCGTAACGCTCAGCGCCAACGCCTCGCGCAGGTCGCGCGCGCACCCAAAGTTCCGTCGTACAATGAGCGGGTTCTCGCATTCCCGCCAGGCGTTGCCGCGCGCTTGGTAAATTGTGAGCCCGCCGTCGTTGCACCTTTGCACCGCACTCTCGCCCAACGTGAGCTGCGCAAGTTGTATCGCCGACTGCGCCACGCACAGCGCCATTGCCAGCTCTTCAACCGACACCCCTGATAAAACCCACGCCGCGGCAAATGCGCCGCCGTGAATGCCGTGCAAATCATACGGCGTTGCACTGGAAGTCAAAAGACTTTGCAATTGCGCGTAGGCCTGAATAGTTTCTGTCAACGTGTTTGCCCGAACGAGCAGTACCGGAGTTGACATTGTGCGCCGAACACGCTACTTCCGCAACACCCCGGCAGTAACAGCTTTCAACAATGCCAGCTCAAGTCGGTTTTTTGGACGGGCCGCCGGGCGCGGGCAAGTCTACTATTTTGGCTACACTTGCCGCTAAATACAACGTCTCCGTTTTTCCCGAACCATGCGCGTTGTGGGCGCAAGCGCTGCAAAACCTTGAAACGCACGTGCAAGAGATTAAGGGTTGCGAACGCAACGGTACCGTCGGCAGCGCCGACCACTTGCGCGAGCTGGCTTGCTACGAGCTCGCGTTGGTCCATTTGCAGACGCTGGTGCTGTCGTGGTTCCAGCAACTTACCGAACTGGTGGAAAAGGTTAAACAAAAACGATTCGGCCCGCGTGTAATTATGATTGAGCGCACGCCGCTGTCGGCGCGCGTGTTTCACGCGTTGGCCGCCGACGACGATAACCGCACGTTTGAATGCAAGGCGCAGCTCAACATGATTGCTGCGCAGCTTCCAGATATTCACGGTACAATCTATTTCGATCTCCGGGCAGATCCCGACCTCATAATGTCCCGCCTTTCCAGACGCGGAGCGCCCGGAGACATGTTGTGGTCCGCCAGCAGCGTCGCAGCGTATTATCGTCACTACGACGTTTTGGTTGGTGCAGCAGAGCTTCCGATTACTACTATCGACGTGACCGCCGAGGCCACTCCGAGCGAACTCGCCGCTACTATAATGAGTCATTTTCAACAAACCAAAACGTTGTTTAATTCTCTGTGGTATTGAGGTCCGTCACAAACGTCATCTCATGTCGTTCGGTTGTTGACGGATTTTCCAGAAGTGAGTTTCCGATGGCAGAATCACGGGTTTCTGCTTTAGGCGTTGACGTGCGGCGCACGCATCGATATTGAGTGCAAAATAAAGTCAAAATTACAATAAAAAAAATCAAGAATGCTGCAAACCATGTTGTGCACTCCATCGTGTCAAGTTATGCCGCGTTCCTTGTCATATAGAATTTTGTGGTTGATGAAAAAAAATTGGTTTTTAATTAGGGCGTTACGCCGAGGGGGCTGCGGTCAACACGGACCCCCCCAATGTATATACATTCAAGAATAATAATTAAAAAAAATTTAAATTTCATTATTATTATTGAAACAATATATTCCTAGGGGTACCCTCCGTCACCCCTCCCCCCACTCGAAAAATTGGCTTTAGGGTAGGTCTGCCAAAACTTGCCACTAGGGCGTGCACTACGACGTGAGCACCCACGGCGGCGTACTCATATCCACAATTCAAACCCTCTTTATTGCCGCCATGGAGAACAAGCGCTCGTTTGATGCCGTAGATGGCGCTAAAGCCGCACAACCTGCGAAACGGCAGTGCCGGAGCCTGTGCGCCTTTCCACCCGATCAGTACGACAAGATTATTGCCGAGGCCAAGAAGAAGTTACCCGACAACGTTCCAACCGACGCAAAATGGGAGCTAAACTCGGCAAAGCAGCGCGTTGAGCTCGTTTCCGAGTCGTCTCAGCGCCCTGTTGAGCTTAACATCCAGCCATCCAACATTGCTGGGTTTTGGTCGGAGGACGGCACCAAAGTTCGCTTCGTTCTTGAGTTTAAGCCCGACGACAAGTCTGCGGCGCACCAGTTTTTGGTTGACCACCTGAGCGCCGGCCTTCACGCTGCGTACGCCAAGTATGCTCCGCAGATGTGGGGCAAGAAGCCGCCGATGGCGGTGGATCCTAAGCAGCTCAAGAAAAAGGGCTTTAAGACTTTGCAAGAGTTTGTGCAAGAGGATGCCGACGGCGGTCCTGGCGAAAAACCCAAGGTGTTCAACAGCCCGTTTAAGATGGACGCAATCAACAAGGACGGCGAGAAGGTGCACCGTCTTTCGTTTACCATGTACGTGCTCGATGCGCTGGGAAAAGGGGACGAGGCGCATCCGTCGGACCTCGCCGAAGCCAAGGCGTCGCTGCCGCCCGAGCACCCGGCGCTGGTGACGATGCAGCAAGGCAAGCACTGCATCTCCAACTTTGTTTTGTCCGTTGGCGATCGAGACAACGCGCAGCATTTGTCTCCGCTGGAGACGCTGGGAAAGCTGTCGTTCAAGCTGCCTGGTAAGCCGAGCTGGATGATTTCGTGCGGCGCGTCGATGCAGTTTGGCGGCATTTCGTTTCGCTTTAATAGTGATCGCAACATTTTTACTGTGGGCATCTTTTTGAACAAGCCAATGGGATTGTGCGTATGGGGCGTTCGCGACGGCAGCGGCGGAGGCTCGCGCGCCGCGCCCGCGCAGATGAGCTCGGTGTACGATGAACTAGGCATTGACAACGGCGTCAGCCCGTACGACGAGGTGGACGCCGCGGCTACGGCTTAGCCATTGCGCGCTGCTGCGCCTTTGAACGCGCCTTGGCAATGTTTTCCGTTTGAATTACATCTGTGCGTGATGCCGTGTTTGTAGTGAGACGGCCCTCGATTTCGCGCACGGTGACGTACAGCTCTTGCAGCATGATTGCGGCAATGGCTGCGGCGTTTGCCATGTCCGCGGCTTCTCTTCGCGGAATGAGCCGCGGGGGGGAGGCGGTGTCGTCCATGGCGCGCTCACGCGCACTGTGTGGTTATTTACGCGGCAGTTTTTTAGGGAACAAAATCTGCTGCAATGGCGGGCGGGCAAATTGCAACTAAAACCATAGAAAACGTGGGCGATGTGGCGTCCAAGATGACGCGCATTCCAATTGTTTTGCTTCAAAACCTGCCCCTGATTGCGCTGCTGATGCTGGTGGCGTTTGCGCTGATTGGTTCACGAGAGATCTTGATTGAAAGCAGCCCATTTATTGCGGAGCACGCGGTCATTTTCACTGCGGCCTTTAATGCAATTATTACGCCAATTGTAGACTCGATTGTTATTATAGTCGACATTGTCAAGACGATTCAGGCAATTGTGCGAAAAATACTCCATCGCTCCACCCACACCCACTTTCTCAAACCGGTTTTTGCGCCGCTGCACGTGGAGCAAGTGCGACGTTTTTTCACCGACCTACCTCCGCGATGCCGCCGATACACCAACATTGGCTACACCTTAAGCAAGGCTACGCGGGCGCAGACCAACTCGTTGCTGTGCCCGCTGGTGCGCATCACGTATCCCGTTCCGTGGATGTGGAAGACGACCAACGCGCTTTTCGGGTGGGGCATTGTCAACGCCGTGCCGCAGGGCACGTACATCCCCGACGGATTTGACGGCAACTGCGAGCTGCGGCAGGCACCTCCCGATTGGCTGTGCATTGGCTTGAGTTCTGGGTACCTTATTGGCGAAATTTTGCTGCCACTTTTGATTGTACTTATACTGTGGCCGTACACGTTTGGGCCGGTGTTGCGGCTTGTGTATCGGGAAGTCAAGCTCGGGTTGACATGGTTTTTCCGGAAAATAGCTCCATCGTGAGGGCGGTGTACACGGTAGCCACCAAGATGGCAAAAACCGTTGTTGTCATGCAGCACACTGAGCACAGCGATCTTCGAGGTACTTCGTTGGCGTTTGCGTCCGAGCTTGGGGACTTCAAAAAAGGATCGTCGTCGTCGGCGCGATCAAATATTTGATGCACGCCCGGCGTAATTCGGATTTCTTTGGTGCTCGAACTGTTTTCGCTCAAATCATAATCAATTTTGCAGCCGAATTGCAACCGCATGTCTAGCACAAACTCGTCAAAGTCATTGACGCTGTACGGCAGCTCGACAATCAAAGTTTTGGTGTTTTTCCGGCTGATAGAGAATCCATCGATGGCGTACCGCTCGGCGATTGCTCGTTCCACGTCCTCCAAAGTCATGGTAGCTATAAAGTGTCTGTTAGCTGGCAAATATGGTTTTGCCTTGATTGTCTAGAATGCAATTCTAACCGCACACCCGAGAACGTCACCAATGGAGTGGGTGGCCGGACATCGGCTGCGCGTAATCAGCGACTACCTGTGCGGCCCCGGGAGTCTTGAGGCGGCGGTTTCCACCGCTGCCGACGTAAGCAATCGGGCGTTTGTGTGGTCCGTAGAGGTACACACCGAAGCCCCTCCCCCCCTTGAAATTACGCGCGCTCTCACCAAAGCAAAAACTATTCTACCAGAACAAGTTTTTGAAGCGTTGTCTGGATGTAATCAAGAGTGTACGTTTGAAGAATCCAAGCGTCCCACCCGCGTGGTGTCAAAGGCGGATGGCTCAATCACGGTCATTGGCACTCGACGCGCGTTGCTAGTCGCACGCGCTGCATGGGAGCTAGTTCACCCCGGTGGTTTCCCCCCCGCTCACGTGACGCGCAGCAGCGGGGAAGGAACCCAATTCGACGAGCCAATCCGGTTCCTCGAAAATATCTGCGGAAAACAGTGGTGTATCGACCGGGCGCGGCGACTGCTGAAGACGGCTAGGGCTCTTGAACGGATGAAAGCGCCGTAGCTCCTTGGTGACGTCGTGCGGCGGTGTCTGCAACGTCGCCATCATCTTGGCGCTGCTTCGCGCGTAAAAGCCGGCGTGGCTCAGCTGAAGACGATGCGATTCTTTAACTGCGTTTTGCCGTTTTTGAGAACCTGTTTTCTTGTTGTGAATTGCAGCGTAGTGCTGGCTCCATTTACCCCGTACCTTGCTGTAAAAAAACCAAGTCACTGGGTCAATCGACGCGGGTGGTTTGGTTCTTCGTGAAAGTTGTGCCTCTCGATACTGCGTGGTTGCTTCGCGTTCAATATTCCAAAAATACGACTTGTCCTGTAATATCCGCCGTGTAGCCTCGGCGTGCCGGCGCAACGCCTGTGCTTGCTGTTTTGCCTTGACGTTTCGACTCTGAAACTGAAGCAAAACATCCATTGTGTTTTTGTTGTAGTTTTTTTTACACGCGCCCTTTATCAAGTTGTCGACCCCAATGCACACTTCCGGCGTTAGCAGGTCGAGCTTAAGAATACAATCAGGCAATTGCAGCGTCGCGCTGCATATTGGGCATGGTCTGTGCGTAGCGGCGGAGCGCTGCATGTAGTTTCAAGCGACGCAATCGCTTTTGATCCGCGTGTGGCACCTTGATTTGCCGCAATTGCAGCTGCCGGGCTAGCGGCGACGGCGTGCTTTGTTTTGCCGCACCAACAAAGACGATGCGCTTGAAATCAAAGTGAGCGTCAAGGACCTGATGGTGGTTCAATAGCCGCTGGAGCTCCACGCCCGTTATGACCACCGAGCCGGCTGTCGGCGGAGAAAGGTGCGCAATCGACGATGTCCCGAATCGCGCGGTGGGTCCAATTAATAACGGTGGTGTTGTGGGCAACGCTCGCACAATCAAGTCGGTAAACTCGTTGCCTTGATCCGAAAATTGAAAATTTGAAAAGTTTAAGGGCACCGCGCGGACTTCGGTGTCTGTTGACGTTAAGTCTGACTGACATTTGAAATGAATATGCGTTTGTGACGCCGAGTTTAACACGACGGTGTAATCGTAATTGTTTGCTGCCGCAACGTGTTGAACGGTGCGAGCACTAAGTCGTTGGCCTTTGGGAATAAACAGAATGGTGGCCGCGTCGGAGACGCGGCGAAGTTCAATGTGCGGTCCGAACCACTTTTGTAAAACGTCCTCCATGCCTAAGAATGCTATTCCCGGTGAAGTTGTTATATACTGCTTTCGAAAAAGTTAAAACAAACTGCATCATGACAGACCCATCTTTTGAATTAAAATTTGAGGATGCATCAGTAGATTTGCTGTATGATTACGCAAACGAGGTGTTTGACGTCGATCTCAATAAGTGGGTCACTTATGATTTACAAACCGAGTCTCTCGGTTTGATGGGAGTTGACCTCGATTGGTTTTTTGTAAAACAAAACAAAACAAAACAATTTAAAGATGTCAATTTTTTTCATAGCACGGACAACTTTAAACTTGTCGAAACACAAGTAAATTTAACTTTTGACTTGATTGATGAATTTGAGAAGTCTCGTATGGTCTTTAAATCCTTTGAAACGCCGGGCGACGAAGAATTAAAGTATGATAGGGTAGAGCTATTTTTAATTGCGGGATATTTACTGGATCGGTTCAGTCAAAAAATTCAAATTGAGTTGAAAGAGAATGCAAGAACATTAGACAAACTGAATGAACTTTTAAATCTAGCGCAAAACAATTGGTTAGAGGAAAACACTACTACAAATTCTGACGTTGAGAATACGCCTTTTTTTAAATTAATAAAAGAGTGGTTCACTACACTAAATGGAAACCAAGAGTTTAGCGAGACTCTAAAAAAAGTATTAGTTATTGCACGTCCTGTTGCAAATGAATTTAAAAAAAAACTGTACGTCACACAAGGATTTATTTTGAGTTGGTTAAGCAAAGCATCGGATCATGACCTTCTTTTAGCGTTAAGTCACATTTTGGTCCATGGTTCGCTTTTACAATCTAAATTTTTGGAAAAAACCGGTGGCTCAGAGTACGACTTTCGTACAGCTTCAAGTGACATTACCTTCTCACGTTTTGAACATTTTTATTTTTTTAAATGTGCAGCAGAAGCAGCATCAGAGTTTGCTTTGCCTTATTCGGGCGTCATGAATGCTTACACAGAGGTTCTTAAAGCAAGTTATGAGAAGTGGAAATCTAAGTCGTTTATTAAAGTTAACGACCAAATTAATTTTACACCTGAAGGCGGTTCAAATACTTCAGTAACATTAACGCAAGACCATCTTGATTGGTTTGTCATCCGCGGTGTTTGTTTAGAACGTCAATTCCCAAGTTTATTGCCAAAAACGTATGCGTTCAATTTACCGCAAAGCGCAGGCGAAATTTTATTCAATGCTTTGTTTAAACCTTCTCTTCAACCAACAGAAGGCAAGGCAGTGTTTGATGGTTTTGTTGAGTTGCATACTGAAAAGAGTTATACAGGTAACCGCTTAAAAAACTTTCCACTAACTTTAAACTCTGCTTACAGTACCGAAGAATTCAACCTTACGAAGGTAAATGTTCGTTTAAAAAATTTATCTAATAGATCTAGAAGAGGTCAAAGCTCAGGTCAACCCCAAGTTTCTGATGTAACAATGAAATCATCAGGGAGAGCAGATGCGTTAAAACAACAATATAGTGTTGCGGCAGGTACTCCAATAAAAACACCAAGTTTAAAAGTACCTAGTTATATTGACAAAAATTCCTTTCTTGAATTTACAAATTTGCCAGAAAACCTTCAAACACTGTTAACACCGAGCAAAAGAACGCCTCTAAAAATAAGTACAGCCAATTATTTTTTCGATCCGTTTGAGCGTTTCTTAGTCGATTCTAATAGAGAAGATATTAATATGGATGACGAAGCCAGAAATGAGCAATCAGATCTTTTTGACTCGGTGACTTATTACAATCGACTTGCTCGGCGTTATTGTAAGTCTGTTCAAAGCGGCCAGGAGAAATCTGAAGTTCTAGAAATTCTTGACCGTTTTAGGGAAATTTTTTTCGATGACACTCAAAAAAATTTGTCAACAAGGAAGTTTTTGGTTCAAAATCTGTCCGTTTACGCAGGCGCAACTGTAACAGCAGCGACACCAAAAAGAATCACGTCTGACGATGCAGGTGCCGCAAGCACAGCTCCTGGTAGCACTGAATTACCTGATGATATAAAAAATCAATTAAAATCGGCCCTCTTAACTTTAGTCGAAAAGCTCAATCAGAAACCTACGCCGACAGCACCTAAAGTAGAGAAAAACGTTGAAAGTTCGTATAAAGATGGTGCGACTTTCAGCGCTGCGGTAATGCTTGTTGAGCAAGTTCCGCGTGTTGTGTTTCTTAAAACAACAAAAGAGGACATTTCTGATAAATCTGTCGAGCACAGAAAAAAGTTTATTCTAAAAAGCAAAAAGTGTTTAAATTTAAAAACTGTTTCTGATTGGACTGCCGTCTTTCGTCGTTATTATAAACAAAATCAATCTTTACTCCATAACGCAGAAAATCACGTGGTGGCTTTTAATAGTGTTTTAGATATTTTGAAGAGTATTGACCATATTGAGGACTACTACGATCATCTACGAGAGTGGTATGCTACCTGTGAAGCGCATGAGGAAAATTCTTCTTTACAAGTAGAAACTATTGAAGCGTTGATGCCAGTACATTTTCAAGCTGAAGCACTTTTGCGTATTAAGGCCTTCTCGTGGCAAACGTCTTTTGAAACACAACTTTTGAAGTTAAATGACTTTCAAAAGCTGATGCACTTCAAGCGCCATTGCAACGAGGTAGAAGTATTCGATGCTGCGGAAATCTATCAGGAAAGTTTATCAAGTGAGGAATCCTTTTCCAAAGAGTGTTTTGATTTGTACTGTAAGGACAAAAGATGCACTAACGTTAGCGACTATTATTTTAAAAACAATGTTTGTGGGTTTGAATATGTTTTGAGCAAACCCTTTTATGCAATATCGAGCTGCAGCACCTTGACGTCGTCGACATTTTATAAGCTACGGGACATTTCGTGCACGCGTTGCGCTGAGGTGTTTGGGTTTTACTACATGCTAAAAGATGAAACATCCAAGTGGCATGTTTGCGTGCCCTTTGACTTTGGGGCCAGCGTTTGGAAAACGCTTTACGAAGCAAAGGCACTGCAGCTATTAAAGTTAAACATGCTGGAATCTGTAAAGCCTAATGAACTTTCTTGTTTGCGTATTCTGGACACTTGTATCATTGGCGTTCCGACAATGGCGCAAAATCTGTCCATTGGGTCAGTTCAACAAGCCCCGTTTATTAATCAATTTTTGCACTTGTCGGTGGCGGGCAATCAAACGCAGCGCCAAGCTTTGATTGAGCTGGTAAATCCATCGTTTGCTTTGCAAGAAAAGTTTAAGTTTTTTAATGCCAAAAATCCTGGCGTAAGTTTCGCGTTGGCGCACTCTGCCGTTGACGGTGACAATGCTGAAGAAATGCAAAGTCGATGTTTTAATTGGTCGGATTGGTCACTTTCAGAAACGGGGGAAAAATCATTGTACATGGCCGGAATTAACACTACGAGCGTTCGGCTGTTGACTTCTCGGATTACGCTTTCGCCCGAGTCAGACTCGATTGACACTGGATTTCGCGTCAATTTAATTCCAGAAGATCTCCGTGTACCACCCAGCGATCGGCTGAACCGTCAACTACACAAACCTTCCGAAATGTTTTTGCGCAGTGTTGACGACCTTATTGATGACTGCGACGGAGGAGAAAGCAATCTACGCGCTGTCAGAGATGTTTTAGGAGTGCTGCTACAACAGCCCCAATTTCAGGATTGGGACGCTTTAAGCGAAAAGCGCCAAGTCATCAGCACCATGATCGAAACAGCGGTTTCTGAAAAGAGTTTAAGTGTATCTGCCAAGGCGCAATCTCTTTTACTTCGCGCGCTTCGTGACACTGAATTTAATCGACACGAAAAAACTCCAATCGTCTATTTTGCGTTGATTCCGGTGGCCCAGGCCGTGTTTGAAACATATGGGCAATGGACGGCACAAATTTTGACCGAGCACGTTTTTACCGGCGTTAGTTTCTCGGTGGTACGAGCGGCGTGTAACGTGATTTTAGGTGATGAGTCTTGTGGCTCTTCCAACAAACTCAATAACTGTCGACAGTTGCTCGACATTTTTGCGTGTGTCTCAATGAGAAGTAATTTTAGTCGATTGACAACACTGCGCCTGCGTGCTGTTCCGCCGTTGTCCCCACAATTTGACTCAATGCTGGTAAAACCTGCAAAGTTGACTGAAAACAATGTTGTTTTAAATTGTTTCAAGATGTTCGAGCATTTACACGACACGTGTGCGTGCGAAGCAGCGCTGCGACTAAAATGTGGCGGCGATCCTTTTAAAGTTGAAATTAATTCCGAAATGATGGGTGTTACAGCCGATTGTCAAGCTGACAGTTCTGGAACAGGTCAAATAATGCAAGGTCGTGGACTGTTCGATGTTGTGTGCACAATTACAATTGATGAGGCTAACTTCCAATTTTTGTATTCTTTTATTCATTCAGATGAAACAATTGATGTTGAAATTATGCCTGGTTTGTTTTTCAGCATTTTTTTAGACTTTCCAATAAACCCTTTTAAATTATGTTGTATTATACGAGCTTTTGATCCTTTTTCAGATAATTGTTCGTTTTTATCTGAATTTAAGGATGAAACTGGACTTCTTTTCGACGTTTACATTGGGGAAAATTACGTTTTTACAATGAATTGCACAAAAGAACACAAATCTGCTGTAGCCAATTATAAGAGTAAAACAAAAAGTCCCATAAAAATTGTTTTTAATAAAACAGCTTCTAATGACATTGAACTGATCTTTAAATATATAAAAGATGAAAAAGAAGTAGAGCAAAAATACAAAGGTGATAAATACAACCAGAAAACAATTGATGTAACTATTAAAAGTGTAAGCAACGGATTTATTTTCGATACCGATTTAAAATTGTTTTGGATGTTGGAATTGTTACAAGCGTGCCCACGTTGTCACTTTCATCAGGCCGCTCGTTTTGTTGTCCAATCATTCGAACTAACGTCTCAACACATAATTTATCATCTAAAACACGGATACGTGTTAAAAAGGTCGCATGCGGATCCACTTGTGCCTGTTACAAATTTTAAAAATGTTCATACAGATGACAACATTTTTTTTGAATTTAAAAGAATAAAAACCCCCGTAACGTATAAATACGGCAATTTAATTACTTTTGAAGTTCCATTTGAACAAAATAAAAGAAACATTTTTTATATTGACGTTGGCACCAACAAAGTTTTCGCTATAAAAGACAGAATTCATAAACCGCATGACCAGATAGATATAGCGCTAAGTTCTTATTTTGTTTATCTGACACCAGACCCAGACAATAATGAGTTTGTTTGTGCAACTTCTATTCAGAATACACGGTTTTTCTGGAACAGAAATCAAGTAAAAATAAAAACAGGAAATCAAGCGGAAAAAATTGTGACTTACCCTCCAGATACACACATTGATGCGGACTTTGTGTCACTCGCTCGTTTTGTGTACGATAAAATTGACGGAAAAGAGTGTGTTTTAATTTTGGGTAAACAAAAAATTTACATGTTGCAGTTTAATTGGAATTCAGGCACCGAAATGGCAGATGACTTAAGCATTAGTTCTACTTCGCTGAACTCATCTGCATTTGACGCTACTGTGTCGTACCATTTGCTGGACAACATGTTGCTTGCAGTTGGTCGCGGCCCGTCTGCAATGGTGCAGCGATGTCATTTAAATGTAGTCGAAAACAAATTGGTCAATTTACGCTGGGAGTCTGCAACTTCGCTATTAGCCGCCCCCGCGGAGATGATTGTGTATGTTGATAATGACTGTTTATGCACAATAACACACAATTTGAGGCAATACAAGAAGGCGTGGTTTAATTCATCGCGCGAGTATTTACCCAACCGCACGCCCTCCGACCTTCAGTCCCGTCTGGTGCGCGGTGCCGGGGACGATCTCACACTACGGCGCGAACAATCAATCATACTTGATGCGGAAACATCTATAATGTACGGGACCTACGTCATTGATTCTAAAACTATTGAGAAGTGGAATTTGTGCTACAAAACAGTTTATGAAATCACTGCATTTAACGGGTGCACTAATTCTCTGTTTTGCACGTTTTGTGTTCGAAAAATGAATTCCCAGTTTTCTGTTATTGTTTTTGGGGACGACACTGATAACATCAGTAATGGAACTGTGATGTTTACAAGCGAAGCGATCATTAGATTTATTCAGCGTGATTGTACTGGGGGAAATACTTTTGGGTGTGCGTTACCACTCTATGGATCTCAATTAGTTGGAGTTGCTACCGGCGGTCACTTTGGCGATAAAGGACTTAACCCGGTTTTATCAACGCACAACGCACAGCACGCGTACACCGGCATGACCCGTGGGCATTGTACATTTGAAATGGCTGGAGACGCACTTGAAAGCTTTGCAAAGCTTTCGGCAACACCAACTAAAGCTCGAACACTTTTTAAGTCTTTCCAGGAAAAAAATGCGGGCAGCGCATTTAACCAAGATGAAAGCTTTGGTTTTAAGCGACTGAAAACCCAAATTGAAGAAAAACCAGAAAGCTGGGTAGAAAGAATTAATTCTCTGTGTGAATACTTTGATGAAGACCACACAATATTGTTACTTTCACCTGGAAGTTCATCCGACAATTATATTGTTTGTCGGTGCTCTGAGGAAGTTTATCAGGATTTTGAAGCCAAGCTAAAGTACTATGATCTCGAGTATGACTTAATGTCTGAAGATGGCGAACGAGTATTTGTTTTTCCTGATGATTTCTTGCTGGTTGGGTATGCTATTTATTGTGATTATTGTTGGAGTAATAAATTTTCCTTCAGTTCCCAATTGGTTGGGGGCAACCCTGTAAACACAATGAATGCATTCAAAGTGGCATCAAAAATGGGACTAACAATGAATTCATTCGAAGGAACGTTAAGATATTTTTTGAACAAAGTTTTGCCACAAATAGCTCCGTAAATTAAACGTATTCAATATCTAAAAATACTCCTTTTTGTATTAAGTTATTTCCGGCATTTTGATACAAATTAATATTCCAATCGGACAAAATCTTTCCTTTTACATTTTTACACAGATTGGCGCCATTCAATCTAAACCTTAACGTTTTATTTTGTATATATGCAAAAGGCGCTTGATTATTTCTAAGGTGGCACTGAATCGTAAATTCATTTGAGTTTTCAAACCTTAGAGACCTGAATTTAAACCCATATCCCTCAACCACCATATACGGCAATCCGCTGCTCTTGTTGGCCCAGTCACGAATCAAATAGTAAAGCTGCGCCACGCGAAAATAATTGGATAGACTGACTCCGCGTTTGACTTTAAAGTTAGTTAGCATCTGCGGTGGTAAAAAAAAATCGTTGTTGAACAAGCGTCGTGTATTCGCGGTGCCACTGTACGGTCTCGAAAACGATTCGTGCAAAACATTTAGAATTTGCTCGCCGTTCATCTGTGTTCCGTTGTCGCTGTGCTTTTCAAATTTTCCGCCCATAGTAGCTGTAAACAACGTGCTTAATGCGACTCGTTTCCTTAAAAATCTTGCTAGTAAAACTTGTTTCGCGTTTTGTTCCCAGTCTGCCATAGTTTAGTAGATGATCTACAAAAATAAACACTGCCGTTGTGGCAATCCCGACTCCTCCGAAAATACTGGCCGCGTATGCAGGCGCGGGCTGGTTGCACCCGTACACGTCGGTGGCGGGGTATGCCATGATGTACACAATAGTGATTGCAACGCCCTTGAGCGCGGCGTCCAGTGAAACGGATTTTAAGCTAAAAATTGTCCGCAGCACTGGGTAGTAATGCATTGCAAAGTTTCCCACAAGGTACAGTGGCACGCCAGCGTCGTGCAGAGCATCTGTGAGCAACGCGCAGCTTTCGGCGCTCATGAACAATACGCCAAAAAGCACGATGGTGTTGACCACGCTCACGGTTGTTGTCAACGGTTGCGAAAGTTTTCTCGGCAATGGAATCGTGTTGGCGTGCAACGAAAATTCAATAAAAAGTGTGAGGTCCCAAAGCCCGAAAAGCGCAATGGACCACCAAGTCAGGTGTTCGGCGCGCAGGGCTATTTCGCTGGTGCTCGCGCGCGACAGCAGCGCGGCCAACGCTGCGCTTTCCACAGCACACCATGTCGGGTAGACGGCGCGGCAGTGTCCGGCCACGCCCACCAGCAAGTACACGACCAGAACCAAGTCTGGAAGGTTGACCCAAATGGACCCGCTGCACGGGTCGATTGCGGCGGTGACGGCGGCAACAATGACAACATACAGTGCACCGAGCGCATCAGCGATTCCGCCGTACTGCTTGACGAGGGCGGCGCTGCCAAAGGCGACCACAATTGGCTGCGCTATATAGTAGTAGTACCATCCTCGACCCCGCGCGAATCCGGCTAGAGCGTTGAGCGACAAGATTGCAAGTGCGATGTGCTGCACTCGCCGTTTGGAGGCGGCAACGAGCGCCGTTGCTACCGCGACGGCGGCAACGAGCACGGCGTGCGGCGCGCCGATTTCCACTTCCGGGCACCGCGACATTGTTTGCAATGATGTGGTCGCCAACTGTCGTATATGCTTATATGCGGGGTCATAGAGTATGCCCGAGGCGTCGCGGTCATGGATCGGTTCAAACGCCGAAAAATATCGCATGCAAGCGCCGTGTCTCGTCAGCGGCCGTCCCGAGCGCCCGATGTTTTAAGTCTTATAGCTTCTCCCGCTCCATTCAAGCTGTGCTCTACGGCTAACACGTTTGATCAAACGTTTTGGCCCAAGCCGTCAGTCCCAAAAGAGCCGTTTTGCATCAATGTAAGCAATGTTGAGCCCGGTTTGTGCACAATTTTTTTGAGCCGAGCAACGCAAACATATTTTGAGTTTGGTGAGCAGTCGGGAATGGTTGAAACAGACTTTTCCTCGTACAAACGAACTAGCGCGTTTGACCCGCTGATAACATTTTCGTTTGACGAACGGAGTGGTCTTGATCTTGGAACCAACGGTCGGGCCAACCGCTGTTATGTTCCGGGGCGAGCGCACGCATTAGATTCCAAATTTCAGTACCACGGCTTTGTGCACGATCGGCAAGCTCGATTGGTGTCGAGCAAAGTAAGCAATTCCGACGGCGTGATTGTTCGTATTGGGTCAAGCATTCCCTTGCCGCAAGACGGCAGGTGGCCTGTCGGTTTGAGTGGGGACAACCTGCTGGCAAGAATTTATTTGGATCACGACGTGTTTGTGGTGCCGCATCCTCGAGGCAAAGTGAGGAAAAACATAACAGTTGGACATCGTGTAATTGAAATTTTAAACGTCGGGATCTATCAAAGCGATTGTCGATTGTATCTCAGCAGCCCGGGTCGCCAGGTTCAACAACATCGCGTTGATTTTAGGCAAGAAGATCTCGAAAAAATTCAGCGCAGTTTCCTAGTGTACTATCGACATCCACTCGACACTATATTTTTTTTTGTGGACAATGAGTTTATGGGGGAGGTTGGGCCGCATTCTGCTTCGAACCGAATAATTTTAAATCGTTTGTCCGGAGAAGGCATTACGCGCGACCGTACTAAATCGATTCAACCAATTAGTGCGGATTACAAAGAAAATGAAGACTTTGTGTTAGTTCCAGTATCACCCCCATCAAACAAACCGCGGGAACCAAATAAAACGGTAAAAGTCAAAATTAAAAACTCCAAAGTAGCTTTGGAGGAAATTGTTTGGACCGCATCGCAGGATCGTAAACTCAAGTATAGAAATGTTAACAAATTTGAGGTTCAGAAACTTGTTTCAGGTAGTCCGTCGCCCGTCAGCAACGTAAAGGCGTACGTCATCTTGGGTATTGAAATACAAGTGAAAACGCTCACCGACGGGGACCGAACGAGGGCGGTGCCACGTGGCAGCTAAATGCTTGGCATTAGCCAGCGTGATCATACACGGCCGCAGTCGTGGCTGCTGAGTCATGGCAAAAACGCGCTGCGGTGTGCACGCAGGCGACTGTCCGCTGGTGACCAACAGCGAGGGTACGTTTTGCATGGTGTCCGGATACGAGTTGGAGGGCCCTCGCGAAGTGTGCTACAATTTTGAAAGCGCGGGCAACCGGGTTCGGCGGCAGACTTCCAAGACGCAACAGAGCAAGCGCAAGCAAAACTCAATTGACCGCAAAAGTCGCACAATAAAATTGATTGGGCGGTGGCGCGACTGCGTGCGCAAGCTGTACCCCAACCTGAAGCCCGAACTATCGTTGGCGCTCGCGCGTGCGCTGTGCCAATGGTCCGACCTGCTTAACTTGTGCAAGCCGACGCACCCAGCAATGCGTCGGTGGCCCATGCTTTTTTCGGCGACGGTGCTTTCGCACATGGGGGGCAAAGACGTGGTCGACGCTCGTGGAGGTGTGATTGTTCCGGCGTGCTTTGGCGTCTGCCAGCACGCCATTCCGCACAACATGTACCAAAAGAAATTCAACATTACTTGTCGGTCCATGTCAAAAACTTGGAGCACAATCCGAAAGGCGGTGCTGGACGACAAGGGGATTTTGCTCAAAGGCAAAGAATTTTCCTTTGTGGCAGATTGTGCGTAGACGCGTGTATTTAAGAGACATTCTTTTTTTGACAAAGCGACGATGCCAGTCGGAATCACAACGTGGATCAAGCAGGATGTGCTCCGCGGCATTCCTTTTCAGCGGCGTGGGTGCACTGGAATGGGCAACCCGACGACGGGCATCCAGGCTGGGCGAAAAATTGACACGGCGTTTAAGGGGCTTTGCGTGACCGGTGACGTGCCGCCGCAAACGCCGGCTTGGGTCCGCAGGCGCATCGCGGCCATTCGCGTATCGCTCAAAAAGGTTGGGGTTGTGCTGCGCGCGTCCAACGTGCTAACCAAGCTGGGGCAGCTCAAAACGCACATCGACGGCGTGGGTGTCCACCAAAAAAGCGGTAAAGTGGTTGTACTCGAACTCAAGTCGACCCAGGCGTCGTTGGCCAATCACCGTAAGGCCTACGACATACCATGCAGCTTGCAACCAAAGGTGAAGGTAGGGGGTACTTTGGTCGCAAACACCGAGCGCATGCACCACGCGATACAGCTTGCGTTTGGTGTCCACAGTTTGCCGACGGCGCACACGGGGTACGTTATTGTGTCGGCCAGCGACGGGGCGGCGCTGTATCCGCTCAACAGCGGCATTGCGTTGTCAATCTTTACCGGGGCGACGCCGTCTGCGCCGTCGCGCTCCAAAGCGAAAACGGCCGCGGCTCCGAAGCGGCGGCGTCGCGGCACAAACATTGAGCGGTGCACGTGGCCCGGCGCGCGGGTGGTTGCACCTGGCTGGCGCGATCACAAACGCGTGTCAAAGAACGTTTGGGTGATTGCCGCAAAGGGAAAGGAGGTGCTCGCTACCGCTACGGGAAGCCCTAGAGGTCGGCTGACTGCGATTAAACGGGCGCGCGCGGCGTACGCTGAAATGAGCTCCCCTCCGGCGGGAATTCATGTTTTTGTGCGCACAAATCGTCGTTGGATTTGTCATCGGGTAAAATAAATATATATAAGATAACGCCATATAGTAATATTGATCCGCCATGGAGAGAACAGGGCCATTCGACAGCTGGCAGCAATGGCACGCCGGAACATATCCACACAACTCGTACGATCCTAATATGAATCCCCAGTATTTTCCTTCCGGACAAGATAATTACGGGCCAATTCCAAGTGCGCGTTATGTGGAGCCGCATTCCACGTCTTCGCTCGCGCGGGTCAAAGAAGAGGACATTGAACGCAGCACCAAAATTGTGTCCATTGATACGGCGTCGCACTTGGTCGGGTACGAGGACCCTATCAAATTGATTCTTCCGCCGGTTATCCAAGAAGCAAATGTTGTCTACGTCAAGCGCAAGTTTGCGGTGGGAAACACGGCCATGGAGGTCCCTGAACGCGCGCCGGCCCCCGTGGTGTCGGTGCAGGAAGAAACCCGCCGGGTGATGCTGAAGCGCTATGGAGGAGACGTGGATTTCAACATTAACGCATGCTCCGTGCCTGATTTTTTTAAAAAAGAAATGGATCTAAAGGTCTCGGCGCAACACGCAGCCCTGGCAGAGCAACTGGTCTCAATTGGGTACCAGACCCTTTTGGATGAAGGCACGGATTTGGTTGCTGCGTTGATGCGCTCAGGCACCGGCGGCAGCGGGGACGCAAAACGACGGGCAGAAAACATTTTCTACAAGACCATTTTTGGTGCGCTTTCAACGCAGCCGTACCCCATTCACAATTTGTTGGCTGCTGCAAAGCGTTGCACCGCATACGATATCAGTCGTCAGCCCAAGAGCATTTTGATTCTGCCGTATGGGGTTCCGGAGATGATGCAGTACTCGCGCGCCGAAAACATGAAATATTCCATTACAGGGGTAAAGGGACCCCAAGGCGGCCCAATTGAAATGAAGGTAGAGTCTGGGTACAAGATCCCAGCCAGCACCGCTTCGGTTTTTGTCCACATTCCGCCGGCTAAGCACGTGGCCGGGGGCGCAGCGCCGCACGCCGGAGAAAACGCTCTTGAAGAAATTGTGGAAATTTACCACACGTACGCAGAGGGCAAAACAGCAGGTGACGATCAGCTGTTTTACACCGACATTGTAGATCGCTGTTATCGCAGCCTCGGAGATCAATTTTCTGGTATTATGTATGGTGTGCCTGCAGGTGAAATGGCAAATGACAAAACCATACCTGGCATTCGAAAAATTGTTGCTACCCAGATCAAGACGCTTCACGCAATTTTGGCTTCGCCGGGAGAAGACACCGGGAATTTGCTAATGCAATATCCGCGATCGACCGTGTCGGCCGATGCGTCGACAGAATCGGCGCGCATGCAACTGCGAGTGTACATGGGAGCCGTGTTAAAGAGGCCAGAAAACGTGCTTATTATGCGAAATGTCGGCTTCAATGGGGTTGAAAATCAATACATGCTGGGTGTACAAAATGATCCAAACACTGGCATTAAGGATTTGTTCCCGGACGGTTTGATTAAGAGTGCAGGTTCAACTCTTCGCAATATCAATAATTTGTTCTTCAAAGATCAAATTTTTCAAGAATTTGGAGACGGTATTATTGAAAAAATTCAAAATGAGTGTGGAATCCAGCTTGCAGTCAAAAACCAAAATCAATTTTTGGATAGTTTCAATGCTGGAGCTGATGCTACTTCCAATCTTGACAAAAACTTTTGTGGTGCAGCTCTGTTGCGCAATATTTTAATGCATTCGTCTGACGAAGAATTGGATCAAATGCAAATGTTGGACGAAAATTTAGGAATTGACGCCGAGAAAAGTAGGGCATTCATTGAAAGTGTACGTGCCTTGCGTTCAAAATATGAACAATATATTAGCGCAATGACAGTTAAAAACACAGCTACAATTAACGGCGATACCGATACTCTTAAAAAACTATCTGAATTTAATACAACAGACAACAATGGAATCAATTATAGAATGAAATTGCTCGATTACATTTTGGATTTGGACGGTGATCTACATAAAGCTGTTTTCTTTGACGCCGCGGATGTAGGGAACCACCGGAACAAATTTTCAAATCTTGAAGATATTGAAAATTTTATTGCAGACGGAAAAATTCTTAATGGGTTTAATTACTTTGCTAAGAAATTTGACGGACACGCAGCTAACGCTGCGTTGTTAATTGAAACTGAAATTCGAGGACAACTTACACTTGCTGCCCTTAATGGTGACGCTGCTGCAAAGGCATATAGAGATGACGAAACTGCAAAAGGGCATACAACAGACTCTCTCGACGCCCAAGTTGCGTATTTCAACAGCATTATTATGGACGGCATTGATACTCTCAAATTATGTGTGGCCGTTCTTCAGGCTTTCCATGCGATTAATCCATTGCGAGAGAAGCGCATGGCTGAGAACAAACATCGTTTCGAGCAGGGGACAGCAATGAAGCCTAAAACTGCTGGTCTAACTACTACTGCTGTTGACGTTCGAACTGAAGATGGAACCCCAGCAATTGTAGCTAATTCAATTCCATCTGGATTTAGTTCTGTTGAAAATTTATTTGACGTTTACAAAACAAACAGTGGTCAATTTGGCAGCATTGACGATTTAAGTGGAATTGATGCATTTGACGGCTTTGCCTTCAACAAGTACAACAAGTCGATTGAGCCCTAAAGCATATATATTGTCACTTAAAGTGTGCATACAGCAAGTTCATGCCTTTGTACGGCGGAACGTGGTACGCTGACTGGGGCGGAGAGGACGCGTGCCCGTGTGCGGCCGACGCGTACAGCGGGCTGGTGGTGCCTCCGCCCGTGTTGGAGAAGCTGTGCGCGTCGGCGGCTGGGGCTCCGGTGACGTGGGAGCATTCAGCCGTGCCCGCCGTTCGCGAGGCGCTCGCTGGGACGGAGCGGCAAGCGGCGATTGATCACGGGCAAACCGCGGGGTCGGTCAAAGCTTCGTGGATTTGCAAGAATACCGGCCACGCTCACGTTGTGTTTGAAATTCCCGATTCGTTGCCAATGGTTTGCGCAATGATTGATGCCAAGATACTGCAGTATTTGTCCGCAACTCACATTGTCGGCTCGACGGAAATGATCGAGCTTTCCTTGACCACCGCCCCCGCGCGTCCAGGCTGCAATATAGAATCCCGCGTTTCAAGCATAACTGAGTATATAACATTGCATCCCCCATAAGTTGTGCAATCAAAGTGTCATGGTAAATCCGTCTGATGTTTCGTCGGCCACCGCGCCTGCCGCTGATGCTGCCAACGCGCCAGAGGCACCGGCCGCTGCCCCTGCAGCGCCCTCCGCCGAAGCTGCGGCGCCCCCCGAGATGAGCGAGCTCGAAGCGTGCCTCGCAGCGTACAGCGCGGCCAACCCTGTAGACGGTCGCAAGCTGGCCAAGCACATTGCCAACTTGCAGCGGCAGTACGAGTCGACCAAGCGAAAGGCGTCGGAACTGGAAGACCACGCCCGGGTCGACAAGGACGTGGTGCGCATGCAGCTGCAACAGCTTCTCAAGCACCTCTCGCCCGAGGTGACCAAGCAGTACTGCATTGACGACGGAAACCTTGATTCACAGATTTTGAGCCCAAAGAACGGCATTGCCCACAACGCGGTGCACCGAGTAATTGCGGCGTGCAACGCGACATTCATGTCCGCAGCTCCGGCCGCGTCGGCGGCCGCGCCCGTTGCCGCCGCCGCCTCCGCCGCCGCTGCCTCTGCCAGTGCGGCGGAAGTGGATAGTGCTTCGAGTGCAAAACGTCAGCGCACTGCTAGCCCAGCGCCGGTTGCGCCGGCAATGCAGCTCGGTGATGGCGATGACGCAGACATGCTGCGGCGCGCACTTGCGGCGCAGTACGATTAATTCGCGATGCGTTTATTTTGTCATATTTAAGTCTTTTTTCCACTTAAATGTCGCAATGTCTTTGAAATTAGCGTTTGTAAAGGAGGAAACGGATGGCTCATATGTCGCCACAGATTTAAAAACGCATTCGAGTGTTTCGCTTTCAGACGAACATGAGCATGTGTATTGGGGTCTGTTTCTATTAGGTTTACAAAATGAAATGTTTTTACCCTTTAGAAAAGTTGTAGGGCCGGTTTTTAGTGCAATTCATAACAACACTATAAATGCACTATACATATCACCCGCGTTAGCCAGCGATTCCAACTTTCAAGACTTTTGTGTACCGCTTCTTTTACAGTTATTACACGACTACGAAAAATATATCCTTAAAACGGAGCTGCTCGCGTTTAATATCCCGTCTTGCCGACTGTACACAGCTAGAAATAAAACGCCGTTGCTCACGACAAGTTTAACTTGCGGTGTCGCGGTGCACTTTGTTGCCGATGCACTTAATCCAGAGTTGTTTACTCGAAACACTGTTGTCGCCAAAGTTTCAAAAAATGAAGTAATGCCGCGCAAAAATATGATGGCGCACACATTACACTATAAGACGAAAATGGGTGATAAAACATATCAATTTGATGTCAAAGACGTTGGTGATTTTACCTTTTCCTTCACAGAAAAGTATGCTCTTTTTGAAAATCTAGCCTTACTTTCATACGTGTTTGTTCATTCTTTTGACAAACTAAAATCTGAAATTATTTTAACACATATTTTAGTTGATGAAACAAAATTGGCTGACGCCGACTCCTTGACTTTGGAACCACTCCAAAACACAGTGGGTATTTTGGTTGAAGAGAGCATTCAACCCCTAGATGCAAATGAATTAAAAGATACAGACAAGATTTTGCAATTAACCGCCATGACAGCTTTTCCAATGTTTGAAAATATTGTTGATGATCAAAATTATAATGTTCATGTTGTTAATTGTATAAAAGACTGCAATTTCCCACCTCAAATTAATTCTTTTGTTTTAAACTCACCCGAAATTCCCCCAGAATTATTTACAGATTCAATTTTTATTGATAAAGGAAAAAATACCACAAAGGGGTTGTGGAGAGTGCAATGTTACAAATCAGATGAGGCAATCAAAACAGGAGAAGAAGATTTTTTCGTTATGCTTTCGCCTGATGGACATCCAATATTTTTAAATTCTTTTTTCGACAAACAGCCTGATTGTTTTACTAACGGGACTTACAAATATGTTTTGGCTCGTTTGCCGTTTGATGGTTTTTACAACAGAATTGATGCGTTGGCTTTAGACGCAAATGAAAAATTTTTGAGCACTAGAAACCCCTTTGTCGAAACCAAACGTCCGGCAACGCTGGTCGAGGCGGATAAAGAATTGGTAGTGTTTATCAAGCATACGAACTATCCTGAACAATTGGAATATTTAGAAAATTTTACAATGAAAATAGGCCATAAAATAAATGCTGCATTTGAAAAGCATCAATTAAAAGTTGAAGATAGGAAATATTATTTAAACGACGTCTATATTGAACGAAATAGTTTTGTGATTACACTTAAAGGTAACCAAAATGTTTTTAAAATTAAGGACGTACCCAACGAACTCTTAGACTCAGAAAATTTAAATAGTGTAATAAGAATTAAACTAATTGATGATTATGGTAATTTTACGTTTCCTGTCTGTTCAACCCCCATTAAAACTGACCTTAATACAAACTTATCTGCTAACTACTATGATGAGCTTGAAAAGAAAAATTTTGATTTTCTAACTAATTTAGTTAACGACAATGAAGTTGTCAGTGTTGTGCCGTGCTTCAAAGTCAACTCTGAGGGTGACGAAACATATATTGAGGGTGAGTGTGACGCATTTTTAATTATTCCACCACATTACAATTGTTCAACAGTGCAGTTTGAATATTTGGTTCAACCAAAAAATTCGCACTATTTTGAATGGGTTGAAGCAGTAGATTTTAAAGTTCATAATTTTGTTTGTTTTAACAAAGAATTAAATGACGACTATCTTCCAGGATGGGATTTTCAAATAACAACTGACTCACAGCAAAAAATTTCGTTTGACGTGATAAAATCTTTGGTTTGCAGACAGCCAAAAAAAGTAAATGAGACATTGATACAAGGAAAACACTTAGATAACTTTGCATTCGAGTGTTCTCAAAACGGATTTGAAATACCGTGCTGCATTGATTTGACTTATAAATTGCAAGCAAAATATAAATTTCACAACCCCTTTAAAAACTTGACTCGAGATGTAATAGACAATTTTTTTCTTTCGTTTCAAACAAATAAGTTCAGTTCGGTTGCAGCTTTGCCCTGCGTGTTTTCACCTAACCCAAAGGATCAAATGACGTCGGTCCTTTTACTACTAGATAACATTTCAAAAGTAAAAGCAAGCGTGAGCCATGAAGACATGGAATTTCCACGCGACGTTGTTGTTTACTGTAACAGCTCTATAACAAGAATGGATGCTGTAAGTCAGGGTTTGCAAGGTTTAGACGCCTCGTTGGTGTCCAAGTATCGTTATTATCCAAATGATTTTTCGGAGGAACCGACGAAACAGTCATCATCGTATGGCTTTTTCAAAGGCTTGGATTTATCAATAGATACCGCGGCCGACAAGAGTTTGTTTGTTAAATCCGGTAGTACTTTGCGTTTAAATTCTGAACACAATGATTATGACAAATACTTCACGTTAAAACATTTTTACACGGATTTTGTTGCAATTGACGCAGTTTGGAAAGATTCAATTTCAACATTTAAAGTTAACGGACAATTAAATGTTAAGCGCAATGCTGACCAAACAATTCAATCCGTTGAGCATGAGTGTACGTACTCAGAGTATCCAAATCTTTTTAATGAACGCTTAACAAATAATTCTCTCGCGTGCTTTGAAACTTTCATGTCGCTTTTGTCCGGGTGTATTACATGCTCTTTGGAAGGCAAACGATTCGAACGCCTTAAAAAATTGCTAGTTGCAATGCTAAGGAAATTTAAAGTCATTCATTTGGTTGCTTTCCCTTACGTTGATGTTGATGTAGTTGAACTTGATCAATTACGAGCAAAGGCTTTGTGCAAAGAACACAATGGGCGTTTGAAGCTCACTTTGTATCCTCTTCAAATTCCGGTGGAATGTGTGTTGCAAGATGATGACCTCTTTGTGTTTGTGGACGCCGGTTTTAATATTGACACATCCGGATTAAGCAAACCAATTATTTTATTTTCTCCAAAGTATCCAAATATAAATTTTGAACTTAAAGAACAATCTTCTTTTGCCCCTGAAAACTTTATTTTGTATGATGTTGCTTCAATCGAAAGTATACGAGATACAATTATTGATATGTCCCCGATTTCTTTTGGATTAATGCCTTTACAAATAAAAGATACAAAAGTTCTTACACCAATTTCACCTTCAGAGTATCAGGGTGCTTTATATAACTTGTCTTCAAAAACCCAATTTTATGAAAGCTGCTTAAAATTTGTACAACATTTAAATGCTCTTTCAGACTTTGAAATTATTTATTTTCCGCTTGGATTTGAGTCAAACGAAGAAGAAATAGATGAGTACGAAAAGGGTGTTATATTAGGTCTTTTTAAATTTGACCAACTAAAAAGTATTTATACCTCACAAGGGAATAACCAATTTATCGTCCATTGCAAGCGTGTTTCAACTGATGAACCGTTAAAGGTTGTGACGAATTTACTATGGGGCTTTAATTTTTATATAAAAGATACAAGAGAAAACAAAATTTACGCCACTACGCCAAAACCTTACCTAAAACATGTTTTAGAAATCGTCCCACCTAGTGAAGGCGAGTAGCGTCACGCCCGTCGCCAATTCCGCGATCCATTTCGATGGAGTTTTGTGTTTGGTCAAGTGCTTGACCTGAACAAAACGCCGATCAAACGGTAACATTTTCTGTTCAAGCAGCTTACAAATCTTCTCGTAAACAGCGTCGGTGTTGACGGCATCGACTTCAATTTTGCTCGGGAGCGGGCAAATGGTTTGCGCCTGAATGAGTCGTCTAAAGTAAGCTCTCAGCTTCGAATCCACTTCGTCCTGTGGGTCGTTGCCCTCATTCCCTTTGCTTTCGAGCTGCTGCAAAATCAACTCCTCGTCCAGATTTTTTACATAGAGCGTTTTGGACCGCGTCACTGCCACCAGCATCATTGCCAGCGCTTCCGCCAGCGTCATTTCGTCGCCGCAAAATGAAGTAAAGTCGACCACAGCTGTCGGCAGCGTGAGCCCTTGTGTTGAGTGGATCGTCATTCCCGCGGCCAGTTGTAGGTTTGCAATTGGCACCAAATATTCCTTTCGTTTTCCGCTCGGGGTAAATTGTGCAAACTCTGGGGTCCACCCCTTGACTTCGCCCAAAAGCCCGCGCACCAAGCGTTGGCCGCGGCCGGCTTTGCCGTCGGCGCTCTTTGCCTCACCCACTGTGGCAGTAACTCGGTGCACCGCTCCTTGAATCAAGTATCGTGGCCATGGCCCCAACGCCTTGTCCGAGATGACGCGTGTGGGCACACCGCGCCGCTCGGCATCTTGGACTGCATCGACGCATATTTTGTTTCGTTGCGCGTGCGTTCTCGTGATGATAAACACGTGCTTTTTAAACCCAGTCGGCGGAGTTCGCGACCGCATCAACACGCCGAGCTTGCGAATGGCCGCCTCGAGCTTGCCCTGCCTCAACGCAGCCTCGAGTTGCTGCAACTCAATCGTGTGCTCCGGGTCGCCGCCCTTAAAGCGGAAATTCGGCCCTGTCAACGACAGCGCCATCAGCGGTTTCAAAAGTTGCTGTGGCACCTTGGACTTGTCTAACGCAGGATTTATCCGCCAAAACAAGTCGCTGCGAAACGCGTGTTGTGCGTTGACTGCGCCCAGTTGCTGTGGGTCGCCAACAAACACCATCTGCACCGAGCGACGACTGCTCTTGGGGCCCGATTTCAAAAGCGCCAATTTGGACAGCATGTGTGCAGCCCCGTTCAAGTGTCCAGCGCCAGTCATAAAAGCTTCGTCAAACACAACTTTGACAATGTGCACGTCCGGCGGTATGTGCGTTCTCAGCTTTTGCGCCTGCATATTGAGCCTTTTTTGGTCCAGTGGCTTATCCGGGGATCCCAATCCTGTGCCGCACAGAGCCGCGGCGGTGAATTTGCGAAAGTTTGGATGCGAATCAAACTTGTCAAAGTGGCACAGCGCTAAATGGGTTGGGCTCACCACCACCACAAACGCTTGCTTTTCCAACCACCGCTGCACAACCGTCGAAATCAAGTGAGTTTTACCCTGTCCCGGTCGTCCCACTACAATCGCGTTGTCCGAGCTCGACAGCAGCAGGTTCATAATGGCCGCTTGCTCGGCGCCGAGCGACGCCGCTGTGTTTTCTCGCTTCCCGCTCTTGTCCGAATTGAGCCTGCGGCGTTTGGTCGGCGAAAACAGTGCGCTTTCCGCAGACATTCTGCGCGCTGTGTGCGCGGAAGGGCTGGCCACGGAAGATGCAAACAGATCTGACCTGTTAGGGCCGCTCGACACCGAAGCAGATGAGCTGGATCGGCGCGGTGGCTTTAAAACATTGCTTGAAACGATGGAATCCACCGCAAACTGCCCGGCGTGCCAACAATTTCTGTCGCTCATCGTGCTGTGGATGTTTCCTTGCGTTGCGCGCCAAATGGGCTGTGCCGACTTGGTATCGTCAATGGATTTGCTGCTCTCGGGTAGAATGCAAAAGCGACAGGCGGGCAATCGATCGACTGTCAATGCAGTGAGCAAGCATCCGCTGGAGATTTATGCAGCGTTGCTTCAAGCGTGCGCAACAGAGTGAATTGCTTCACACCACAATCAAAATTTAAAAAAGAATTAAAAATTCAACTATAATTGAATGTATAAAATTGTCTGGCGCGGCACGAACACACTTTGCAGCCGCTAGCTCATATACCCCATGTCAACCAGTATCAACACGATTCATCCGCCCGAAGTGTGGACGCTCATTTTTGAGTACCTGCCCATTGAAGATGCGGTCCGCTGCCGTTTGGTTTGCAAGTGCTGGCGCGACGTGTTGCGTGGAGTTGTGCTGCCGTTGTATAGCTTTGAAGACGGCGCGGTGTTGTCAGTCTTGGCGCTGGAGATGCTTGGCATCAGCGCCGTATCGTCGGCGCGACGCGACGTTTTGATGCAGCGCTACGGGCCAGAGGCACTTTTTCCGTTCAAGGGCCTTGGTCGTCTTGACGTTGCCGGGCTGCGTTACTGCGACGATATCGAGCGTGAACGCTTTTGGAAGCCATGGGGGGTTCGCATGGAGACATTGCGCGAAATCGACCTTCAGTTTCCGCCTGCCCCGGATCACGGAACCTGGATAGAAGCGGATGTGCTGCGGATGATGTATGTGTGCCGTAATTTGCAGAAGTGCATCTTGAATCGCTTTGAGACAGAGAAGAGAGAGCCCGATTTTCCGCGGCCACCGGAAACACCGGAAATTGCTGCGCTGCCGGGTCCGCGTGAGCGCTGCATACCTAAAAATCTGAAAGAGTTGAAGTTGACTGCGATGATGGGAAATGATTACGACTGGGCGATCAACACGTGGAAGTGGAAGGGATCGAAGTTGGCCGTGTTACATTTGGATGGGTGGACTGGCTCGGACCAGCAGTGGCTTGAATTGCTGCAAAAGCTTGTGGCACTGAAAACCTTTACCACCAAAGTGTGCCCCGATTTCGGGCCGCTGGCGTACCAAGCACTGTGCCAACATCAAACGTTGGTTAAGATTATTGTCAACGACGAATCGGCACAAATTCCACCGAACCTGTTGCTGGGGTTGGCAGGAAGCCTTCCCAATCTGGAGGAGTTTAAGCTGAAGCGCGAACCATACTGGGGAATCCGAGCACACGAAGGGATGCCAAACCTCACCGATTCGTTGGTGTCCGCAACGTGCTCGAGCGCGTTTCAAAAGCTAAAGGTGTTTGCTGTCGGAGGCTACGAATTTGATTTGGACACAATAATTAATTTTGTGTGTATGTCACCGTCACTAAAGACTGTATCAGTGTGTTATCTTAATACCAATAGGCTGGAGCAAATTTTGGCGTACAAGTGTCCGTCTATTTCGTTTTTTTCTAATTTTTACATTTAAAGCGCTCATCATTGCTGATATAAAATTTCGTCGACGCTGTTCATTAGCATTTCATTAATGTCGCAATTGTATGTTCTAAATTCGTCGTTGCTGCATGGTGCCCCCGCGCATACGCAGCACGCTGTTTCAACACACAACACTTTGCAGCAGCTTGGCTTTGGGGGCGGGGAAAATTTGGTGCGCACGTAGACGCCCGCGCACAGCGGGCAGCACGACCCCAGCCACCAGTACGGGCTTTTTGGGACGCAAATGGCTTGCTGCTCGTTTGGCTGTACGCACGCTCGGTGCATAATCGCTCCGTAAACGCACGGGCAACAAAACGTGGCCAGTATGCACTGCCCTACAGTTGTGTCTAGACATTCCTGGCACGACCACCACCCGTGCACTATTGGTGTGATTTCTGTGATTGGTTTCGGCGCGCTTTGCATTGGCCGCGCCGGTGTGCCCTTAACCGCGCGGCGGCTCAAATAGGTCACTTTCAAACAAACGGTGTTTATTCGATGGCGGTCGACTCTGCAAACGCGTGCGCCAGCGCCGAGGTGGTGTCCTCCTTCCGCAGCACTTTCATAATTGTGGCAGCGCCGTCGTCAGAGCTTTGGGCCATTTGCAGCACCATGCACAGGGCATCAACAATCGACCGCACAATAGTCAACTCGCCGTTTCCGATGACGCACAGCTTGTGCTGCGACTCGAGCTGCAGAACCGCCAACGCGGGGACGTCGGGGTCTGCCGCTGCAATGTCGGAGCCCACGTACAGCTCTGGAAAGCGCGCCATTTCGCGCATGGTTATAACAGACGCAAAAAAGCCGGTGACGTTGTCCGAATTCCACGCCACACTTTTCACAATTTCCTTTAGCGGTTGCTCGATGAGCGGGCGCACAATTTCATTGGCGTCGTCTTTCAAAACGGCGGCGGCCACGGCGTAGGCTGGATTTTTGCGCGGTTGCAGGCATGTTGTACTGCCGGGCAACCGTATTTTTAGCGCCGCGGCAATGTACTCGTCCCCGTGCGACGCGAACGACGTTCGGTCTGCGAATTCTGAGACCAGGCGATTGATTGGCAACAGGCCAACCTGATACTCGGTCCGTCGTGGCAAGGAGAATACGTGTGACAATCTGGCATTATACGCAAATTCAAAGGCGTTTGACGTGGGTTGATCTTTGCTGTGCCACAACGCCGTCCACGCTTCCAGCGCAAAGGTGGAGTCTTTCACGTCCAGGGTTATTAGCCACTGTCTGAGGTCTTCATGCTGATCCGGGTCAAGGATGGCAGCCAAGGTGGCGGTGGGTGAGGCGAATCGAGACATTCGGGTTCGCCTGTCAGACGACAACAGCGCCGTTGTGCTTCGCGACTTTGAATACCCGACTTTAGTGTTGTGCACGGTGGAAATTGCCAGCACCGGAGACAGGTGCCAATTCATATGTCTAACAACGAACACGCAAACGACTGTGCAGCACCCGGCAATCGCAAATCGCGTGCAACACCCAGCCGTGGAGCGCTCGTGGGCCGTGCCGGAACCGTGGACGGGGGAGCAGCTCAGCGCGTGCGCGTGCTTGAAGCTCCGCCTGAGCCCCGGTGCCGAGCCGGCAAACGCAAGCGCGCGACGGTTGAAACCCCCCGAGTGGTTTCCGCGCGAGGCAAAGCAGCTGCTTCCGCCGGCAGCGATGCTACCAAACAAAAAGTGCGGGTACTGCCAAGCGCCGACGCCGGCGTGTTTTTTTCCGACTGTTTTGTCCCCGACGAGCGAGACAAAAAATCACTAGCCGAGTTGTGGTGCAATACGTGCAGCTCGCACGATGAACTGTTTATGCTCATCAAAAACATTGCGTCCCAGCCCGCCGCGGTGCCGTTGTGCATATCTGGACGCAGGTACCCGACGCCGGGGGTTTCGTCGGAATGTCGCGTAGCCGACTTCCGGGCGGTCGCCGGGCTCCTTGTGAGACGGCTATCAAGAGTGTACTACGCCGCTGCGCTCCGGCTGGGCGGGCAGGTGGCCGCGGCGGTGCGCTTGGCCACCGAGCTGCTCCCCGAGCTGACTCATTTAGCGGGGGTGCGGCGACCGGATCTGCAGTGGTTTTGGTTGAGCTGCCAGTATCGGCTCCGATCCGGGTGGAGTTTGCGCCGGTCCCAGGCCATCATTGATGCCGTCAACAAACCTTGGCGATTTCAACTCAACACCGTCGCGTACGACGGGTTTAAACGGGCTGCCGCCAGGTGCGAGGCGCGCTTCGCCGCACCTGGCAGGGACATTTTTTTGTGCGGTGCCCCGGCGCTCGCCGTGTCCCTCCGCGACAAGACGTTGCTGCTGCTCATGCTGCTTTGGTGGTCCGATACTAATTTTGCCGCGCGCCCGCCCGAATGTTTGCCCCGCTGCATTTTATCCGTGATTGCATTACTGTAAAGGCAACGCCCACAGCCAGCCGTCAATAAATACGTGGTGAAACACAACCCAGCTGGCGGCCACCCACAGCCAAGCGGTTGGAATGTTAGAGGAGCTGCGCATCGGCAAAAACAAAAAGAAAAACGAAGCGATTGCAGTCAACCACACCGCGCGAATTGCTGCGGTTCGTTGGAGTTCCAGGATTCCTATCGAAAACAGCAGCGCGCACAGCAAAAATACGGTAAACCCAATCAACTCGGCGTATTCAGTTTCAGTCCCGGAAAAAGCTACGTCGTACCACAGCAACAAAAAAAACGCCGCTGTGGGCAACGTGGCCAGGCTCCACAGTACGAAGCGAAAGTCGTTTGAGTTGGCGCTCCACGCGCCCAGCGCTGCTTGCCGGGTGGCCGATTTTGACGCAATCACGGCGTACGACAAAACGACGCCAACCCCGATAGCCCCCGTAACGCCCGCAAACTCGGCCCTCATTCGCAACAACCTCACAACAAATACTTTTATGCTCAAATACCGCGCACGCTACAGGAAGACGTTCAATATGCGCGGTATCGATGCAGAGTGATTGCCATCAAAATTTATGGGCGCTTGTTCCGAATGTACCGCCCTTCGGCCTCGTCATAGTAATGATCGCGCGGTTCCGGTCCGCGCGGCTTCGGCTTGGCGCGCTCAACCTTGTGCGGGCCTTTTGATATCTTCGCCAGTGTTTCGGCGCATGAATAGCGCTGCGAGAGCATCGTGTACATTGAAACGGCTTCGTTCAGTGGGCGGGTCGCAATTTTAGCGCGCGGGGCGCACACAGTCACAATTGTGCTTTCGGACAGACAGCCGAAGCGGCCAATGTCTTTTTGCAGGCTCGCTAGGTTCTCCACAATCACGCTTGCGCGGTCGGCGTCAAGCTCGTGCTCGCAATTCCCAATCGCGTTCTTGAGCAAAGTGTCCAAGCACAAAACGGGTGCTTCGGCGAGCTGCGCATCGCCGCACAGCAGCTTGGTAAAATTTGCACCCCACTGCAACAAGTTGACGCACAGCCGCGAGCAATTCATCACTGAGTTTTGCCCCGCGGTTTCCGGATTCACGGCAATGTAAATCGTCTTGTAGCCGGCCGCGACGCACTGGTACAGGTCGGCCCAAGTGAGCGCTTCGCGTGCCTGTTCGACCAGTCCAACGTTGCAGTGCCGAGTGGGCAGAGAAATCTTTCGCTTGGCGCAGTGCCACCTCAGCTTTCGCAGAGAGTCGTCTGAGCTGGGTAAATCCAGCTGCTTCTTCAGATCTTCAACCGATTCAAAGAGTGCCGGCACCATCCGGATGCGCACGTCTCCAGTTTCCAGCCTGTTTAGCACGCGGCAGGCGGCAAAGCCAAGCAGCATGTTTTCAAACTTGCACGGCACCAGCGGCCGAAGCATTTCCTCAGATTGGCACTGATTCAGCCACTTTCCAACAAATTTTTTCTGGCTCGTCGTCAACAGCTGCACGGCCCCAGCAATGTTTGCAATGTTCAACACTTCCGCCGTTCGGTCGGTCAGTTGCTTTGGCATGTGCGCCACAACAAAGAGCTCCATGTACTGCTCCGGAGTAATTCGCGATTGCTGCTGCTCAAACACGTCTTTCAAAATCAAAGCGCTCGTCACCGGCTCGACCGGGTTGCACGTCGGCAGCTGCTTTTGTCCACTCAGCGTGCCTTCCATCGGTTGGCACAGCAGCAACCTGCCGTTTTCAAACGCTCTTTGAAACTCGGCCGTCTTGTGCGGGTGGAGCCCCCCTTTCGGACACGGAGCGCTGTGCAAGCACGACACGCCAAGGCAATACTGCAGCGGGTGTTCCTTGTACACACTCGTCAAGTACTTTGAAAAAAGTGGGTCGCAGTTCTTTTGAATTACCGCAACGGCAAACCCTCTGAACGTGTGCGGCGTGTAGTTCTCCTTTTCAATCGCAAACGTTAGCACGTGTTCGTTGTACATTTTAGAAATGTCTCGCGCGACGCTGCCAAACGTGTGCTTGATCACCAACTCCACCGTTGGGTCGTGCTTGCGCAGCGCCATCCACCTTTGCTCCGCGCCAGGCTGAAGCGGCTTGAGCTTGCGATGCGGGTCGGAACGCCCAATCTGCCATACCCAAGCCAGAAAAACAAGCGTGATGCAGTCAATTTTAACGTCCTTTCCCCGCCACTGGTTGTTGCGCACAAACGTGAGCAACGCAAACCGCAGCGCAGCAATTTTGGTCATGCCGTCGGCGGTGGCGTGAAAGGGTGAAATGTGCGTCGTTGCATCCGTGCCAACGTTCCGCACTAGCATGCACGCGGTCCGCGACGGGTCGCCAGACGATTGCAGGTGGTGCCCTTTTGGCGCGCCTCGACTTTGCCGAGACTTTCTGTCGCTGCGGGCCGGCCGCTTGCGCGGCGGCTTATCATCCTCGTCGTCGCCCGACGCGTTGCGCCTCTTCTTGGGCAAATCCATGATGCTTTGAAGGGGGTTCCTGACAAAGGGCGCGTGTGAATCTGCCAAAAATACATTCTAAAGTTTGTTTTATAGATTCACGATTAGAAAATGAAATTTAAAACAAATGGCAAATTTTAAAAAAACGTGTAGCGAGCGCTCAATGCAAACACGGCGCTGTTGAGTCCAAGCACGGTCCAAAGGCTCCAATGCTTGACCTCCTCCTCGATTGACGGCGGCGACGGCACGCCGCAATAACACTGGCAAAAGCTGTCGTCCACTCGATGCCGGCAAAAAGACGGTTCCCACTGCGCGCACGGGGTTTTGACCTCGTTGGATCGATCACCGACAAAGTGCAACCCAGTCTCGTCGGCGCACACGTGGCCCGATGCTGTGGGCGGAGCGGTTGGCGCCGGCACTACTTGGTTGGCGATCAAGGTGCTGTCGGGAAAACGAGCAAAGGTGATGGTGTTGTCCGTCCACTTGGCCGAAACGCCGCTATGCGTCAGCGACGTCATGGTGCCGTCGGGCTTGAGCACCCACTGTTGCAGCGACTCTGGCCACGGTTGACCCCCGTGTCGCGCAATAATCACCATGCAGCCAGTTTGGGTGACGGTGATGCCGGGGGGCCACGTCATGCCCGCGGAGTTGTCGTTGCACGACGCAAACGTTGGCGCGTCTGTGGGAGCCGCTGTGGGTTCCGCGGTTGGAACTTCTGTGGGCGCGTTTGTTGGTGCATTCGTTGGAGCATTCGTTGGTGCATTCGTTGGTGCATTCGTTGGAGCATTCGTTGGTGCTGCGGTCGGGGGCGTTGCACAATTGTAACAATATTTTTTTACCGTGGCGCTGTCCATCAAGTGATTTGAAACGGCGGCTTCGTATGCCGTTTCGTCCCATAGTGTGTTGGGAAGATACGTTGTTCCAGCTGAACAATGGGACGCTAAACCAATCATTTCGATTGCCATGCCTTCCAAGTTGTTGTTGGTGTCCCGGCCGATCCAGCATCCGCACAATTTAGTATCAATAGTATTGGCAAAAGAGAGCCCAGAATTGTCGTTGACCACAACGTTTACCTGCGATCCTTCACCCGTACCCGTCTCGGTACAATACATTGAAATACAGTCCGTAGCACTGGGCGGTGCATCGTTGTCTGCGCAACCATAATCACAGGCTTCGAGCGACGTAACGCTGGAAGGAGCAGGGCAACTTCGCTGCTGATAAAATGTAGCATGATGTTGGGGTGGAGGCCCAAAAGCTCTGGAATTGATCGCAATTAATGCGGGCAACCACATTGCGCGCTGTGCACAAAGCGCGCAGCCTGCGAATATAGTTGGCTTACCACGATGAGAAGCGCTTTACTTTTTACACATAATAATCAATACATATGCGGCACAAGCTACGCTTGTGTGCGAAATTGCAAGCTGAAGCCACTGCGATTTTATCGCATAGCGGGCGAGCCCGGGCATCGTGTACTCTACTAGAAAAAGCAGCGTTAGAAAAATCAAAACAGCCATCCTGTTGCGAGTGCGTCGCAGCTGATTTTGAAGCTTTGAGCACGCTTGCTTTTCTTCGGTCAACAGCTCCGCTTGGGTTTGATTTTGCATGATTCGCAGCTGCAAAGCACGTTCGTAGTAGTCTTCTTGCGACTCTATGAGGGCCGATCGCGCCTCGGCGGTTGAGGCATTCGAGAGCTTTGCTCGAATGAGATCAAGATGGCCCCGAATCTCGGTAAAATTTGCGTCGTTGGCTTCATTGTTCATTGTGTGAGCATTTCATCAATGCCCGAATATATTCATTTTTGTAAGCACTATGGCTATTGCCACATCGCTTTGTTGCGACAGCTGTAGCAACAGATGTGTTTTGTGAACGTCATGGTGGCATATGCTGCAACTCGTGCCGGTCTTAAAAATTGCCGCCCGCGGAGCGGGCGGCGGGGCCAAGTTGACGAAAAAAAAATATTTGGCCCGCAGATTCTTGGATCATGTTGTTGCTGCATCATGTTCCGAGACCGCCCAGTCGGAACCAAGTGAACCTGACTGATTTGTCGATATGGCGCTCTGAGGAATTGTATTTACGTGGTCGCTGCCGTGAGCAACCATGAATCGTAAAGCAGTGGCCGCGGTTTTGGCGGCGATTGTTGTTGCCACAGTGCCATGGTTTGACTTTATGATTGCCGTGGCCGACCGCCCGATTCGAATTTCTACCATAATATCACACCGCGGAAACGGGTTTGGAGAAACGGAGAACACGGTAGCGGCCATTGAAAAGGCCCACGAACAAGGCTTTCCCGTCGAGATTGATCTGCGGCTGTCAAAAACTGGTACTGCGCACCTTATGCACGATTACACCCTTGATCGCACCACTGACTGCACGGGGGCCATTGGCACAAAGACCGATGCGCAGCTCGCTGCTTGCGGAGTCAATACATTAAACGATGCCCTCGCCACGGGGGCAACGCTGGAGCTGCATCCAAAAATTCTAAATTCAAAAATGATGGACGAATTGAAAGCTGCGGCAGCAACGGTTACAAACAAGACGCGGCTATTGTTTTTTTTGTTTCCCGGAGGCGGGATCACAGCAAAAGAAATCAAAGAGGCTTTTGCGGACCATGTTATTATGTGGGCCGTAAATAATTATGATGAGGCCACACAGGTGTGGCAGTGGTTTGACCCCGACAAAGACATTTATTCCGTATCAATGCACAAGCTGTGGGGAAACCCGAGGCTGGTGCGCTGGATTACCAGCCGCACGCGAAAACTTGGCGTCTGGTTTACGTGCGATGAAAAATGCCGCGTTAAGCCAAATCGCTGGATGGTAATGGGGATGCCTATCACCCACGCTGAAGTCGACAACCCAATCACGTTTGAATCGACGTCGCCCTCGCCCACTATGCCCGAATTGGTGTACCGCGCATCTGCTACAGGGCTTTTGCTGGCGCTGGCAGCAGGGTTCCTGCTGCGCGGCTACATCGACAGCAAACCGGAGCGGCAATACGCCGTGCTTAAGAATTCTTTTGAGTAAAGGGCGTTAGTGTTCTGGGTGCACAATAAAAGGGAATGTGGCAAACTGGCCGATCTTTTCGTTGGTTCACGACATATTTATTAAAACTTTAAAGATTGAGGTTGCATTGACTTGAGGCTAAGTCCTAAGTTTTAAGTTTTAAGTCTTGTCTGCCGGAACGTCGCTGAACTCGAGCCCACGACGCTTCCAGGTCTCAGTAAGCGCACCAACGAAGTTGGCAATCATTTTCGGTGTGTGGTAGGGCGAGGGCGTAACCCGGAGCCGCTCGGTACCTTTTGGAACCGTCGGATAGTTGATCGACTGCACATACATGCCATGGTACTTAAGCATATCCATAGATACCAGCGAACACCTTTCGGCGTCGCCGACCAGCACAGGCACGATGTGGCTCTCGGTGGGAAGCACTGAGATGCCGATGGCCGAAAGCTGCGTGAGCATCTCACGTGTCGCGGCTTGGTGCCGTTCTCGCATGTCCGGTGACGTTGCGAGCTGTTCAACAGAGGCGCGCGCACCTGCGGCGAGCAGTGGCGGAAGCGACGTGGTGAAGATGAAGCCAGGGGCGTAGCTACGGATCATGTCGACGAGGTTGGCGTTAGCAGCGATGTAGCCGCCGACGACGCCATAAGCTTTGGCTAGTGTGCCGGAGATTACGTCCACCTTGTGCGCAATGCCTTCGCGCTCGGCGAGGCCAGCGCCTGTGTCACCGTACAGCCCGACGGCATGTACCTCGTCCAGGAACGTGAGCGCGTTGTGCTTTCGCGCCACCTCACAGATCTCGTCGATCGGCGCGATCGACCCGCACATCGAGTAAACCGACTCGAAGGCCACAATCTTCGGCAGCCCAGGGTCGTCCTGTGAGAGTAGCTCATCTAGGTGTTCCACGTCGTTGTGCCGCCAGATCCGCTTGGCCACCCGAGCGTTCCGGATGCCCTGAATCATAGAGGCGTGATTATCGGCATCCGAGTAGTAGATCAGGTTAGGCATCATCTGGCCTAGCGTGCTGAGGCACGCGTCGTTGGCCACAAAACACGACGAAAAGAGCAGCGCAGCTTCTTTTTGATGCAGCTCGGCAAGCCGGGCCTCGAGCAGCTCGTGCTGCCTGCCGTTGCCGGCGATGTTGCGGGTTCCGCCAGCACCGACACCCGATGCCGCGAGGACGTCAGCTACCGCACCAACCACAACGGGGTGCCGGCTCATGCCCATGTAGTCGTTGCTGCACCACACTTCAATTGGTTTGCCGCTGGAGCCGACAGACGGCATTGCCGACTTGACCTTCTTGTCGTAGTACGTGGCATCCGAATCGTGGTACGTAGCCCGCGGATAATTCGCAGCGTCGCGCGACAGCGCGCGGAAGGTGCGGTAGCTCTCGTCGTCCTTTTTGCGCTGCAGCATGCCGTTAAGCGCCTCGTCAAAGTCCTCGTTGGTAATCGGGCACCGCCGCGCAGCGCGCTTCACACTGGCCACGTTTTGCAAACCAGTTTTAATTCGATTAAAAAGCATTCCAGACAGCACCAGCAGCGTAATTGGCACACCCATAATTCCATAGTACCCCGCCTGTTGGGAAATACTTGACGCAAAAAATCCTTTAATAAAAAGGTTTGGAATCTGACTGAACCGCGCGCAATTGCTCGATATCTTGATAATTTGTCTACGTTTGATGCGGAGCGCCAATGCTGTGTTTACGACGTTCGCGTAACGGTGCACGCTGGTCAGATCCCAATAGCTACCACAAAGTGCAAAACTCAATGTCTGTATACAAATCATAAATTTGCGCTAGTTTAAAGTTCAAAAAACTCAACAAGCAATCTGACAAACCTTTCCGTCCTTTATTCTGGACGCATAATGCAATTTGCCATCGGCAGAGAGCGTCCATCCCATTTTGCCTGCCGCCTGCCACACGGTGGCCTTTGCGCCTCGCTCTCGCTCTGTCAACTTCCATATCGCATTGGTGCACAGCACGTAAACGCATCCTTTGATGCACCGAATGTCTAAAGGCATGCCGCTCCCTCGGGGAAACCCGACTGACAGCGCCGTCGCCTCCATGTCGTCGATGGACCACTGTTGCAACGCCGTTGTTGTCGCAATCAAAGGGCTGCCGCCCCCCAAAATTGTTGCAGTGCACACTGCTCCCCCCGCATTCCCACTCGAGCTCGCTGGAACCAGCTGTGACCACTGCGGCCGCACTGCCAGCGTCCCCGCATCTATAAACACGCGACCAAGGCTGCCGTCTGACCCTCCCAGCAAAAGAAATCGCCGCGCCGGGTCAAAGCGCACAAATGTAATTCCGGAAAATGGCAGCTTTGTGACCGAGTTGCAGTCTTGTAAATGATAGCAGACCACAAAGACTTCGGTCGACGTTGCAACTGCCAAAAGTTCCTCGACAACGTCCGCCGCGACAATCGGCTTGCTTGCGACCGCTTCCGTCAACGGTTTGAGCACCTCGGTTGTGCTGTCGTTAATCACGAGCAAGTCGCCTTCTGGGGTCTGCTGCAATGTTGTTGTGATTGCTGCGTTAAACGATACCGCAAGCAATTTTCCCATTAGCACGTGCGCAAAGGCCCAGTTGAGTTCGCCCGGGACGTCGCCGCTGCATGTCAATTCTGTGCCCACAACTCGTCTATCCTCTGAAAACATTGGCGCAATTTTGTGCGCAAATGCACTGCGCGCGCATTTAACAACAGCATTTAATTTTACATTGAAAATTTAAAATTCATATATTTGAGGTGTTGTACAGTGTGTGTTGCGCATAAACATTGCACATTTAATTTTAATTCAGCTATGAGTACAGCCGAGACGCCAATCGTTTTGGGCAGCGGCACATATGCCGAGGTTCATTTTTATGGGCACGACGAAACCGGGCGCGCGGTGGTCGAGCGAAGAATAAAGCCCGAACGACAACAGACGAGCGAAGACTACGAACAAGAAGTTGCTTGGGAAGCGGACGAGATTAGAACTATTCTTTGGGCCGCTTTTACGTCGACGGGTGACGACAGACTCGAGCGCCGGATAAAGGTGGCGATAAACAATGACATGTTTGTGGACTTTGCGGGCGCAACCATTTCTAAATTGCCTTATTGGCACTTTACCGACGAGGTCTCGCAATTGTTGGTAGAGACTATTATTCAAGAAGTTGATTTTTTGAACACGAGCACGGTGGTGAATCTGGATTTTAAGCCAGACAACGTTTGCCTTGCCAATGTTGTCAATGTAACTCAGGACGATGGGGACGGTCGAAAAAGCGAGGAGTTTTGCGCGGATGTTTACCGCGCGGTGATGGCGAGAGTTAGAGGACGGCATGAAAAGCTGTATTCGATCAAAAAAGAGGAACAAGGCGCTAGCGTGGTTTTGGGAAACGGCATGGAGGCCGAAGTGGAAGGATGGCTCAAGAACGCTGGGTTTTTTGCGCGGATTGGGACAAAAGTGGCGACGATTGTGGACGTGCCGGGATACTCGGAGTTACCGCAGCCCGGCGCGCCCAAAAACGTGCAAATGGGGACGTTTTGCTTGCTGGGTAGCGATGCGTATCAGGCAATGTGTGTCAGCGCCGTGCTCTGCCGTTACGCGCAGCACTTTGGCGCGGCTTGCACCATGATTTGGATAGGCTTCAGGCACATTGAACACGAAAATTTGGATACTGATTTACCGACTGCGCGGGCGCCTTTGGTCGCGGCTTATTTCGACATGTTCTGCAAAGTTCGCGAAAAACGAGGCAGGTTTATGATACCGGCGACGACAGCGGCATTTGCGCACTGCCACAACACGGTTCAGCGGCTGCTTTTGCTGCTGCTCGAAAAAATAAAATCTGCGCCGTTCTACCTGGTGGACATCTCTGAAGTGTTGCCGGTGCTTCTCGAATACAACTTGGTGGTGGAGAGCGAAGAGGTTCGGTACAACGAACCCTGACGCCGTATATAAAGTCGGCTACTAACGGAGAGAGCTCGAGGCAAATGATTACCGCGCACGCGTTGGTAAAGGCAGAGCACGCAGCCGCTAGAATTTTGGCAGCCGCAGGCACAAAATTTCATTTAAAAGTAGCACCCAACGCCACGCGCACCTGTGTCAAATCACCCCTGGTGCACTGCGTAGTACACCCCACCAAGCACCTGCACGCAGACGAAACTACTTGGTCGTGTTCTGTGACCATATCGGGGTGCCCCAAGACGGTCGGCGCAGCACTCGCAGCGGCGCACAAGGAACTGGCGCGCAATGAATCGCCCGATTGTTGAGCGCAACCCCTCGATCAGCCGTGGGACGCTGCATCTATTGTTTCAACGGTTGAAGTTGGGATCGATTCCGTCGCGAATGCAGCTCACGCCCGAGCTGGTGGCGCAGCACGCGTACGACACCACGCTGCTGCACTGCTGCGTGGCGGGCGGGTTTTGGGACTTGGTGCGGCGCCTCTACTCGAGCTACGCCGATTCGATTGTCGAGATTTTGCCGCCGCCGGCGCGCGCGCGCAAAAGCCACTTGTTGGCGCCGCAAGAGCCCAGCGTGCACTTGCACCCGTTTCACGTCGCTGTGTGCAGCACGATGCCGGGCACATTTGACATTATGAAGTGGTACGTGGAATCTCGCAAGGTGTGCGCCCGCCTGCAAACGTACCAGGCCATCACGGCGCTGCATTGCGCGATTGCTACGCATCAGAATGACAAGGTCAAGTACTTGCTCTCCCACTACCGCGTCGACGAACTGGATCGCCAGATGGGCGCGCTTCCGATGCTGCCAGTGGCGACGCCGCTTGCGTTTGCGGCGTACAGCGGCAACGTCGAGGCGTTTAGAATGATGGTTGCGGCAGGCGCGGATCCAACGTGGTACAGCCCGGCGTGCGAGCAGCTGTGGAGCAGGTCGCAGGGCCGGCTGGTGTCGCCGCTCGTCGCCGCGATTATTGGAAACACCGAAGACAAGCCCGGCGTGGTTCAAACATTGGTGCAATGCGGCTGCGACCCAAACGCCCCGGGCGCCGGCGTGCGCAAGTCGTACCAGTCGGTGGTGGCGTTGCCGCTGTACATGGCAATCAAGCTCAAGCGGCCCAACGCCGTCTCCGAGCTGTTGCGGTGCGGCGCCGACCCCACCAGGCTCAACGGGGGCTTTGCGTACCACCACGCCAACATGACGTGGTTTGCTGTCACGCTTCTGACTGGTCCCGACCCGCTGCCCAAGGCGACGCTGTGCCAAATTGTTGCATGCGGCGGCTCGTGGGATTGCACGCACGACGACGTGTGGGTGTGGAGGGCCGTGCACAACGACACGCCAGAGTGCACGATGGTCAAGCGAATCGAGCAGCTGTGGAGCCCGCAAGCGAGCAGACTGCACCGCGACGTGCTGTGCACGGCGCTGGGGGCCCCGGAGATGGCGTTGCCCCGCTTCCAAAGGGAACGTTTACCGCAGGAAGTGCTTTTGAAACGGTACTCGACGCGCTTTTTGCTGCGCCATTTATTTTGGTCGCCGGTCCGACACCGCGATTGCACGCGGGCGATTCAGGAAATGTACAAAACGTTTGCACTGGCGTGCTGCCGCGTGGCCGCGATGAAAACCGCCCCGGAGCTGCCGGTCGACATGGTCACATACATTGCGCGGTTTTTTTCTCGCTTTTTTGAGCCGGCGGCGGACTAAGTTTGCGGTGCCCTTTAGCGTTACTGACATATATTCGCCTCCCTCATTTTGATAAAAAGGAAAAATGTACAAGCGTTTAGTTCTTTTCGTGGTCGCCTTGCACATTCTTGCGGTAGCAGTACTGTACAGTACTCGATACGGTTTGTCTGAGGCAGAGTTGAAGGAGGACACCTCGTTTGTCAAATGGAAAGTAAAGGACAAGTTTAGTTACAATCCGGAACCTGATGCAACAGTTACATTTGAAGAATACGCAGTCAATTTTGGTTTGGGCACGCGCTTTAACGTAATATACAAAGAAGAAAACAAATCCCAAGTTAAGTTTTCGTCAAACAAGTGCTGTGGCGCGTGGGAAGCGGGAGAGGAATTTGGCAAGTGCATAGACCCTGAAGAAGACACCGACGACAACGACCCTGCGACATCGGATGCGGCCAAAGACGGCACTAAAAAGTGTCAACGTGCGGTTGATTCAAACTCAATCACCACGTGGGTTATACTTACTATGGCGTTTCTTTGGTTTATTGCTGCTTTGTATGTGTTGTATTACTATAAGGATTTCATAGACAATCCGGAAAACGACCGGCAACGAAAGGCAATACCAATACTGGCGGTGGCTGCGTTGGTCATTTTTATTCCAGTGTTAGTTGATTTTATTTATATCAATGCGTACCAAAAGGCAATTTTTGACGATTTCGACAAGCTCTACCTTGAACAATTAAAGGCAGATGGAGAAATGAAGTACGGTCCACAGTACACCGTGACGTTGGTTGCGTTGATACTTTCCGCAATTGCGGTCGTGGTCATGGCCGTTCTGGCCACCGTGCACATACGAAATGCTGGACACCACATGGAGCGCCTCCAATCGATGCTGCTCTAAACGTCATGGGTACAGCAGCGTGCACTTGGCGCACCGCCTACCGGCCAAAGAAACCGGCGCGGCAACGCAAAACGCGCATACCAGTTCCGGCGGCACGCGGGCTTCTCCGCTGCCCTCCTCGACGTACAGCACGCAATTGTCGCCGCGGATCGTCAGCGGCAGGTCGTCGCCGTTTGTACCAGGCGGCAGCCCGCAGGTCATAATCACGTTGCCGCCGGGGCACTTCATAATTACATTCATGGGTTGCATGCATATGGTTGGCGTGCCCAAACTTCCAATGTGATACTCAATGCCGCGATTAAATCCCAGCACCTCGACCTCTTTTACTTTTCCAATTATTTTCACTGCACTCGTGTCTAACAGTTTGGACAGTCGCTCCGTGGAAAGCTTTAACCACAGCGCTTGAAAACATTTGTCGTTTGGCAACACGTACGCCGACACTAGTTTTTTGTGGCGCTCAGGTATGCCAATCGCGGTTGCTTTGAATGCGCGTTGCATTTTCGGGTCGAGTTTGAGTGCGGCTAGCGCGAAATATGTGTAATTTTTTAATTTTTAATTTGTATTGCGTTTTACATTTCGTCAGTGCTCAATAGTCGACATAATCGCAGCGATGCGCACGGTTGTGTTTGTTGTGATGGTGGCCGTGCTAGTTGCAACTTGCGCGCTTTTATCGCAGCATGAGCGCCGGCACGATGTGGCACTCGTCCGCCCGCAGCTGCCAGTCACCACCGGCGCGGTGCTGGACCTGCCGGTCTTCTCAATGACGTCGACCACACCACTGAATCGCGCGCTCAGGCACAACATTATATTGCATAAAAACTTGTCAAAGTTTTCATTCCGCGTCTTGAACGAGTCGGCTGCTCGACGGTTTGTGCACAAGCACTGCCCAGCCTCGGCGCCAGAGTACGACAATCTGGTTCCAATCGCGTTCAAGGCAGACCTGGCGCGCCTGTGCATGCTGTTCGTGTTTGGCGGGACCTGGCTGGACGACGATCTCATGTTGCAGCTACCATTAAACTCGTACGACACGGTGCCGGGCGAACTGCTGCTGATTGAAGACTCGTTGTACACCCCGCCGGCGCTCGACGCGCCGTGGCGCTACGGCATTTGGAATGCCTTCATGATTGTTCGCAGGCGTCGGCATCCCTTCATAGGGTGTGCACTGCAACTTGCAACGCATCGCGTGCGAAATCAATTTCGCGGCAGAACAACAGTCTCCATGACCGGACCGCAAATGGTGAGCGAATGCATTCCGGCAAACGCCGACGTTAACATCATAGGCTACATTGGCGGGAAAAATTGGCTGCATGCATCGACCTGGGCCGACGAACCCATCGTTCGCCATGTGAAAGTTCCTCGAAATAAGTCGGTTCCGCACTATCAGTGGGGGGGTCGCTGGTTTTATCACTAATATAGACTGGCCATGGGGGGAGGCGAAATGAGGGGGGGTGCGCCGTGGAGTACTTTCATCTTTTCGGTATGGTATAATTTATACCATATATATATATACACAATTTAATTCATGAATCTATTTTTATATAAGCATACCCCCATACACTACCCCCTCCGGGGGTAGAGCCACACGAATCCAGACTTGCCACGACTATCTGTTTTCCTGCGCGAGTTCCAGGCACTGCCGGAGCGCGTCTGCTTCTTGGTGGTTGTCGCGAATCATTTCCCACACAACGCGGTTTACGTTTGGCAACAACATCCACTTGACAAACGGGTCGTTGCGATCCTTTTTCCGCAAAATCATCCCCAGGTTGACGACGAGCGCTGGCTCGTTCCACTGCCCCCCCTGTCTTTTTGCGGCATAAAAATCCTTGATTGCGGTGTACTCCACCATCCCCATGTCGGCGGTGACGCGTCCGCTGCTCAGCGATGTTGTGTCGGCGCCTGCGGCGCCGCGCGAGCATGCGGTGCACGTTCAGCAGCTGGCGAGCCGCGGCGCGCTCCCCCGTGCCACGATGGCGTTTCAAGTCGGCGACGAGATTGTGGTCGACCCCCGCGACGAGAGCAAAGTGGTGCTGCGCGTGGAGCACGACCTGCTGGCTCGCGTTGCGGAAACCCCCCCCCTGCCGTGGTCGTCCTTAACGCAGGCGGAGCGTGTCTTTTTCCGGCAGCACCACGAGCGGCTGGCGCTCAAGCGGCTGTCGGACGGCAGTGTCGCGCCGCGGGGCAAGCACGGCCTGCGGCACAAAGACGACATGGTGTCGCTGCTGGTGACCGCGCCCGGCGGGGTCGACTGTTTTGAGCTCATCGCCGAGTACCCCCAAGCGCACGCCGATTTGCTCGAGCTGCTGGCAACGCGCCGAGCGGTGCACTTTGGCACGGAGATTTGGGATGGCTCGGCGCGGTCCACGCTTTTCCCCGTCGAGTTTTAAGGATTAAGCCGCAAAAAAAGTGTGCAATTAAATCTAACCTTCCCTCTCGGCCCACGCAATGCGCACCATCGACGCCAACAAGTACCTGCCGTTGTCCGATTCAAACATGTCGAGTATGTGTTTACCCGGCTCCCCCCCCGCGAGGACGTCGCGCAGCTTGTGCATGTCGTGCGGTCGAAAGTTGCGGGTCGGTTTGAAGTTTGCGCGAACCAATTTTTCCCGAAAGCTTTTGAGGCGCTCCTTTGCCTTTGGCCCCGGGCGCGGCCGCAAGTTTGCCTTGTCCGCCGCCTTGACAATCTGGTGCCGACTCGACGCCTCGAGGCGGTCGTCCCCTCGGTCCAAGCGCTGTTGCCGCTGGTACAATTGCAGCGCCGCCCTCCACCATTCCGGCACCGCCCCCCAAAAATCCGGCACGTTGAGTCCCCTGATCGGTTCCCAGTGCATTTGTCCACTGGGCTTGTGCATGTGGTGGTGCATCGTGGCGTGCTTTGGCTTGGTGCTGCCCACCGTTGTCGCTCCAGAGCCCATGACGACAATCACATTTTTCTTTTTCGCAATTTTAATCCAAGCCAGCGTGCCCGGATACTGCAGATCCACGTTTACGACGGCGACGGCATCCCCGTGGTGGTGTACGGTGCCGCCGCACCATTCCTCGACGAGCTGCACCCAATCAACTGGCAGCGCAATCGGCACTTGCACCGCCTCGGTCGGCGCCAGCGCGCGGCACGCGGCAACCGGGTCGTTGACCAGCTGGCGTGCAATCGCCTGCGTGTACGGCCACACGCACGTGCGCTTCGGCGCGCCCGTGTCAAACCACGCCCCCCCCCTCTTGGTGCCCGGCAACGACCAGAACCATTTCATGACGCCTTTCATCAGCCGCAAATTGGCCCGTCTGCTGGGTCCCAGCGAGAAGACGTTTTTCGCGCCGGTTCCCCTCGGGTCGACGTACGCTTCGATGCTGCAGTCGCCGATAAACACGCCGTACCGTCTGCGCTCGGCCATGTTTGGTGAAGTGAACCAACAGTGCTAATGCAATCTTTTGACGTGTAAAAATGTTTTTAAAAAACAAAATTTTAAATTTTTATTTGCGCGCAGCTCTGCTGAGGTTAGCACTAGTTGCTCACTATTCAACATGTCCCCTTCGACGTTGTCCGTGGCAGTAGCGCTCACGGCGACGACCGCGCTGCTGTTGTGGTACCTACAATGGTACACAACGATGCGCTACGGCGTCGGGCTGCGCGAAACGTGGTCGATGGTGCCGCTGACCAACGGCCGGTTACCTCTGACAATTGTAACAATGGCGGAAAAGTTAAACCCGGCGCTGAACAAAACGATGCACAACAATCAGCGTTGCCATTTGGAAATTTTTACGGTGCCCTTGGCCAAGAGTTTTATGGCGCGCAACTGCCCCAAGAACGTGGTGGCCTTTGACCGCACGGAATTGATGGCGCTCAAGGCGGACGTTTTCCGGGCGTGCTACCTCTTTACCCGTGGTGGTATTTGGATTGACGATGACCTGATTGTAGAAAATCTGACGCGGCTTGACAAAGTGCCCGGCAAGCTGCTACTAATTCACGACGCACTGCACTGGCATGATTTCTCCCTGCCGCTGCCGGGCTACGCGCACACGCGGGATGTGTGGAACGCGTTTATGATAGCGCGCGCCCCCCGCAACCCAGTGTTCGCGTGTGTGCTGGAACGGGCGACAAAACTAGCGCTGCTGCGCAAGAATGTTCACCCATATGCGTTTGCCGGCCCCGCTGCGGTCGGCGCGTGCTTATCCGACGCGATGGACGTCAACGTCATTGGGTTATTGGCACAGAGCCGTGCGAGAGACTGGAACAACGGCGCGCTGATTGCGACGCACACCAAGCTTGCGGCGCGCAACTCGTCCGTGCCGCACTACTCGTCGCAAAAATCAATTTTTTAAACAGTGTCACTTAAATTCCGCGACGCGAATCATTGCGACAATAATACCGAAAGCGGCCACAATGGACCCGAGCCCCCAGCAGTCTCCGAGGGCGAGGTACGTGGTCGTAAAAATCGACGCCACGACGGCCGTCGCCGGGGTAATATAATTTGGGTCGAACAAAGGCCCCACGGCGCCAACAACAACCGCGACCGCCGCCAGCGGCGGGATTTGAATGTCCGGACACCACGCCTCGTTTTCGAGCACTTGCAAGTAAGGCGCGACGGCAACGGCGGTGCCGATGGCGATTGCGTTGAGCAGTTCGCCGGCCGCGCGCCAGTCTATTGGCTGCTTCTTTTTGATGTGATTGAGGAGCAATCGATACTTGAGCACCAACCAGATGACCGTAGCGGTCCACGCGCCGAGCACAACCGGTGACACCATTGCACGTTACCTTCCGCCTGGCGAATGGCAAATAGCGATGACGTCCATGTTTCAGGTCGTTGCGACCCGCGCGTTTGAAGAGTGGCGCGACTGCATCCATACGCGCGCCCGCATCGTCAACGCTCTTCGCTCGGCGCGGGGCGCGCGGGCCGACGGGCTCGCGGCACTGGAGCGCTATTTTGACGGGCGGGCGCGGCTGCTGTGGCGGCGGTTCCGCGTTGCGTACGCGCGCGTTGTGGTTACCCGGCGCATTTCCGCCATTTAAGGGCGCGTGGGCCGACGACCAAATGTTTACCACCATGTACACCGCGATTACCGATGTTTTTGAGTGGCTGCTTTGGACGGTGCGCGCCGGTGCTGCCCGCGCGGCGGGCCCGTTTTGAACTGCAAGTACGGCGTGACCTCGACGTCCACCGGCTCGTGGAGCGGGCAAAAGGCGCCCAGCCCCCCCTCGGCCGCAAGCTGCGACAGCCGCTTGTGTGGCACGTCGCTGCAGTAGTGAAGCTGCCCAATTTTCACCTCGATGACCGTTCCGTGGTGGTTGCGATAAAACCCGACCAGCTTGGCGCAGCGCAGCGGCGCCACAAAGCGATTGTGGTAGTCGGCCACCTGCGCTGGTGAGACGTGCTCCCCCTGCCGCAGCATCACCACATTAAACGAACCGAGGCACGGCACCACTGTTGTGACGCCCGTGTGCGATGCGGTGAGCGTGGCCATTGCGTCCCAACACTCTTGCGCAATCCACTCGGAAATATTTAGCGTTGCCCCTCGGTCTTTTGACGCGCCCACCAATGTGCATTTCCCAAATAGCCGTAATTGGCTTCATCATTTTGTTCACCAACGAGCACGCCGCCGATGTGGAAACAACAATTAAGCAACTGCAAAATCAAGGCGTCGACCGCAGCGCCATCATCTTGTACACCACGGAAACGACAACAACGGTGACCTCGGCCATTGTTAAAACCCCCCCCCCTTCGCGGCGCAAGCTGACTCTGTCCAAGATATACAAGTGGCTTCTGAACGATGCCTCAATCGAGCGATGTTTTGAGTATTTAACAATTCTCGAAGACGACCTTTTTTTGTCCCCAAATTTCGTGTCCTACATGAAGTGGGGCCAACGACTTTTGGAGCTTGATCGCAGCATAGGCGTCGTTTCCGCGTGGAACGATAACGCGGTGCCTGAAGCGTTGCTGGACCCCTCCGTTGTGCTCAAGACGCGCCAGTTTATGGGCCTCGGTTGGATAACGCGCGCCGCGGATGCGTATGACGCGGCGCGGTCAATTATACCGATTCGACCGCGCCCCTGGGACTACCAAGTTGCGCAATACTTTTTGCGGCAAGGTCTTCTGTCTGTGTTCCCCCAATTTCCGCGGGTCAAACATCGCACTGCCAGTTTTTGGAAGTTTGACACGTTGCAGGTATACAACCAATCGCTGGCCGCTTTACCCACTCCGCAGACAATTTGTGAAAATTATTCCGGATATCTTAAACTGCTCTGTAGTCCAGAACGCGCGCACGTAGCCACCGACTTTGCTCTGCTCGAGCAGACGCTGCGCAAATCGGCGGCGTGCGCTCCGTGGACAACATCCGCGATGACTAGCCGTCTTTACGGAGAGTTTAACGGGAGCGCTGTGTTTCCTGATCGCGCCGGCAAACAACACATCTTTTCAGTTGATTCCGCGGTGCGCACGTGCTGGAAGTAATCCAATCAAGTCAAGCGCCAAATGGAGTTGCAATTTAAAAGATTTCGGACACCTCACAAAAAATTTTGAATAAGTGCTTTGCCGCGTTGTCTTTTTGATTTATTATAAGTAACATAAGCAATTAAAGCAACGCCCAGTGCAAAGATTATTGAAATAACAATTATCAAAGTGGTCCTATTTGACTTTTTTTTTGATTTTTCCGGCACAGTCGGTGCGTCAGTGTCATCGTAAGCGTTGTCATCGTAATCGTAGTCATTGCTGTATTGGAAGCCGTCGAAGGAACCAATGTCATCATATAATTCTCGTTTCCAATCGAAAGCGTAATCACTGAAGGCGTAGGCATAATCAATATGGTTATACATTTCATCTCCGTCGCACGCTTTAATGGATTGTTCTGCATTTAGGTTCATAATGATGTCTTCTCCTGCCAAAACGTTTTCACAAATCGGGTTTTCCCATAAAAATAGCGCACCGGTTGTGTCGAGTTTTGGTGCAAGATGAAACTGAAACGAGTATGCCTCCACACTATTAATGGTATTATTAATCAAATTTAAAATTGTCAAATTTTTCAAATCGCCAAAATGTTGTGATTCGATTCTTTCCAAAAAATTATTTTCTAGTTGTATGTTTACAATGTGATCGTAGTCAATCCAATCAATCGCTAAAGTTGTAAGCTTATTATTGTTCAAATTTAGTCTAATTACTTTTGCAAACGAATTTGTTTCGATTTCCGAAATTTGGTTTCCCTCCAAATTAATGTAATCTGGTCCGTTTAAAAACGTACCGTTTACAATTTTGCTAATTAAATTTCCTTCTAAATTCAGTTGGTAAGAAACCTTTACGAATGCACCTGCGTTCAAATTGCTTATACGGTTATTACTTAAGTCAACAAACTTTATGTCCTCAAAATTTTTATTTGGAATGAGGTTATTTATGAAGTTTTTGGATAAATCCAAACCTCGAATGTTTTTGAATTTAGTTTGCAGCGTACCATTTAGTCGATTTTCTTTTAGGGTAACATATGTTAAATTCTCGAAACTACCGTCTTCGATAATTTCAATTTGGTTATTGTTCAAATTAATATATTCAGGACAATTTACAAACGTGCCGGCATAAATTTTGGTGATAAGATTATCATACAACTCAATTTCTTGTATATTTTGTTTAAAAATCCGGGATCCTAGAAATTCTATTTGATTTGAACTTAAATCAAGGAATTTTATGTTTTTAAACATGTGGCGCAAATTGAGAGTTTGTATCTTGTTTTTCCGTAAAAACAACTGAGTGATGTTTTTGAATTTAGTTTGCAAGTTACCAGTCAAGTTATTGCTGCTTAACGAGACTCTAAGCAGATTGTCCAAAGCACCACTTTCGATTGAAGAAATAAAATTTCCAACTAAAATTACTTCTTGAACCAAATTATCAAACACACCCGCAACAATCTCGGTTAGTTCATTGTTAAATAAATTTATTGATTGAACGTTTTTGAAAACGCCTGGACTAATCGACCTAATGTTATTTCGACGTATGCTGACGTAATCAACATTTTCAAATTGACCAAAAGCTAAATTGTCTATTTTGTTATTACCTAAAAGTAATTGGGTAATGTTTTTAAACTTGGTTTTTAGCGTGCCATTGAGTTTGTTGTTTTGTAAGTCGACTATAGTCCTATTGTCAAGAGCGCCCGTTTCAATTAAGTGAATGTTATTGCCAAAACAATGAATAAATTCAGTCGCACTGTCAAACGTGCCCGCAAAAATTTTGGTTAGTTGATTGTCAGTTAAAATGATGGTATGAACGTTTTTTAAAACTCCAGGGCTAATCGACGTTAGTTCGTTTCCAACCAAAGAAAGGGTGTTAATGTTTTCAAAGGTTGAATTTAGAGGTAAGTGCTCTATGTCGTTATCGGATAAACTCAAACTGTCAATGTTTTTGAATTGAGCTTGCAAGTTACCGGTCAAGTGATTTCTGTCTAACTTAACACTTTCCATGTTGTCAAAAAGACCATTTTCAATTGAAGAAATTAAATTGTCACTTAAATCTACAGCTTTGACCGCATTATCAAACACACCCGCAACAATCTCGGTTAGTTGATTCTTATGTAGATCGATATCTCTTGTATTTTTGAAAACGCCTGGACTAATAGACTTTATGTTATTTTCAAATAAATCAAGATTTAAAATGTTATCAAAATTTTCATTTTGAGTTAAATGCTCTATATTATTGTTTGATAAATCTAAAAATGAAATGTCTTTAAATTTAGTTTGTAGAGTACCACTTAAATTGTTGAAAGATAAATCAATGTGGGAAAAAGTTAAATTGAGAAAAACATTGCTTTCCATATAACTTATTTCATTGTTCTTTAAATATACGCTTTCCAATTTACCGCCTGTAAATTGGACAAAGTTTTCACTTGCCAATTGTATGATTGAGGTGTTTGAAAGATCTAAAGTTTGAACATTTTTCGGATCAATGTTATAAGCAGTCATGTTTGGCACAAACACATGATTTCCAGTACACTCAACATATCCACCACTTGAATAAGAAACACAAGTTGGAGATCCAAACGTTAGCTTCAGTGCAAGTGCGGCCAATGCGGTCATCTTAAACACTCGAATAAACAATAAAAACACAACCTTATATAAAACGAACCTACTACTTTACTCTGTCCGCCCAATTGTGCCTTTTTTTTAATTTTTGAATTTATTTTAAATTTTAAAAGTGTGATATGTTCCAATGAAATATCGGTGCGCGCACAACACCAACGTGTACTAGCATGCTTCACGTCGCTCTGCAACACGCAACATCGCGGGCCGCGTATCGTGCAAACAAAACCCGCGTCAAGCAGCGTTTCCAAAATTCGGTTTGGTCAAGGCCGGCAGCCGGCGTGGTGCGGTGGCCCAATTGGATTGATAAAGTTCCGCTGACAACGCCCGAGAGCATTACACGCCGAATTGCGCACAAGAACGGCTTTGCGTGTTGTCGGTGCGGCCTCGTGCCGAGCCGGGTGGCTTACATATGCACGGCCGCTTGCATGCACATGAAATGTTTTGCGTGTGATTTTTCGCCGTGCCCCAACCGCGGAAGCTGGTGTCGTATTGGCGTGCCGGAACAAGGCGAGGGGTTGCAAGCGATGGTGGATGTGGCCACGGCGCCGACTGCGCTCATGCGAGAGCTTTCGACGACAACGTGCAAACTCAATCTGCAAATTATTCCCATATTTGCCCCCGACGTGGCCTCTGCGGGTCAATTTGGGCAACGGCCATTCAAAACAGGCGACGCGGTAGTGTTTCCAGACGGAGTGTTTTCGGAAAACGGAACTCCGTTGTGCGGCGAGATTGGCGCGGTATCGGACTGCGCCGGCCTGTTTGCATCGGTGATGACCGCTTCGGGCGATAAGCGCCAAGTTGAGATTTGCGACCTTAAACGTCCTGACAAGGCCCTCGTTTTGCGGAACCGTGCGAAGTGGTTTGGTCTGTCTACGCACGTGTACGACGTGCTGGCGCAAGAGGCCCCTCCCCCCAATTGGGCATACACGGCGTTGCTGCACGCGGGCGTGGGCAACGGCACTGTGACGGTAGATTTGTCGTATGACGATTTTCAGATGGCGCTAAAGTTCCAAACGTATTGCAACACCGGTATGCTCAAAAGCAAAGGGTGGACGGACATGCCACCGTTGGGCCTGCGGATGCTGTCGGCCGAAATTGCGACGGTTGGCCTGTCGGTTACGCACGTAGCAAAAAAGTCGACGGCGGCGGCCGCGGGCATTTCACCCGGGTACGTGGTTACGGCGGTAAACCAGACGTCGCTGTGTGGAAAGTCGGCGGTCGTGGCCGCGCACTGCATATTTGAGCACATTTTGACCAATTCGGCAACAACCACCGGCGTTGGCCAACTTGTGCTCACTGTGCACCCGAGCGTGCAGTGTTTTCGCGGTGCCCGATTTGAGCCGCGGCTGCTGCCAAATTCGTCCTTGTACACCACCTCGACGTTGACGACGCTGATGCGGGCGCGCGAGGTAGCAGACAATGCAGTGTGCGCCATCATGGTGGATGCCACCCGCGGGGATGGAGTTTTAGCCGTGGTCGGGCACTTGGACTCGGACAAGACCTTGCTGCCCGACTCTAAAGCAACAATGGATTCAAACGAGTGGTTGTGCGCAGTGCGTTACAGTGCCCGTAAAACCAACCAGGAGCGCGTGCGCGTAATTGTTTTACGAGAGGGTGTGCGACACGACAACATTGCAAAGGCGCTGCAAGGCGTAGCAGTTGCTGTTGTCACCGCGATTGAGTCGTCGTTATTGTGCGAGCAAGTGCGCCGAGCACTGGATGCCGTTGCAACTTAAGAGATTGCTGACACCTCACAAAAATTGAAATCGGGTGTAGCCTTTTGGTTTTCGTAATTTAAAACAAAACTACCACTTTACTTTGTCCGCCCAGTAGGCAGCGCTCATTTTTCCCTTTGAAATGTTCTTATGGTGTCGCGCTTTAAAGGCCCGCCGTCGTGCTTTTTCCGCGGGTGTGCCTGGGTGCTTCCCGGCTCCGCGCACGTTTTGCTGGCCAAATCTTATTAATTTTATTTTATTGCCTTCTTTGGCCACGACCACGTGCGATTTGGTCTTGTGATTTGGGGTGCGTTTTGGCTGGTTGTAGGCGCTAACACCTGCGGCCGCCAGCCGCGGGTCCCTTTTCTTTACTTTCCCCATTGAGCTCACGTGTACAACTTTTAGTTGCGCCAGAGTCTGATATATAAATTTCTCCAAATTCTACGTAACAGCGTTACTTACTTTTGCTGTGGTATATCAGCAAAGAGCAGCAGTCTTGCATGTCTATGCCGACAGTTGCGTAAAGCGCCAACATGTCAGACGAAGAAATCATTGTTGCAATTAATGAAAAGCAAGGTAAACCGCCGGAAGAACGAAATGAGGTTCCAAAAATTTTAGCTTCCTTTTATCCAAACTTTAACGAAACAGTCAAAGCTCACGCACATGCATTCATTGAAGGAAAAAAAGATTATTTAAGTTTTGAACAGGCAATGAAACAACTTTTAAAAACTAATTTTTTTGTTGCAATTAATAATGCCACGTGCAGTTCTGCAATAATGCATTATAGTAAGTCAATGTCTCCAAATTTGCATGAGTGCATAAAATTAATGATGCGCAAATTCTTAAGTGGCGTTCCGGCAATTAATGACGAGAGCGATGACAGGGGCCGTCAGGATTTATTACACATTGCAGTGACAAACAACAAAAGGCAAAAAGCAGACGATTGCATTTTCAGAAAAGCACAAGAATATTTTGCAAAACCAGATGCGTGCAACACGTTGGTTGTGATGACAAATGATTCAAGGTTGGCCAGAAAAATTGTGGACGAGAGAAACCAACAGTTTTTCAATTTGCCCGAAGCACCAGTGCCAACATCTGGCGGAGCGGCATCGGACGCGGCCGCGGCAGCGGCCGCGGCAGCGGCTGCGGCGGCAACTGTTGTTCCTTCAGCCGTCCCGCGATTGCATGTAATTATGTACGGAGTTGCAATCACTTTGAAGTCTTGCCCTCTTGGAAAAATTGCAAACGCGCTCACGTTTGGTCACGACGTACTTGAAGTTCAAGGCATTAAAGATTCTTTTGCACAGACGACTGATTTTTTTGAGTTTAATTATTTTCCATCAAGTTTTAACGAAATCAAAACACGAATGCGCTTGATTGAGATTAAGAACATACAGTATGATGCACGTGACAAGTGCTGGGTGTGGGTGACTCATGATACCCAGGAGGTAGTGGCTGTATCGCGGAAGATAAGTATGCGCAACACAATATTTTTTTGCGCCAAGTCAATTTACGAAAAACGAATTGGAACCAAATATAACGAGGTACGCCTTTCACACGCAGTAATTCCACTTCAAGCTACAGATGATAATTATTGGCTCGAATCCGATGTACCCAACTTGGTAACTAAAGCACGAGAGTTTTATACAGTACAAAGTTCGGGTCCAAACTACAAACTTCACAGTTTCGAAGTACACACTTCTTTACATGTTGCAACGCATCAACAGTTGCGGACTAAACTACTTCGGAAAATTTTAAAAACAAAAAAAAACGACAACGCAAACGGTGTTAAAATTCTGGATAGTACGCAGTATGTATCAATGCAACCCAATCGTCATCTTGGCCAAGTGCTTGCTGATTTGGACAGTTTGATTTTTATGGAAGAGGATCTGACAACTGTTTCATCTGCTTCTAAACCCCCACCGCCGAGACCCAAAATACCAATCAATAAAGAACTGTTATCTAGAAAACAACAACGAAGAATTCGTTTCGGAGAAGAAGAATTAAAGGCAACAGATTTAGAGGCAACAGATGTAAAAAGACCTCGCCGGGTTGCTTTTATAGACTTGGCATTGTGACAAACTGCATACGCTACCACCCCCATAAATCCCTGGCGCCAGTTCCAGACAGCTCTTGCATTGACACTCCAATTAAACCCCCCGCAATAATTGACCCCCCCGATAGCCCCGCGGACAACGGCACCAACCACCAAGACCATTCGGCGTGGTGAATATGATTGCCGCATAGCAAACGCACAACCGCTCCGCATCCCAAGCATGAAACATAAATCCACTGCATCTTTGTCCATCCGCCCAGTGCCTTTGCCGCAGCCGCAAACAACAGTCCTCCTGCAGTCCCCAACACAATTCCTGTATGCCCCTTCATCTCAATGTGCCCTGGCAACGTTGACGCTACGAAATACATAATGTAGAATCCCCCCATCAGTCCACGCCAAAACCCAGGTCCGTAGTAAAAATTGTCCGTTTCGTCGACCATAAAAAAAATCACAAAACCGCCCGTCATCAGCAGCCACAGCACGCTGGTAATGTACGCATTAGACCAGTCGCTGTAAAGCGTTGTTGCATTTCCCGTTTCGGTGCAGTACCACGGCCGCAGCTCGTGCGGGCACGCGATCCCAACCAGCCTCCACAAGTTAATGCCAACAAAAATTGCGTTGAGTGTAATTACAGCTCCAATCAAGCGGTAGGCCTGCAAAACAAAACGACTGCAAACGCGTGCGACCGCAAACAACACGAAAGTTCCAAAAACAAACACCGATAGGCTATCTGTTCTGCCCGTGTTCAATATTGATGGCAGCATCACGCATGCAACTCCAAACGCGGCATATCCCTCCTCCATGCCCGAGGGATTGTGCTGCGTGCTCGCATATTGCCCAGTCATGTAATGAAAAAAATTAAATTTTTGTTAAATCCAATTTTGCATCTGTATCTTTTTTTTCTCCCAGCTCTTTTGCATCGGCGTGCAGTTTCGACATTATGCGAACAATTTCTGAGAGCGCTTCCGCTGACCGTACGCCCGGCACGATAAACTTGGATTGCGACAGAAACAACTCAATGGTAATTCCCGGAAGCGATTTTGGGCTGAGCGCAATGCCAGGGAATTTTGAAGTGTACACCGCCATCCAATGGTTTTTGACCGCCTCGTCAATTTTAGTTTTGTACATGCCGGTGAGCACCGTGTTTGGAATCGACATGGCTGCCGGCCACTGCATGCGACTGTTTGGACCGGAGACCCACTGCAAGAATGATAATATGCTGAGCACGGCGTCGCTGTGGGTGTGCTTTCCGGCGCGAATCAAATTTCCGGTTGAAAAGATGAGTATTTTTCCCAAAGGCGTTGTCACGCGCTGGTGGCAAAAAGGCGAGGACGTTTCGCGGGTCGAGGCCATGTGCATTCGCGTTGTCTGCATGGCCGGCTGCGCGCAGCGGCCAATTAGCGTGTCGCGCCTCATTGTGGCTTCGTCCGCGTTGAGCGCGGCGTGGATGACTACATTAGACCGACGGATGTGTTTAATGTGATGCGCCGGGGGCAATTTACGTTGCTTTACCTGGCGGGCGTACATAATCTGGGGCACTTTGTGGTGTGATACCATGCTTGCCTACCTGTCGACAAACGCCGGCAACAACAAGTTGTCTAAGCGCAATGTCAACCACTGGGGCCGGCACGAGAGTGTTCTCAGAGACCGTGTTGGCCGTAGTGGTCGTGTCGGCGGCAAGGAATTTTGCCATTTTGGCTTGAATAGGCCCAAAGGTTTGCGGGCCCTTAAACGGACTCGGGGTCGTGGGTGTCCGCGTCGGCGTCTGCGGTAGATCCTGGCTCATCGAGCCCGCTCACAATAGTGGGCGCGGTCTTAGCAGCCTTGGCAGTCTTAGCGGTCGCTGCGTCATTGCACGGGGCACCGAAAATAGCCGCGGCGACAACATCCTGCTTTGCGGCCTCGGGTGCGTTGGCCGAAATGAGCGCGGCGGATAGATCGACGCCGGCCACGTCCGACACGTCGTGGACCGTCTTGGCCTTGAAGGTGGAATCCTCGAGACAAAGCGGGTGTGGGCGGCGGTGGATGGTGATGCGCGCGTCAAACGGCTGATCGAGCGGTTGCCCGTTTGCGGACTCCCGGACAAACGTAAATCCGTCGTGTCCAAACTTCTTTGCCATGTTGGCTACAAACGTTTTCTTGCCATCCTCCCAGTTTTGTTCGGTCATAATAATGTGTGGAACGGTTGCCTTCAGTTTTGGGTTTTCAAACATTGTTGGTTCTGAAAAATTTGCGTCGGGAAACATTAGATTGATTTCCTCCTTGCTCTTGCCGCTCACGAGCTGACCAAGTGGTCCGGCGTTTGCATCCATAGGCAGCGCGACGCGCTTGGTGCCGTCCTTCTCTGCAATTACGACGTGTTCCTCAAGTTGGTCCTCTGTGACGCCAATGTGCTGGTTCCATTTCAGCGCGCGCGTGGCGTTGCGCGTGTGCTCCTCCGGCGTGAGCGAGCCGGGGTGCACGTATTCCGTTGTGACCGTGTTGCCCTTGCTACGGGTGACACTGTGGCAAAATTCGTGCTTGACGTTGACATCATGCGTGCCGGCTGGAACAACTGCGTGCACCGCAGCGGAGCGCTCCGGGGTCAACGAGATGACCCGGCCGGTGGTGGGCAGGCTAATCTTTGCATCCGGCGGCCCTTCTTTAACGATCAGGTGCATTGGGTCGCTGCTGTGGTGGTTGGTGCACCGACCGACGGACATGCCGCTGATGTTGTTAACGGTGGATGAAAGCACGCCCAAACTCTTTTGAAACGACTTGCCGTCAATGTGGATTTCCTCCACGTGGCTAGGAAAGTGAACGGCGTACTCAATATCCGTTTTGCCTTGGTCAAACGAGACACCCGCATCGTGGCCAATGCCTGCAGTACGGTCCACCATGGTCGTGTTTAACGTGAAAATGCAATCTACTTATATACTTTGCTGCACGCAGTACGCAGCGGCGGATGCGGCATCGTCTGCGTGCGCGGCCGCGGCTTGGACTAATTGCGGCCTCCAGCCCATGTTGAGCACCGTTCCAGGGTCAACCGCGCGCAGCCAGTCCGTAACGGTCGTCGCATCGCCCGCGACAAAGGTGTTATCATCGTGTTTTGGATCGGCGGTGCGGCGATCGCCTTTGCCAATTTCCCACTGGTAGTAGCGCCAGCTAAACACAGTGCGCGAAAGCATAATGCAGAATTTAGACACTGCCGATTCCTGGCACTTTTTGTTGCGGTTGGCCAACAAGACCCTGGCAAACTTGTGCACATGGAGGCCGTCGCAATCAATTACGAGCTCCGTTTGCAGCCTCAAGCAGGTGTCGTTAAACCAGCCAAACCCCGACGCTCCCGACATATTGTAGTCGCAACCACCTGCGAGTAATTGCCAGAATTGTGAGTTTGCCATCCGCTGCGCGGATCCGCTGCACAAGCTTTCCGACAACTTGCTAATGTCTACGATGCGATACTTGCGCGCCACGGTGGCGGGCACGTGCTCGTCGCGTTTCCGCTTTAGTTTGTTGGCGGTGCGAATTTGTTTTGCCGCCGCCTTGGCTTTGGCGGCAGACCGGTAGATGCCGCCGTCGCCAGTTTGCCACACGGTGCCGAGCACCACTTCGAGTCTCGGGTGCCAGAGTCCCAGCATTTGGTAGAGTGCGTCGGTGTCAATCGTGTACAGCGCCATGGGCGGCACCCGCGCCGATCTTGCAACGGCTTCGGACGCGCTGTGGCGAACGCACACGGCCAACTGCGCCTCGGCCTCGCCGTAAAATGACGCCGCCAACACGTCGCGAAAAGTGTTGGGCTGGCCAAATGGGTAAGTCCACACAAACGTTTTAGGGTCGTCGGGGTCGACGTTGCCCGGCATAGTAATGACGTAGCGGCGGTCAACGCCCGTCGGGTCGTGACTGCGGATAATAATTTCCTTGAGCGCTGCGATGATGGTTTGAAACGCCTTCACCTTTCCGTCTTTGGACGCAAACATTTGTTCCCACGGCGTCGTGTCCGCGTCGGTGAACGCCGCAATTGTTTCCGCGCTGGCGGCCGGCACCGTTGAGCGCGCCTGCCGCGCCGAGTGCACCTCGGTTGACCGCACCTGCGGTACGTGATCGTTGTCAAAGCAAATAATAACGTCGGTGACGGCGTCACCAACTGGCTTCAAAATGTGTTTTGCGATCAGGGCTGCTGGACGCAGCGCAACCGCTTGGCTGCGTGACGCTGCGTTGCCGTCGATGGCTACAACGGTCGCTCTGGGATTGGGCGACTCGCTGAGCAGCGAGCTTTTGTGCCGGTCCAAAAACGCATCGCGCTTGTCGGCGTTGCAGCCCCATCCCATGGCGAGCGTTGTGTAAACGTCACGAGCCGCCTTAAATATATTGACGGATTTGTGCCAGATGGCAGGCAAAACCTATTTCAATGCGTCAGTACACTAACGTGTTGGCTTCCATGTGGCCGACGGCCGTGATTGCGGCCGCGGCCTTGTCGTACAACGTAAACTTGCCTTCAAATCCGGTTACGTACGCCGATTCGCTCGTAAACGTGACGGTAAACTGCGCCGGGTTTTACGAGGATGATTACACGCTCAAGTCGACGCGGCTGCCCGATGCCTTGATTGCGCTAAACATTGTGCCGCCCGAAGCAGATCGCTTCTCGTGCGGGGATCCCGGGGGCACAATGACGTGGATGGTACGGCGCGCCGCGCTCGAGTTTTCCGAGTCGATGATGGAGGGTGCCGGCAGCACGTTTCGCACGCCCGGGTGCGCCGACAGCGGCGAAAAGTACTTTTGCCCGCCAAATCCCTGCTTGTTGATGGAGGTCGATTACCAAAACTACAGGACGGACCTAAAGCAGCAGCTGCTGGGCCACACCAGCTGTGGCGCCGTTTTTGGGCGCGGCAAGCTAAGCAACCGTTACGCGGGCACGGTGCCGCCCGCGCCGGTGATGCAAGGCGAGGACTCGCTGTTTTACCCCGGCTCGGTGCGCGCGCGCTCGGACCCAATCGGCGTCACAAGAAACGAGCTGTCGCCGCTGGCGCCACGGTCAAAGTACGCTCAAATTCACCCAAAGTACAGCGACGTTGCGGTGCCCACCTACGCCCCAATTGATGGATTGGGCGACTTGACCGCCAAGCACGATTTTGTGCGGGTGGGGTCGACCGCCAACGGCGGCAACGGCCGTTTCTGCGACGGCGTGAGCTGGACCGGGACGGCGACCAATTGCGTAAAAATAAACGAGGAGGTGGTCAGCGACACGGCGCTGGAAAATGCGGCCGACTACGACAACCAGGTCGACATTTGCGGCGAGCAACTTCTGGCAATCAACTCTTACAACGGCATGGCGGTGTTTATCAGCAATTACGCGGATTTTACCAATCCCACGACCGCTGTGCAGTGTTTTTCGTGCGATCCCTGCGTTCCCACGCTGGAGGCCCACTCCTCGTGGAAGCTTTTATCGAGCCCCTTTGCGGTGACTTTGATGCGCGACCGCGATTTGCAGCTGGTGCGCAACCGGAAGCTGGCGCAGAATCTGCCAGTGTACCGCGCCGGCAGCGAAGATGACGAGGACACGTTTGTGTGCAGCGATGGCACTTCGTGGACTGTTCCGGACACCGACGAATGCGATGCGGCCAACAGCCCTTACAGCTATCCGGATCACCACCTGTCGTGCGGGTGCTACCGTTACTTTCGTCTTGCGACCTTGCACAATGGTACATTCGCGGCGTCACTCGGGTTTGCGCCGCCGTCGGCGGTGTGCTGCAAGTGGGTGGTGCGCCAGTTGGATACCGATGGGTCGGTTACAGCGTCAAAGTACCGCCACCGCGATGCGCACGACCACGCGTCGGTCCTCAACGCGCTGGCGCAGCGGAGCGAGCTAAATGAGTCGTTGACGTGCCCGCAATTGCCCCCGACAATGACAACGCAAGGCAGCAACGATCCGTTTCTTACGGGGCAGATTGGTTGCGTTTTCAACACCAAAGACGATCTTGAGATGACGCTGCAATTAAACGCGGCGTCGGGCGAGTGGGAAGCAACGGACGAGGACGACGCCGTGGCGTACCTCTACGACCCGCTGTCCGCGACGCTCACCACAACCAACGCATCCGAACGGTCCACGCTGGAACCGTACGACGGCAGCGCGCCGAGCAGCACCCTTTTTTTTCCGCCAACGGCGACGGCAATGATTCGGGTGTTTACGGACGCTGCCGACGGGTCCATTACGTACTCGTTCCTCAACAACCCCGCGGCGCAATCTAGTAACGCTCGCACGCTGACCAGGCACTCATCGACCGGCCCAAACTTGTTGACCGACGCGCTGGTGGTGGTCACCTCCGCCGCCGCAACGGCGGCGTCGACGGTGTCGCAGCTGACCAGCTACGTGTCGCCGCATCACACGATTGTGCACCTGCCGACGTGCAGCGCCGCGTACGTGTTTTACCTTTTCAATTTGTCGGCGGTGCTGGTCACGCCGGGCGCATCGTGCAACTTAGCGACATTGCTGGTCGCCGACGTCACGCAAACCTCGTGGGTGGACGTCGGGGTAAGCTTCGCTCAGACGTTGCCTTTGGCCCTTATAGGGACCGATGCAGTTTTACAGCCTTGCTGTCCGTGGTACGACTTTTCCAAAAGGGACGAATGCGCCGCCGACCCCGAGTGCAACGAAGGGGGCAACCAGTGCACGATGACCGCAAAGGAAATTAACGACATGGCCATCATTTTGCCCGACATTGGGATTCGGTGTCAAGCGCCAACGTCGTCGCCGGCGTTTTCACAGACGGCCTTTATTGGGCGCGAGTTTGCACACCTCAACGAAGACATAGTAAAAACGGTGGCGGAGAGCAAAAGGATGCAGTCCACCACATTGTTCAGTGTGCCGGTCGATCGTCGCAACGAGCCATTTATTCACGACAGCGACGGCAGAATGACCGTAGATGGGCACGATACGCGTTTTGAGAGCAACACCCGCACGTGGGGCCGCGTCCGGCGTGCGTACGTTGTCAATCCCGGGGACAACGCGTTCGATGCCATTGTCATTGTTGTGGCAGAATCCACCACGGAGACGTTTACCATGTCGTACGACGCCGGCAGCAACGGGCTCCGCACGTGGACCGTTTTTGTCCCCGGCGTTTCGGTGGCGGATCCGTGCATGACCAACACCGAGCCCCCAATTGTCCAAATAAAGGTCGATCCCGTGCAGACCAATGCCAAAGTGAATCCGCCGTCGGCCACCGCGGTGTGGAACGTTACGGTGGTCATTACCGAAGCCTGCAAACAAAATGTAGACAACGTGTGCCAAATGACCAGCTACGGGGTCAGTCCAGCCGGGGTATTCGATGCCGACATGTCTGACGCGCCCTTTTACACCACGGACGACTCTGGCGACAACATTCGCCTCAAAGTCTCCAAGGACACGGATTCGAGCGCGGCGGTGGAGATTGATCCAAATCTGCTGCAAACTCTGTACGACTTTTCACTTGCGTGCGCCGAAACTGGTCAGTGCCCCCCGTCGCCCGCCGATTTTTCGGGCACCGCGGCCGAGTGGGCCAGGCAATACGTTGCGGCCACCAACGCGCAGTATCCTAACATTGCGGATCCAAAAGCCGGGCTCAACTTTGGGGCCGAAGGCATGCAGCAGCACGGCGACGTGTCCACCAACGGCAACGGGGAGTTTTGCAGGTGGCAGTATCGCGATGTTCGTATTAAGCGCGCCAAGGTGGAACAGAACACCGACGACACGCCTGAGGTCTTTATGCCGTTCACGGTACCGTGCAACACGCGGTGCGATGCTGAGGTGTTGGGAATCTTGAACTATCCCACCGACGAGCAGTCGCTGCCCGCCGAAAAGGCTCACCGTGCGCAGGTTTTGCGGCAAATGGGCCCGTGCTCAACCAGCCTTTTAAATTCAATGAACAGTTTGATATCGGCGGCGTGTTCTAAAAAAGCCAAAAAGGCCAAAGGCCGCACAACACTTCATGCGTGTCAGAGCGGGGTCATTACTGACGAGTACGACAAAATCAGTTTTGCCGGGGCTTTGAATGTTCAATTTTCAATTGACTTCACCGTGCCAAACGCCTTTAATGAGTGGCCGGATTACTGCATCAACGGAGATAGGCTGAGTTTTTCCGAAATCACCAACTCGCCCGGGGGCTCAGCGGACGTTCTAAACAACATTATGGTGGCGTATTCGTGGGATATGAGCGGAATCCCGCCGGATGCGCGCCCCGTTGGCAAGCAGTTTCCGACAAACGGCCGCATGGATGAATTCTACAAGTCGTTTGCGGAGTACACCGTCAGCGGATATGTCGATAATTCCAGGGGGGACTCTTTACTTCGTGCAACAGTTTTTGATCAAGCAGATTCGGTGCTCAACTCGTTCTTGCGCGATATTCAAATGCAAAAGCGCTTGGTCACCAAGGTGCTGCTGTTTGAGTACATGACAATCGATGAGGGCAACGCGTTTGCCCCGATCCCTATTGGTATTTTCCCAGATAAGCGCGACTTTGATAATATAAATGAATTTTGGAGTGCCGAATTTGGGCATTCTTCTGATCAAGCAAATCAAGATGAAAGTTTAAGAACGGGGAGCGTCAAAGATAAAAGGAAAAACATTCGGTTTGCCTGCCAGTGCCCTGAGGCGGAAGAGCGCGCCAACGACTACAATCGCGACACGGCAAACAAAATACCTCTGCATGAGCACGATTCGCAGGCGTACAACAACGCCCCGCACTTTTACAAGCGCTGCTGCCGGTGGAGCCTGTCTGAAAAAGCGTTTGATCCGCCGACGCTAAACCCGCTGGGCACGGTTAAAACACTGCATGATTTTGCGAGTCGCACCCCGGATGACTTGGCCGCTGACCCGTCGTTTGAAAATGCCAAGCTGTGGCTGTCTCCGTACAAGCGCGACCGCGACGCGCCCATACGCAACCAGCAGGCGAGCAACAATCAGCGGCTGGACACGGCGGCGGAAGACAAGCCCGAGGGGTGGACCGCGGCAGATTTTGGAACCGGGCGCGATACAATTTACCGATGGGTCAACCATCTAGATGGGTTTCCAAACATAGTCAAGGCGCAGTGCGGCACGCTGGCTCCCGAAAACATGGACCCCGAGGCCGACGCGGCGATTCGAACGCGCATGCGGATGGCGACCCCGCGTGGGCCGCGGCAAACGCCGCAAAATCCGCAGCAGTTTGCGGTGTCCAAAGTGATTATCCGCTCGTGCACGTCCCGCAAAGATCGGCCGCCGCTGCTGGCAAAACAAAGGGTGGCGACCACAAACCCCACCGTGAGCGAGGATTACGTGCGGAGGCCGTACCTGGCGGACATTCCCAATTCGCCGATTCCGCCAGCCTGCGATTGCAACGGGGCGCGACCGGTGTATGCGTGCCAAATTTATTCCGAGGTCGAAGCGTTTCAGTTGCTGGGAACTGGTCCGTTTGACCTGCGGCCGTTTCCAGACGCCGAACCGGTGGTGTGCGGCTGGTCGTGGGACGACGTCCCGAACGGGGGCGTCAACATTGGCCTGTTTATGGGCAGCACGAGCGCAAATATTTTTGTAATGGAGCGCGACCCTTTGGGAGATCCGCAGACTGCCAGTTCAGACGCGATGCGCTTCTTTTTTGATGTAGGCGCGCCTAAAAAAGAGGCGCTGACCGAGCTGATTACCAACGTGGGCAAAGACGACGATTTTGCCATCCGTCATCGCAAGCAGGGCGATATCTTGAGCGGCTACACGTCCGACAACGGCAAAGTCACGATATTCCGCGCAAAGGGTACGTGCATGCGGGCTCCGTACGGCAGGGTGCACCGGGGGGTGCTGGTCGACAAAGAAGCGCACTTTCGGCCGTCAAACAACGGCGGGGTCTCGCCAGAAGCGGACGAAACAATGTACATGTATTGCGAACAGGTGGACGGAAAGTTCATTTTTTGCGACGACGATGGCATGCCGTACGCGGAGCGGCTGGCGTGGTGCGCGAACCATCCAAACAACAATGTGATTTCCATCGGGTACGTTATCGGGCAACGCAACGAGCACGGGCAGAGCCCCGACATGGTGTGCCGGCGCCCCTCTGGCAACGACGCGGCGGTGACGTGCCTGTACATACCCGGAGATCCCGTCAATACCAACTTTGAGACGTTGATTTTGATTGCGGCGCAAATGGAGCCGGGCGTCCCAATCACGATGCTAGTTGCGCCGTTTAATTACACGGCGCTGGAAAACTTGCAGTTTGCCGTGCGCTTTGCGACGGCGGGCAAAGGGACCTCGGTGTTTCAAGACTTTTCGTCCGGGGCGTGGAATCAGCACACCGAAACCACGCAGGGCACCCCGCATGCGCACAACATTGATGTGGGAGCAATGGGTATAATCAAAAACATAAGCAGCGCCCCTGATGTTGCCGCTGTGCGCGCGGCATTGCAGACCGTGTCCACGTTTTACGCAAACATTCACTCCACGTACACATGCCCGACCGGGCAGCAGGCTGGGCCAGTTGCGGTAGGGGGAGTTCAAACGGACGAGTATGCGTGTTACACCACAAAAACCCTCACACCGCATATTGCGGACCGGAACATTGTCATCGACGTACCTGATGTCACGGTCGAGGGCCCAGGAGGCACGGACGACCTGCTTGTCATCCCGCCCACAACGTCGCCGTCTGGCGCTTCCCAGTGCACCGTTTTTATTGTGTCGGCCGTTAATTTCCGCGTCGGCGGGCGGTTGCTGGTGGACAACACGGGCTGCAATGGCGCGGACGACCACGAGCAGATTCCGCTTCGATTTTTTGGCACAAATATTTCCGGTGCGTCGGTGACTGTGGCGCCGGCGGGATCTGCTACCGTGCCCGCCGCGGTCACAATGCTGGGCTACAATCCCAATGAGGGGGTGCTTTCCCGCCAACTGTTGGACGTCACAAACGTGGCCATTTTGGTGGAGCCGTGGCCAAAGTTTGAGCTCGGCTTTGCGGCAGCGGTAGCGCGGGTCGATGGTACAACGTCGGCTTTAATAGACTGCACCGCGTCGTGCACGGTAATGCTGCAAGAGGCGCACGAAAACGATGCCGATTTGATTTCCTTTGGATCGGCGGTGACTATTTTTGACGCATCTAATGTAATCGAGCGCTTTGCCCACGAGGAGCAGCGCGCGTTGAAGCGAAGCAACCAGCGTCAGCAGACGATTACGGTGGTGTGGTTTACGGTGGCGGCGTTGGTCGCGGGGGTGGCGTTGGTGGATTGGTTCAACTCCGGGCCGAGCACATATCGCACAGGGCCAGACCCAGATCGACAAATGGGGATCGCGCTGGAGACCAAATTGCCCACACGTTCTCGTGATCGGCGCGAAAGACTTGCACAGACCATGCTTTAGTTGGGTGCGGCGGGTTGGCGTGGTCCCAGTCGGTGACCACAATGAGCTCGCCATGCAAATGGCGCGGTACTTTGCCAATCGGGACGTGGCGCGGCATGGGCAGCCCGGCCGCTTCGTTGGCGCTGCGCAATATGACTGGCGCCAGGTTTGCGTGGACGGATTGGCAGCCCTTGTCACAGCAATCTTTTGGCATTCGCGGGTACATGTCGTCGGACGCCAGCCACGTCGTGTACTTGATCGGCCTGAAGGTGTAAGCATAGTGTGCGCCGTAGAGCCCGTCAATGTCAATGTAGGCGTCAAATTCGGTGGGCGCTTGCCGGATGCAGCTGAATAAAAGCCGCCGACGTTTTTTGCTAAATAAATCCGTAGCGCGATATTCTTTTTGCCGTTGTGTTACGATTTTGCTCGGCACCGTGCCCTTGGTGCTAAATGCCAGCGGGGACGTGCTCTCGATATGCAATTTCGGCGTCGCAGCCCACATGTATTTGTTATAGCCCAGCGTGTTCAAATGGGTGCGCTCGGCGTCGGTGAGCGCGCTCCAGGCCTTGTTTCGCTGCGGCAAGTGGGCCCCCTCATTCCACTCAGTGACGCCAAGCGCTACGACGGCGGCTCGTTGGGCGTCGGTCAGCTCAGTATTTGTTTGGTACATGGCGAGCGGCCGAGCTTCGAGGGCTGCCCACGCGTGATAGAATTTTTTGCGAGTGTCGGGGTTGCATGACTGGCCAAACACAACAAACGCAGTTGGGTAGCGTGCCGCGGCCCACACAAACAGCTCTTTTTCGGGCCCGCTTGGCAGTATAAGCTCGACTTGTGCGCGGTTGCTGAGCAACATGTTCCAAAACACCACGCTGGAGTACGCCATGCCGTCGCAGTCGTCTTGCTGGCAGCACGTGAGCCCTGCGGGGCCGCGGTCGTCGTATTTTTCGTGGTGGTAGCACCCGCCGCACAGCCCGAGAGTCACCGGTAGTAGCGTGTCGTTGTCTGCGGCGTGCTCGCCTTGCAGGCTCAAAAATTTCGCAAAACGTGCGTACGAGCACCAGCGCTCGACGAGCGTGCGCACGCCGTCAACGGAAACGACCGCGCCCCGCAGCGAGGCCACGCCGTGGCCGAGGCACACCGACTCTGGCCACGTCACCTCAAGCTGCTGCAGTGTGCACCGTGGCATTGGTGTGTTAGCGTCGTATTTTTTGACGACGTACGCTGAATCGAGCGCTTGGCAAGCAATGGATGTTTTGGTTGTACCAGCAGGCTGCAAAAGAAGCCGCCGCGACACGGGCTCGGGCGGTGGATCGTCGGCATCGCGCTGCTCCACCAAAAAGAGAGTGGTTCCGATGGTATCGAAGGATCCGCGGGCGTATACGGTCACGGACACGGGGCCAGGAATCACGTCGACTTTGCAGCTGACGCCGTCGGTCCACACTTGCTGCGTCTGACGGTTTCCGCTAACTATCCAAAAAAGCACGCCTTTGGGGTAAGCGTCCTTCAGCGTAAACGACACCAACGTCATCGTGTGTGCAGCGCACTATTTACGCTTAAAGGAGGTGCCATAAAATACTATGGAGGACCCAGATCGCATTACGGCGAAAGCGCTGGCGGAAGTGTTCAAGACGTCAGCGCTCCATCAAACGGCGTTGTGGACGCTTACCAGCGAGTTGCAGCGCAAGTCTCTTGTGTGGCAAAAATCTAAAGTAAAAGCCGGGAAAATGATAAAGCTTTTTGTGGCAGAGCTGGTGCGGTCGTTCATGGCGTACGGGTACGCGGTGTGGAAAGTCAGCCGCGGGGGGCGATTGACAGTGGCTTCCCCGGAGATTTGCAGGGTCGTGCGCGTCAAACCCGGCGCGCGTTGGAAGGTTGAGGCCGTCAACAGCCCCGCGTTTTCGGCCAGGGGGTGGCACTGCACCACCATGGTCGAGCCGCCCAGCCACATTCTTCGACCAGACGCAAACGACTGGCCGGCCCCCAGCGTGCTTTCGTGGAAGCATTTTTTGAGGGTGCGTGAAATTGAGGAAAACTGGATTCGGCGCGATACGCACAACAGCTTTCCGAGCGTGTTTACAACCATCAATCTCGAGCACTTTGGCCAAAGAGTAAGCGAAGATACAAGGGTCGTGCACACGTTGCCGACGCAAAGCCAGTACCGGAACGCGCAAGATTACGGCACGAGTATTTTTCCGGACGTTGATGCCGGCGACGATGCCACTGCGACGTTTGAGGATGTGCTCAAGTCCCGGCACGATGCCGTCCGGCGGCTGGAGCAACACTCGACACTCGAGCGCGAGCGAATTATGCAATCGCGCTCGGCGGGGCTGGCGTGGGATCCAAAGACGGACGTGCAGAGCGCGGCCCCGATACACGAGGAGCACATTGTGTCGGATGGAAAAAAGGCGGTTGAAACCAAAGTGCTGCTTTCCGCGATGGACGCTCGATTGCAGTACGATCGAACGCGGCACGCGGTGCTCTTTGCGTTGGGGGTGCCGCCGCAAGCGGTGGGCGAGACGGTCAACAGCGAGCGGACGGCGTCGTCCGCGGCCATTTACGACGTGGCAATCGGCCTGTTTTTGAGAACGGTCAAGCAGTATCGCGAGGTGGTCGAGCAGGTGCTGGAGCAGGCGACGACGCTGGACGATGGTGACGTCATCAAGTATGCCAGCGGCGTTTCGGGTATTCAGCTTGCCCGCGTTTTGCCGTTGGTGCAAACCTCAAAAGCAATCGAACTGCTGGCCGAAAGTTACGACCTGCCGAAATCGTTTTTTGACAAAGAGCGCGTAGCGGCAATGCAAAGCAGCGAGTTTGCCGGTGCGCGCAACGCGGGGTCAGGAAAAGGGCCGCAGCGGCAACTAGAGTCGGTTGCTGCAACCCCATCTCAGCGGGGGCAAAACGCAATGTAAACTGGTCAGCTAAAGTTTAATGAATGCCTATATCAGATCACACCACGCATTTTTGCACTTTTTATATTGAAAGCTGAACCAAACTAGTTGCAGAAAGCTTCCGAATTTACTCAAGGTATAAAACCCATTACAATTGCGACAACCACCAAACCACTTCAACCCATCATTCGCTGTCTTTGCCGACCTTTGCTAATTTGCAAAAAACAAATTTATGCGCACTTCACCATGCAAAGCTTGAGGTGATCAAATTTTTTTATTATTTTCCGTGGAACCCGGTACTTTTGTTGCCGAAGTTTATGGTCCAAATCAAGGTACCACTTTCCGTCAGCAACGCACACGTGCGCCAGGCTACACAGCTCGTGGAAGCTCTTACGAGACAGGTTGTTGCGCGTTCTTAGGTCTTCCAGCGCGTCGTCCTGGCGTTTGTGGCTAACCGCGTTTTGATGCATTTCGTGCCGAATTTGTATCACAACTTTAATTTTTAATTCTTCGTGTTCTGAAATGGCTCGTTCCGCCACAAGTCGTTTCAAAAGTTTGTTTCGCGCCGCCGAATTCGACCAAGACAGCGTCTTGATCGCGTCGGGGTGCATTGCACTTGTAGCTTGCGTGTTGTGCGTCCACTCAAGAGTTTGTCTCAAACCCATCTAATTTGCATTTGACAACTAAACAAGCTGAAAATTGAACTTTTAAAACCAATTTTGCTCTGTTATTTAAATGGGGTTAACATTTTTAATTCAGGGTTTAAAATTATTGACCGATACTTAGTTTAACAGTTGCTGACGTCTCACCCCTAGAAGGGTAATTTGTAAAGATGGCCACCACCTTCCCAATTATTAAATCATTGTAAGTATCTGGTACATAACGGCGCTTATCGCTACGCAAATCTTTTACGAAAATTTGCGCTCCATATTGAAGTCCACTGATGCCGTACCCCAACGGAAAATTTACTACCCCGTAACGTTGCGCGGATACAACGTTACCGCGTGAATTGCTGTCAATGCACACAGCAAAATTTGGCGCGCCGCTTCGCTTAACCTGTTTGTGAATTCCGACACTGTACATTCTACGTTTTGCAGAATGGCCAGCCGCGCTTTTTGTATTTTGGACGTTATTGGTCGGATCAATTAGAATGAGTTCGCCCTCAACAACGTCTTCTGTTAATGCCACTTTAGTTGTCGGGTCAAATTGTTGGGGTGCAGGGGGGCATGGCGCAAATTCAGACCTCGAAGCCATTGCGTTTTTGTGCAATCATTCACTCGAGAAACGGATATATCATTCAATGTCAATTTGTATTCGAATCCTCGTTTGCGCAGTCGATAAAATCCACCCGACCCTCTCATACTTTTTGCATGCTTCGGCGTAGCCGACTGCGTCCATGTCAAGCGTATTCAGTTGTTCGATGTTGACGTACCACGGCGTCCATGTGGAGGACATAAAGTCGGGCAGCACCTTGGTTGCGTTAAAGGTGATGATGCCATCGTACTGAAACGTGCCCAAGTTTCGTGAGGCGTTCCACACAACCACAATTCCAACTGGGTGCAATGCGGCCACGTCGACGGTGTAGCACTGCTTCTGTGAATTATATCTCAAAATCATGCCAGGTTTAACCGCGTCGTGGTCGGCATGTTGGGGCAGTGAAAACATTCGTGTGCACCCCCCATCATACTCTGTAATTGGGTTTTCGGAAATCAAGCGCTCTCGAGAGAAATAAATGTTTGAGACTATTTGTGGCGGCATTGTTATTTACCAATAAAATTCGGCACACTATATAAGCCCTTGACATCAATAGACACAATCCATCATGACCAGCGCCATGCCATTGGTGCCGTCGGCGCTGCGCACGGGCAACGGAATGTTTAATAGCCGCAAACGAAACTGGGTGGATGATTCTGTCATGAGCCAACCGCCGAGCGGGGATTGGCAGACTACGTTGCCTGCTCCGACAAACGTGTTTGCTGGTGGTGTCACTGGGGGCGACGCTGTGTACAATCCGTTGGATCGAAACTACAGCAGCGCTTCCGCTCCGGTGGTGACTGGTGTGAAATGCAGGTCGGATTCTGCACTCCGTTTGAATGCGGGAGATCTCATTACTCTTGATGGCAGCTCACCGTTTTATTCAAACGTTTCAAAATATGATGATAGCACTAAATCAGGCGTCGTAGCCGTCGTTGCTAGCGACCACACGGTTGTGTCCAATGAAGCAACCGCAATTTCCGTGGTATGCTGTGGGCCCGTCAAGTTAAGATACGCCGACATTCGAAACTTTGCAAACTTTGGAACCGGTGTAAAGCGCCCGGATATCATTCCCCCGGGTACTTTTTTTTGTATTTATGATAAGTATTTCTTGACGCTAACCTGTGGCACCGAGTCCGCCCATATTGTGCGTTGCCAAATGTTCTAGATATATCGTCAATAAAAAAATTGTTTTTGACGCAATGCTGACGGAGCCGCAAGCACAGACCATCGACGCAATGGCGTTTGCGATATGCGTCGTTGCCGCTTTGTTGTATATGCATACGAAATCATCATCACCTAAGTCGGAAAAATGAACACTGCGCTAATTCTTGCATTGGCGTCAATCGCGGTACTTCCACCGGAATGTTCGGACGAATGCGCCGTCGGCATATCCGGAATTGGGGAAATTGTAAACATCTTGGAGCCGTTGAAACACAACGAGCGGTGCACCCATTACGCAGCAAGCATCGTGGCTACCGACACCCTGAAGGCTTGCGGGCACATGAGCCTCGGAGAAGCACTCGAAGGCTGCGCGTTGGGCACGCCTCCGAAGCACTGCTTTCGGCACCGAAACGCAGCGGTCGCAGTCGTTGTTGTCAGCAACATTGCAGCAGTCGCGGTGTGGTTTCCACTCGTACGCATGCTGGCAAAGTTGACCTAGCTTTTGGAACAAGTTGTTTTTTTTTCATATATAAGCCAAAGTTGCAATTAATTATGTCTTGTTAGCGCCATGCTTAACACAGTGCGATGCCCAATTCCAATCAGTGTTCCCAAAGGGGCAATCGCTTCCCCTTGCTCAAAAGGGTTGCCCATGTTTTCTATAAATACATTGGTTGATAGATCAAAAGGCAAGCAGTTTTTAACTGGGTACAGCTTTGGACAAAAACTGAACACACCAATTCATGGCGCAATCATCAGCTTTATTGGGACAGTCATTGACGACAGTTTTGGATCGGAACTACTTACCGTGCAAGGCGCAGGCGTTGTTACTATTCCCGTATCTTCGAATGGGCAAAAAATTATTGAGATAAACCCAAAACAAAATATTGGAATAAATGATTATCTGTACCTCAAAAAAGCTAAAAACGGTTTACTGGGTCATCTCGATACGGATCCCGCAAACATGATTGTTCGCATCGGACGCGTACATTACGTTCATCGCGATAAAAGTCAAATTGTATCTATTGACGTCAAAATTGATGAAACACAGTTGCGCAGCAATGCTTTCAGGCCACAAGTTGCAGCTCCTGCGGCAGCAAAGGCAAGTGGTGGCGTACCAATCATTGGTGGAGTTCCGGCTGCTACGCCACCTTCAACATCGGGGGCACCCACCTCAACAGGGGGGGCAGCTTTACCCGGGCGTTCGACTGAAATGATTCAGAGGAATTTCACTGATTATCGTAACCGAAGCGCAGCGAGCTCACGTCGGGAGCGGTCAGGCAGAACCGGCCGTGGAGCTAACAAAGCACCTGGCGCACCCCGTGGCCGTGGCCGTGGCCGAGCCGCTGGACGCGGCGCCACAGCCGCAATGATTGACGATGCAAGCGAGGCAGAAATTGCCCCTCCAGAGGAGCCGACGCAACCCAAAGATGTCGCGGAGGAAATTGTGGACGATACATCCACTGCCGTTGCTGGCGAAAACGACCCAAACGCGCCGGGACTGCTTGTGCAAAAACGTCGCCGCCGAAAAGCGAGGCTGGCCGACTAAACGCAAACTATTGCATTTTTGATTGCAGTGCTCGGGCGCTTTCGTAGTACTGCAACACCATGAGATGAACCCACACGGTCAACGAAATCAACTGCAGCTGGACCACGCGATGGAACAGCACGCCAAAAAATTCAAAGGGCGTCGTGTCGGACGTGCAATCCACGTTGGTGGGATCGGTTCGCTGCAAATCTCGGCAAATTTGAATAGAATCAACGTTCCATTGGCCGCACATTCCTTTGCTGTAGTCGCTGAGCGACGCTTGTGACCCGTAGCAACCCCATGCATCGTGCAGCTCTTTGCTCCACAATAATATTGCAATTAAAGGGATTGTCACAAGGTGTGCCACAAACAAAAACACCCCGGCGGGCCGGTCAATTCTAGACATTGGCGTGAAAATTAACGGATACGCCAGCGCGTACGAGACTGGCGAAAGCGTTTCCAAGATTTTGAGCTCGGCGGGAACGTGATTGGGTTCTGCGCCATTGATGCGATACAGCGTAAACACACCAGCAATGGCGGCCACAGCAATGGCCGCCACAATCACGACGTGGGTGCCGGTTGCAATTCCAATGCAGGCCACCGCGACCGCGGCGGCGTGCACCGTCGCGATCGCGGCTTGCGTTTTGTTGCGGTACGGATTCACAGCGGCAATCAGCCCCATCAGCGGGACCACTACGGACCACTCGAGCGCAGCTGCATATTTCGGGTACGATGGCATATTATTGGTACTGTTTACAGAAAAATAAGAGCGCATATAGTACAATGGCTGATGCAGCAGGAGGAGACGAGGCAGCGAAAGCTGCGCAACAAGTGCTTAAAACAGCACAAGTACTGCAGGCAAACTTGCCTACACCCAAGAAACTTTTAACGCGCGATGTTCAAGTTGCGCAATCCATGACGCAAATTTCACAAATTTTAAGCCAGTACGAAATTATAGGAACAAAATTTGTAATGAAAGGCGTTAATGTAGACGAAGAAAATACTATTGTGCCGTACGACAACAACGAGTTACTTGCAGTTGTAAAAGACAACAGTAGCAATGTTTTTAGTATTTTTTATGGAGACACTAAAGGAATGACAATTGGTTCTCTGTTTTTAAAAGGTGCACCATTACGTAAAACTGACATAGACGGCGCACAATATGATGTAATTAAAGAAAAAAATCCATCAACAAGATTTCAAGATTTAAAGTTTGACTTTACATTTACTAGTGCAGGTGATACTGGTATTGCGCTGGTTTGCGGAGGCAGTTTTCAAAAACGTGACTTAGAAACCCCACCTGATATTTTTTCGTTGGATATAATGCAAAGTTTTACAGACTTGACGGATGAATTGATTCAAGAATTAAATCTAGGTCCGTTGCCACCGGTGCGAGCACATTTGTATCGCATGGCTAATGAGGACGAAGACAATGCAAACGCCGAAATTTCGCGTGTACATTTAAGTCACGAAATCAGAGATCATGCGCACAGCAAAGAGTGGTGGATTAACAAAATAAAACGAGTATCCGCTGCGTACAAAAAATTTGCGGATAAAACGCCAGATATATCATCTGATTTAGTTAAAGGTGCTCGTGCAGAATTGCAAACACTAAGTGTAGAAGATATTGGTCAAGTATCAAAAGCGTGCAGAGGTTGGTTTACCTCATCGATAGCGGCCGGCGGGGCCATTTTGAATGCGGGAATAAAAACAAACATTATTCCACCATCAATACGCGGCGACCTTTTGGCCGAAAAGCTTTCGTTTCTGGGCTGCTCTGACCCCGCCGCCGACGACGCTGTCAGCATACCGCAGATGCTGCTGGTGGTTGCGCGCGACGCGAGCGTTGTTCCGCGGGGCGTGCTCGGGGGCGGTTTGACGGCCACGCTGATGCAGTGCGAAACTTGGAAGAAACTTACGGCGCGCGGGAACATGTACGTGTCCCAGCTCCGCACGCGGGTCAGAAGCTTGGAGCGCGGCCGAAAACGGGCACGCGCGGGCGAAGCGGCCGAGCTGTTTGAGGCCCAGCCGGCTGCAACCGATGCCAATGAGATTGTGGAGGCGATTGCGCAGGCGGTGTTTCGCATGCACGACGTGACGCAAAAATACGCCGTTACCAAACGCAGCATGCCACACCCTGACGAGGTGGTCAGGCAGGGCATGGCGTTTTTGCTTCGCTACACTGACCAGGAGCACATTGACAGCCTTTTAGCTCTGTTGGGCCCGCCCGAGTCGCGGGCTCAGCCATTTGACAACGACTTTGTGAGTTTACGGCCCGTCCTGAGCGCTGACCGCCAGTCAGATTTGGATTTAATTGTATCGCGCGAAGACATACCCACAATCGAGCTTTTTGAGTCAAAGTCTTGGGTTTACGGCAACGCGATCAACGACGAATATCTCATGGCTGAAATGTATGCACACGGTATATCGGCTACGACGACTTAGTAAAAATAAATGCCCCTGGCCCCCCCGCTGGTAGTTTTGATTCTCATATCCGCTGCATGGATGTACGTGCAGCGAGCTTCGACAGTGCATGTCACGTCGACGACTTTCCGGCAAAACTGACCTGTCAGGCCCTCGCGGTGATGTGGAGTATGACAATCCTTTGGTACAAGCGTCTGTGCTAGCCAGTCTCACGGCGGCGTCGGTATCGCCGCTGCGCCTATTTATTTTGGGCGTCCCGTTGACGGCCGCCGCTTCTTATGTGGACAAGTATTTTGCTTTGGGTGTCGCCGCGCTGCATGTAACGGCGCTGTTGATCCTCAACGACACTTCACCGCACGCCGTAAGCGCCGTCATTGCTGGGTTGTTGGGGGGAATGATTCTGACGCCCGGGGTCACGGCGGCGGTGCTCTTTGTCGCTGTGGTGGTCGCCGCGGTTGTAGCCACCGCGGTGCAGCTCAAGTGGAACTTGTGGCTTGTTGTGCTGCCGACTGTGGCCGCCGCGGCCTTGTTGGCCGCGCTATATATGGCAGCAACACAGCCTTCTACACGGCGCAAATCAAAACGGAGCGACGCTCCTGCGCCAAAATCCGTGCAAACAACCGTTAAATTCCAGGTAGACGAAAAAACGCTTTCGCTGTGGGTGTGACGCAATGCAGTGTATGTGTGAGGAGGGCACCGCTCTGCTTTTCATTTTAATTGCAGTGGTGATAACGGCAAGACGCTCATTCGCAGACGGCAGCGCGGCGTGGCTGGGCCTCAGCAGCGTCTTTCGGCTGCTGTGGAGCATTCCCGTGCTGTGCTCGTACATTCGCGTGGAAAGCATCGAGGTGTCGTGGCGGCCGGTGTACACCCGGCAGCTGTATTTCAACGCCGAGGTTGCGCTGCTCGGCTTGCTGCGACTATACATTCTAGAGCCCCAGCTGCTCGTTCGCAGCTTGACATCTCTGTACCTGTGGACCGGCGTCGGGATTAGCGTGGCGTACTGCAGCGACGCAAACAACCCAGCGTACACTGTCCACGACGGGCTTGGCGTTGCGCTGGCCATTGCGTGGTGGTACGCCGAGCGCAAGCGCGCCGCGGCTTCAAAATAAAGTTACCGTCGCCTTTTAATTGGTGGCGCCCGCCCTTTGGCCAGTTTGGCGCGGATTTGAGATTTAATTTTTTTTTGGCCGACAATTGCCGGCGTCTTGGACGACACGCGCTTTGTGGGCCTGCAGTACTGCACCGCGCCGCCCGAACCGCAAGGTTTGCCCGTGCGTTTGTCTACCCAGCGCTCCCGCGCCCATCGGCGCAGGGAAGTGCCCGCCTTTGTTTTTCTTACAATTCCTTTGCTCTTTCGACACTTAGCCACCGCCTGCGCTGCCCGCGCACTCCAGTGGTTGCCGTACGTCTTCATTACCGAGTGGTAGCAGGAATCGTGCATGGTAGTGCTTCCGTGTACTCTGCGCGCACGAGTATACTGTGGCTCATAAAAACATCCGTTGGTAGCCGTTCGCAGCCTTGATCTTGTACTTGTACACTAAGACCGCTGCAACAACAACTAACAAAGATAACACCACAATTAGAGCAATTGCCCATCCTGGAAAAGATTTCTTTTTGGGGGGCGGCGCCGGCTGCGGAACCGGCGGCGGCGGCGCCAGAACGCGGTACACATCGTATCCGCCCGGACAATTGTTTATTCCCGGGGCGTAACACTCCAAATCTGCCTCGCACAATTCGCCAATCGAGGTCTTATCGCACTTGCTGAGCGCGCCGCACCCAGAGCTGTTCCCGTCGGAACAGGGGCACTTCGTTGCGCTAACAGGCTCTATGCACGTCTTGTTACCAAACGAGTCGGTGCAGGGAAGCTGCCCATTCGCGCAAAAATTGTTTTCGGCAACAACGCCGTGCGGGCGAACCATCACAACATTATAATTTGTAATTATCCGCCATGTAGTATCGTTAATCTTCTCCCCACCAGGACCAGGATCAACATCAAAATAATTTGTTGACTGGCAGTTATTCAACTCGTCTTTGACAAATTCGTCGCCGTCACAGGTATTAGCGGCATTGCACAAACTTCCCATCGGGGTGGTTCGCGATAAGCAATTCGGGAGATCGATTAAGAACAAATTGATGGCATTTAACGGACACTGATCGGGCTCCATCAACTCAATGCAAACTGGCACCCCAGTGTCAAACTGAGTACAAGCATGCTGACCCGCCGGACAGTTGTTTGCGTACACCATACGACCCAAATGGCCAGGCCCACTGCTAGCCTCAGTGAGTGCACCAACCGAGGGCGCATCAGCCGGAGTGGGTTTCGTCCACAAAGCTTCCGGCATCAAATCGTCCATGTTTCCAATTTTTTCCGGCTCGGGTTCCTCTGCGTGTTTTTCGATTGATGTTCCCGAAACAAACGTTTCGTATGGGGCCTGAGTGACCAAAATGACCAAAAAGGCCAGTTTCCAGTGAATTTGCATCACGAAACCAATTTAGTCAATGGTGTGTGCACGGAAATAGTTTAAACCCTGGCAATCGTTTTTGCAAAATCAAAAGGAAACAATCAGAGTTCAAAATATAAAAATTTAATTTTTGTTTGCGGTAGATTGAAGAAAAAGCGGTATTAGCGTGCGCACAACCCTGTTGGTGTCTGCGCCCATGTCTCTAAATATGGGTACGAGCGACGCAGCCAACGCGTTGGCAGATCGGGTGTGCCTTCTGCTGCGCGATGTGGTTGAAGACATGCTCAACGGCACCAGCAACCCCGAGAAAGCACTGGAGGATTTGAGCTTGGCGGCAAAACGCTTGGGCGTTGGCCCTGCGCCAGATTTGCCGCCGACCCAAATGGGCGTCAGTATGTTTGTGTTGGAGCTCACCAGCAAGATTGAGGATTGTGTTCGACGTCGGGTCCCGCTCGAAACGTTGCTGGCTCTCCGGAGTCAGCTTCAAAGGTGTATGAGCGCCAACGCAACGCGGGATTTGTGTTTGACGACGTTGATGATCACAGAACAGCTGGCGCCGCATTTAGTGGGGGAATCGCCGGAAGAATGGGGGCAACACGCATTTGCGCTGATTAAAGGGCTGTGCGGGGCAGCGCTGATAAAAGTGAATTTGGAATTGAGCAGGAACCGAGCGCAGCCGACCTTGTATATCGGCGCAGCGCAAACGTCAAGCAAAGGAGAATGAAGGCTGTTTTGGCGGCGGCGTTAATTTTGGTGCCGGGGGGGGAGGGCGTGTTAACGCCGGGGCAATGCCAATTCACGTCGGTGTTAAACGACGTAACGGGTTACTCGACGGGGCAGCCGCCTTTTTGCGGGTGCAACGCACAAGTGGGGTCGGAGGCACGATTTGCACAGTCGTACGCGGCGGCGGCGGTTGCGTGCACTTTTCCGCTTTTAGACTCCGATGGGAACTCGTTCTTTACTGATGGATCAATATACACCGATCGAGAGATTCGTTTTTTTTCTTCGTCGGTATCATACAACGAAACGTTACTGGTAGTGGGCGGCAAGCGCGGCTGCTTCACCCGCTGCATAATGACGCCAGAGTGCAACATTGTTACCGCAACCCCATTGGCGTCGGGCGACGTGCAGTGCACGTTGTCGGGCTCTGACCAATCGTTTCCCGCTGTGTATAATGTGCTCGTCCCGCCCGAAAACAATGTTGCCAGCATTTACTTTACCGACATCGAGCGCCCGGCACAGATTGATGTCGTTGTTGACGCGGTGGTTGCCATGTGCCCCGCTGATCGTCCGCTGCCCGTCAACGGCGGGGAGTTTTGCGCTCCATCCGCCGCGACTTGCGTTGACAGCGCCGTCGGCATCGAGGTGCAGCCCACCGGCGGTCTGCACGTGTTTGTGTCGCCAACGCCTGGGATTGCGCCCGATCCAGGCTTTGACACCGCAAAATCGACCGTGTCCTGGCTTCCGTACATGTTCGATCCAAGCGCTGTTGGGACCCTGACCGTCAACGGCACAAACGGCGCCGTACCGACAAACCCGGCAATCTACCAAATCGCGGCGAGCACCCGCAACTCAAACGGAGAAAATGTAATTACAGAGGTCCACATTTCCTCCAGTACGGGATCGCCCGCAGTCGCCGGAGCGGGCTACAGTGTGGGCGACGTTTTGCAGTTTGTGCCCAAACTGTATCCGGTGCCGCAGCAGTCGCCGCTGCTGACTGTGGACCATTTTTTGTACGAGCCGACCCAATTGACAAAGTCGTGCGCCGACATCGATTGCGCGCGACTTCTGGACCCAACGCAGTGCCGGTGCAAATGTGCTCCAATGCTGCGCTGCGCCGTGGAGCGGTGCGTGGAGCACGACCCCGACGGGCCACCAGATGTCACAGACGCGTGCGCTGCGTACGCAGCGCCAATTGTTTTTGTGTCCGATTCTGGTCAAAATTTGACGGTGGACGTGGCGTCCAACACACTTGTGACTGTCACTGTTGGGGGCAATACGTACAACGCGCTGTGCCGGTACGCGGCGATGCACTTCGACACGGCCTCCGGGCCGGCCACGCTGCGAGAGGCGACGACCTCGCCGCCCGGCAGGTTGGACATGACGCTGACCGCGCCGGCGGCCGAAAATCTGCCGACCACGTGGACCGCGCTTTTGCAGCCGCCGCCGCCGCCGCCGGTTCCGCAGCCGGCGCCGCCGCGATCCACGCCAAAACAACCGATGCGCAAGCGTGAACAAACGGCCATTGCTGTCGGCGTCGTAATTGCGATGGCATTTATCGTAGCCTTTGTTGTGCACCGACATCGCAAAGCGGGCAAGTCGTCCGAACTGCTTGCTCGGTTATTAGGGTAAAACTTTAACACAAGTCCAAAAAAGCCGATCGCGCGGTGGGCGGAGGTGGCGGCGCACTCGCCGGCACGGGAATGTCGAGCGCAACGCGCATCTGACCAAACCACGCTACCTTGGCGGCTTGAAAGTCCTCGCCGCGGGCGGCAGCTGCGTTTCGCGCCTCCATTTCGCCGGAGACGGCCTCGTACGAGGTCGTCAGCTCCACCAAACGGTGCGACTGCGGGTAGTACCGATACCGGATGACCGGAACTAACTTGTACTCCCACTCAACGTCGTACACCGGCCGGCCGTCAACCAACAGCGCCCGCAGCACCACGTGCCCAAAGCGCGCAATGGGAAAGGCGGGAATCGCGGGGGGGGGCGGCGGAATCATCGCCTTGATTTGCATTAGACGCTCATCGAGCTCGTCTTCTGAAAGGCCGCCATGGTCATCGTGCTGTTCGGGGTTGACGGCGTTCAAGTCGTTGTAGCAGTGCTCTAGACACGGGCCCTCTGCTTTGCGGTTTTGAAACTCTTCCAGGCGCGCCAGCTGCTGCGCAACTGCGCGAATTTGCGTTGCAATGCCATCGAGCTTGTCGCCGTGCGGTTTGTCGGGGTGTCTCAACAAAATCAGCCGGCCAAGGCCGTCGTCCAGCTCGGAGCAGTTCATATTTGTTGCGCGCACCATATTTCCCATATACGCTCCAAACAAGAAAAAGACGCCGCCACCACGGCATGGGCAAACCAACAACCACGGCAGTTGGCGCCAAGATCAAAAAATTAATCGACGAAGGAGTTCCGCGGAAACAGGCCGTCGCAATGGCGCTGTCGATGCAGCAAACGGGGCGCCTGGGGCCCAAAGGCGGGTACCGCAGTGCTCGCGCTGCGCGTTCATCTGGGCATGGCCGGAAAAAGCGCCGACGCCGGCGCCGCCACTAACTAAACGGGAGATGGCAGGGCCGTGTGTCGCGGCAACGGCCCGCCTGGCGTCGTGTGTGACGCGGCACTGGACGCCGTACAGCGCGGCGCAGCGCGCCTCTTTGTACGCATCGCCGGAGCTGTTTGGCGTGTGGGTGTATCAGCTCGCCGTGGCTCGGCCGGACGCGCGTGCAGCGCAACGCATACGCAGCGCCATTTACGGGTGCCGGTACCCCCGCGACGGCGCGCAATGCCGAGCTGCGATTTCGTTGCCTTAATGTATATCAGCTGGCCATCTTTTGGAGTATTGTAGCCGCTTTGCACCCACAATGAAGATACTTGGTTACGATACCAACGACGCACATCCAACCGCCATGGGCCATTATATTTTTCGGCTTGTGGTAATTCTTTTTTTGATCACCTCTGTTATGGTGTCGTTTTATTCCAAGAAAGATAACCATGCAATCACTTGTTACTCCAACGCAACAGAAGACGTATACAGAATCGACGTTTATGCCCCGCTGCCATTTATGCATATTGAACTAGACGCGACACGTGAAGGTGAACGCAGCAAGCGCATTCACACAATGGAACTAGACATGCTTGCTGACGGTCCAGATACTTTTTATGACACTATGAAAGCCGTTGATTATGATTTGTTGTCGTGTTCGTACANGACCGATCCAAAAGTGGAGCATCAACCCAATATGAATCAGACCGGTCTAGAGNTTGGTANTAAATGTAAACAAGCACTCAACCGGAGCAAAGGAATTTGGTATTATTCCATGGTTACTATTGGTATTCTNTTTCTTTACCTTCTTTCCGTTGCTTTTACTCACTTTGGCAATGCAGAGATGCAATTTGGAAAGAGGCTATCTCGAATCATAATCTTGTACGACGTGATGATTTTTATACTTGTTGTGGTCGCACTAGTTCGCACGTATGATCTTAACCATGGCGAAAAACGTCTTTACGATGACGACTGTGTGCTGGGTGATTCCTTTTTCCCTCGAGGAGAATTGAACGCTACAAATGCGTTTGCGTGTAACTTTGAACAAAAGGCGTTTTCAACAAATGCTGGCATGTATTGGGCTCTCTTTGCCTTGTTTATAATTCTTTTTATTATGGATATTCTTCAAGTCAGTGGAAGTAAATTTTACAAAACGTTGGGCAAGAGTCAAAACGGAATGATTGCAATGGCAAGTTCCACCGCTTATGCCGCAATGTTCGAAGAGTAAGAAAATTAAATATATGTGGTCGGTCGCGCTACCGACAACAATTATGTTTGCGGCCGTTGGCGCCGCCGCAGCGCTTCTGCTTGGCCCGTCGCAGTATTGTGACAGCTGCTATTTGACCATTTCAGTGCAAACGGGGGCAGTGACTCGGCACAGCCCAAAGGCCTCTACGGCCTTAGTATGGAACACCAGCGTTGACGTGCTGGCCGCGGCGGAGTTGAGGGTTAATCAAACCGCTACGGCAGTGTTTGCGGTAACAAGTTCTCCTATTCAATACTATTGGCGCGGCGTCGCGCATCAGCCGCGCTCGTGCCCCGCGCCGCAACGGGCGCGCATCATATCTGTGGCAGTAAACGACTATTCGGATGCGTTTCTCTTCTTGCAGCAAAGCGGAAAAGTCTACCGCTTAGAAGTAGACGCAAATGAAGATGTAGTCTGCCAGTTGGCCAACGCCTCGTACCCAACGCCGCAACCAAACGACCTGTTCATGTCCGCCGCGGTGGCGTACGGGCACCACTGGTTTCTTATTCGCCGCGGTGACACCGCGGTCATTGCTTCTCCGGCCATTAACGTATCGCGCGTCGTTCCGCTGTCCGCGCCGCGACGACCGACGCCAACTGTCGACGCGGCCGGGTGTTTGGCGACGGTGCAGCGCGCCGGCGCAGACGTGCTGCTGTGGTTTGCCGGTGATCCCGATCGCGACACTGCCGCGGGCAGGTACGTCGCCGCGCCGCAGAAATTGACCGCAGTCGCGGGCAAGGCGTGGGCCGTGTCCCCGGACGCCAAATTGACGCTGGCAGCAACGGGGTTGGCGTGCCCGTCCGCGGTGGTACACGCCTGGCCCAACTTGGTGGTTGCCGACGACGGAGCAGGCGTTGCAACTGAGGTCAACGAGGTTCGAATCGATTATCTGTTTGACGGGCAACCGAATTTTGGGTGGCCGCTTCTTGAGGGTGATATGGGCAACACGGCCATTACGCAAATCAAAGCCGCGTCGACCGAGTTTGTCCAGCCAACGGTGTCGGTGCCTTTGCCGCGCGGTTCGAGTTGGGTCGACCAGGTCGCCACAACCGCCATTGCGGTCACTGGCTTTTTGGCGTTGGTCTTAATCATTTTTGGCGTGCGTCACGCGCCGCCGTGGCCGTTTATTGCGGCGTGGTTTACGCTGATGATCGCGTTGATGCTTATGGTCAGCCCGGTAGTAATTGGCGTCGAGGGCTACAACGCTTCGGGCTCCATTTGCGGCGTGAGTCAAAGCGCCCACGCGCACAACGGCGTGTGGGTCGCAACATTGGTCACGCTGGGTGTAATGGTGCTGTTTGCGCTGACCTTTGCCGTCATCGACTACAACCATTCGGCGCGGACAAGCCTTACGCTGGGAGGGGGAGGGATACTATTGCAGGGAATCGTGCTGGCGGCGGGGGTGCGCAGTCCGTGGACAATGACGCTCGTGGGGTGGTTGGCAATTGCGTTTGCGCTGGTTGCGGTGGGGTTTTCTTTAGGGTGCAAAGAAACAAAAACGATCCGCGAAAACGTGTACGAAGGGTTTTAGGGAGTAACATTTTTGAATTTTGCTCAAATTTCATCAAAAGAGTATTAAAAAGGCAGCGCAAACCCCGTCATCGCACATTTCTTTAAAAGATGACTTTTTCAGGATGGTTGAGACATTTAGAGGCAGAGTCTGTCATGATTTCGCCGGAGTCGTGCTTTATACGTGTGCCGGAGCAGCATATGTTCTCGTCGCGCAACGCTGCCCAGGTTGCTATTAACAGCGAGCCTGGGCTCAAATTGATAACAACGTCGGTGTTTGTGCAGTACATTGTTTGTTTTACCAGCGCGGACCTCGGATCCCGCGAGTACCTGATGGTTGGCGAATTTCGGAGCAACGGCGTTGAGTATGAATTGTACGATGGAAGGGAAATTGTATCCGCGGTGTCGTACATTGACCCAGATGGTCAAAGGTACAACAATTGCGTTGAGGCGCAGACCATGGGGGGTGACGTGTACGCGGTGCCAGTTCCGCCACAAGAAGATGGCGACGCCATTGTTCCGCAAGAGGTGGAGGGAACTCTTGACTCTTTCATAGCAGTTGCGTTTGCGCAATTTCAGAAGGGGGTTGTCGTACCCGACGACGTTGACCGAAGCGTGCCGGGCATCTGCGAGGACCTGTTTGCGCAAGATTGGTACTTAATGGCAGATGGCGCTGAAACAGGCGACAGGCATCAAAGACTCAGAGTACGCGACCTGTATGCCGCAGACTTGCGCGCCGCCCGCATGGTACCGTTATGCATATTGTATCGTGAGTCGATCGAAGACCTGTATAACGAGTACAAGCAAATGTTTGCGCACGTTGGGCGATGCAGCGCAAGTGGTTTTGTCGACTTTGTAAAGGCGCATCGCAGCGAGCACCGAATGCCAGAAGAAAATTTGGTCGAGGAGTACTACGAGCAGAAATCACGAATCTAGGATGCTACCCACCCCCGCCTCGGTGAGTAGGGTATCTTATATGTATAGTTTCATTTATTATATTAAAAATATGTTATTCTTGATTCTATTTTTTTAATCAGGTATGCTTGTCATACCACCCCCCCGACCAAAAAAACATATCTGGACATGTAAATTGTTCACTCAAGCCAAGTCTACAACGTGCGCGTTAATGTTTCCAGCCGCGTGCGTGCGCTTCTGTTTACCACTATATACGGAAAAAAAATTACACACCACGACAATGTCGAGCGCAGCCGCCAAAATCGATGACCGCGACGAGATTCTTGCGCTGGTAAAGTCCGACGTGGACGCGATCAAGTTGGCGAGCGACGAACTGCAAGATTCCGACAACTTTTTCCGGGACGCCATCCATGCCAACCCTCGCGTGTTTTCAAAACTGATACTAAAGTCCGACTACGAGAATCCCGACCTGCTGCAGGCGGTCTTCGACGGGGCGCACAACACCGGCATGGGCACCCCCCACGCCTTTGAAATTATTGCGCAACACAATCGCGCGCTGCCGGCGTTGATAAACAATCTGGGCCTGTTGCCAAAAGACCAGCAAACCGAGCTTCACGAACTGCTGTCAGAAAAAGCTGCGGACATTGCGCAAAACCCCGACTCGGCGCGGGCGAAAGAGAGCTTGATCAGCTGCCTCGGTGTTTTCCAGCCGCACCAACAAATTCTAATTTACGACTCTGCAAACGATGCGGACCGAGAGCGCATCAAAGAAAACGTCGACCTGCTGAGCACGCTTTCGCCCGAGGCGCAGGATCACATCCACCTCCTGACGCCATCCGACATTTTGGAGTCGCTTGATTTGCCGGTGCCCCCCCCCCCCCGCGTGGCCAGTGCATGCGCCTTTTCCGACGCGTGCTCATGAACGCGCCCACTCGACGTCTGGCAGCTGCGGCGGGTCGGACATCCACTGCGGCACCGGCTTGACGTTTGCGAGCGCGTCGCGCACGCAGCGGATCGAGCCGTCCATGGCCGGGCACACCCACGTTGTGCGCCTGTTTGCCTTTGTCATGCGCTGCAGCTGGCCGTACGTGCCGACGTGCTCCACCAGCCGCTTGAGCACGGCCGTGTCCTCCTTGCAGTACTCAATCACCTGCTCTGCTTGACCATTAAACCACGCGGTCGCCGCCCACGCGCCGCTGTTTGTCTTGCCGCCCCGCAGCGTCGCGGTCGCAAAGCTGTCCATTGAGGCGTAGTACCGGTTGTCGGCCACAAAGTCGACGAGCACGTCGCGGTGGTCAAGCGCGATCCCCTTGAGCTCGTTGCGCTTGGTCAAGTTCCACAGCATGCGCAGGTCAAAGGCGGCGCCGTTGAACGTGACGACGTCGTGCTTCAAAAAATCGACGACGGCGTTGCCCGTCTCTTCGGTCATGGTGTGGCCGTGGCCGCTGTGCCACACATGCACTTTGTCATCGGCGGTGCGTATAACCGCGCACGTGATGGCGGCGTCCACTTCGACTCCGGTGGTTTCGAGGTCCAGGTACAAAGGCCCATGGTGTGCACCCGCAGCAGCGCCGGGGCCGATGTAAGTGTGTGCAGCGGCGGGCAGTGGCGCAGCCGCCATAGCCGGTTGTGCTACCGGTTCACGCGCGCCGGCAAGCCAGTGCGGAACCGCGGGGTGCGGTGCGCGCACGGGTGCGAGGTGCGACAGTGCGCCAATTTCGCCGTGTGCGGCGAGGTGAGCGTGGCGCCGTCGCCCGAGCCCTATTGCCACTTATGCACTTTTATGCTGGCGTGCAAGCCGGTGCGCGTGGACCGGAACGCGGCCGAGTGCCCCATCTGCCTGGAGCGGTGCGCGTCGGCGGCGCTGTTCCCCGGCTGCGAGCGGCACAAGGCGTGTTTGCCGTGCATGCGAAAGCTGCTTTTTGGTAACGCGCCAAACAGCAGGTCCCCCGCCTTTTTCAATTCGGTCACGCGCGCGATCCACAATGACAGCCTGCTGCTGTGCGGCGGGCAGCGGTGTCCGATTTGCCGGCGCGGCGACAGCCGCTCGATGCTGGACAAAGCGCTGGCCATGGCAAGCCATGACGGCGGGGAAACGACGCAGTTTTCGCTCACGGCGCAAGCGGTGGTTGTTGGAGCGCTGCGCGCGGCGGCAAACCGAAATTTAAATTTACCGGAAAATTAAAAAACAAATATTTGGCCTTGTAGCAAACGATGCGCGTTTGCGCGCACACTTTTATTGCGTTTGGCAGCATGGTCCCCCTTTTTGTGATTCCTCTGAATGTGTTTATCGTTGCGTGGATGTTTAATCTGGACAACCTGCTGCGACAGTCGGTGTGGGCGTTTGCGACGCTGGCGACGTTGTCGGCGGTAAGCATCCACGTTCCCGCGACGGACACGTGCCTTAAACTTGGGTGGGGCAACGGGCGGGCGCCGTACGGCGCCGAGCTCCCTCCCGGAATCCACCTGGCTCTGCCGTGGTCGGCGGCGGCGTGCTTCCCCCGCGCCGGATCGCACCTGGTGCACCGCGGCCCGTCACTGCCCGAAGGCGCCGGCCCCGTGCGGTGCCGCGCGGGCGGCGGGCAGACCGGCAGCGCGGTGCAGCTTTTTCCCGTGATTGACGTGCGGTACCGGGTGCCGTACGCCGCGGCGGCCGTAACCCTGGCGATGGAGCACCGGAGCGGGAGCGCGCTCGACGACGCGGTTGTGGCGCTGATTGACACTGCGGCGATGAAGATGTGCGAAAACAAGAGCGAGATTGACTTGCTAACAACCGACCCGCTGCCGCACCTGCATTTTGCGCTGCAAAACGTGGCGGACCAAGTGTTGCCCGGCGTGTCGATTGAGTCGGTTTTGTTTCGCTTTGGCACGATTCGGCCCGAGGACCTAGACTCGATTGAGCACTACAACAAAGCCGAGTATCAGAACCAGTCGGAGCAGTACTTGGCGCGGTCGGCGGCGGTCAACGCGGGGCTGGCGCAAGCTCCGCGGGTGTGGGCACCCGGCGCACCGCTTGAATGACCTCCCCCCCCACGATTGACGCCACGGTCACAACGATGCCGTCGCGAACGTGCACGCCGCCCGTTGTCCGCGGGGTGGCAAGGACGCGGAGCATGAGCGCGGCGTCGACGTTGCAGCGTTTGGCGGCGGCGGCGGCGCTTTCGGTGATGCGGTACGGTGAGCGCACCTTCCAAATGACGTTGCGGCGGACAATGACCTGCACGCGCTCCCCCCCCTTCAAGCGGATTTTGGACGAGCCGCGACGCGTAGTGCGCTGTTGCACGTCGTTTACATCAATTTGGAGCAAAACACAGTCCGATGCGGCGGCCTGCGAAATTGCAAAGCGCATACCGACACACGTCCCTCCGCCGGCCGCAAATACCCCAGCACTCAGTCCGAGACGGACGGGTCCGCCTGCTTGACGGCCACGCGCCAGTACATTGAGAGCAAAAACGCCATGCCCAAATCATCGAGCGCGTCCTCGCTGCACTTGCCCGTAACCTTTCCCGCCGAGTTGTACCCGAATTGCCCGAGCTCGCCCGCGAGGCGCTCGACGAGCTCCTCCTGCGTTGGCTTTTTTGCGCGCGCATCAATTATTTCGCGGTTGGTGACGACAATCTCGTCCGCGATGGAAATCCGGCCGTCAATCAGCGCTTGGTACGTGACGGACAGAGCGGCCAGCGTCGTTTCCTGCGTGGTCCACACGCCGACCCCATCGCTCACGTACTTTTTAAACCGGCGGTTCACAAACGGCATGTACATTCTGTTCCGCCCCGCGGCGCCGATGGCCGTCACGATCGATTTTGATAGAATGTCGTTATTGTTGCACTCCACGATGGGCACAAAGCAGCTGTCGGCCGCCACAAACGGGTGCTTGCGGAGCTCGGACACCCAGTGCCCCACCACCATTTGAATCTGGTGCACCTCGGTCGCCTGCGCCTCCACCGCGGCCAGCCCGATGACCACGATGAGCCCCGACCGGCGGTCGACAACAAACGCGGACAGCCCCATCGCTGCGCGGTCGTGGCACGGCGGGTCGCACCCGATCCAGATGGTTGGGCACGCCGCGTCCCACGTCGTGACGCGGTCGCGCTTGCGCATGGCGTCGAGCAGCTTGGCCGGCAGAAACGCGTGCCCCGCGCCCGCCATGACTCCGAAAACCTCGGCGGTAAACTCGTCCTGCCTGTTTTTCGGCATGAGCCGGCCCAGCCCGTTGGCTATCGAGACGAGGCTCTTCCACGGCGGGATCAAGTGAAGCTTGTGGCAGCAGCGGGTCGGAATGCCCGCCTCCACGCACGCGCTGCACGCGAGCGAGTGGTTGATCAGCCCAAAAAAATAGTCGTTTTGGGCGTTGGACCGCTGCACTTGCTTTGCAAAGACGTCAAAAAAAGTTTTTGGCGGCGGCGGGGTGGTCGTGCATGTCGCGCGTCGGCCCGATATTTGAAACAAGGGAAGTGCAAATTTAAACCAAAAGTCTGGACTCGTAAAAGCAATCTCGTCGAAGAAAGCGCAGTCCGGTGCGTCACCTCTACAGGTGTCTGCATTCTTGGGGCGCGCGTGCACGCCCGACGCCTGCGCGGTGGGCGACAACGAAACAAAAAATCCGCGCTCGTTGTCGCGCTGGAGGCATACGGCCGGCCACTTTGGGTGCCGGCCCTCGTCCGTTTGCATCCAGTGGTAGTACCTTTTGGCGGAGTTGACGAGCTCGCCCGCTCTCGAGTGTTTGGTGCTGTACACGGTAGCCAGCATCGCCGACGGCGGGGCTGAGAGCGCGAGCGCCGCGATGAACCGCCCGATGAGGGTCGTTTTGCCCTGCTGGCGATTTGTGATCCAGATCAAGTTTTCCGTCTGCTGCGGCGACGGTTTGCTGTCGCGCGGGAGCGCGAGCATGTCGTACAGCGAAGGGTGCGGCTTTTTGGTGTGCGTAATGAGCCCGAGGTGCGAGGCCGTGAGGCGCATCAGAATTTCCTCGTTGGCGGCAAACTTGCCCGACGCCCACGGCGCCGTGCCCAAGTGGTGCACCAGCTGCAAAAACGTGACGAGGCGCGCGTGCGGGTTGTTTGGGCACACGAGCTCCTTGGTCATTTTTATGCGCTGGTAATTTTGCATGAGCCGCCGGCGTTTCTGCGGCCGCGTGTCCACCGTCGACAGCGTTGTGGTGCCGTTGGCGCATTCGATTGTTGCGAGTTGAATCAAGTGCGTGTACTGCTTAATATTTTTGAGCACCGGCGCGTTGCGATCCCCCCGCGCGAGCGCGGTGCGCAGCTGTTTAATGTCAACACTCATTTTTGATTTTTGATTTTTGATTTTTGCCGCTATTACCCTAAATACACCCACTAACCCGTACGCAATTTGTTCATCGCCGCAGCTTTGACAACCTGGAGCTGCTGCACTCTGCCGTCGGCGCGCCGCACCGGAACGCATTCAAACGCGTCGGCGGTGCTGCCGCGCGGCATCGGTTCGAGCCACACGTTGAGCCCGGTCTGGGCGTGCGTCGTCATTCGGCTGGACGAGCACCGGTCCTGCTGCGTCCACTCTGGCGCCAGCGGCCCAATGTGCAGCGGCGGCGGCCGCTTCTTCCCCCCCCGCCCTCGGTTCAAAATGTAGTACCCCCGAAGGGTCAAGGTCGCGAGCCCCGGCGCGGCCACCGCCGCCGGGTCGAGCGCAATCGCGCTGCCTGGTCGGGCCAGCTGCAGCAGCGCTCCAAACGGGGTTTGGTGATTCATGCCGAGCAGTGTTGTGCGGTCACCGTTGCCGCGAAACACTGTTGCGGTCGAATTTTCAAAATGCCTAAATTTTAAATTTAAGCTTTTCAAGGTCACGGATGTTTCTGGCGTCACACTTCCACACACGCCATGGCTGCGGAAACGTGCTGCATCACGCTGAAACCGTTGAAGTTCGTAGCCACCGTTGGCGAGCAGCGCTTTGAAATGTCGGCGCTGTACGAAGCCCTTTTGAATAGCGCGCACGGGCTTGATCCGCTGCGCCGCCCGGCCTACCTGCGGCCTGACATTGGCGACAAGCTGGCCTGCATCGTAATTGGAACCAACGTGATTTCTCTTGAAAACCTTCCGCGGCAGCAAACGCTGTTGGATATTTTGGACGACTACGCGCTGGTAAACCCCGTGATTACGATCGTGTGGTACCCCGGCGGTCGTCTGGCATCGCCGCGCGTCATTGGGGCTATGAACGGTTTGATCGACGACATGGAGAATCAGCGTTTGCTGGATCGTGGCTTCCAGGCCATGTGGGCGCAGTGCCACGTCCTAGAGCTCAAGAACGAACTGTGCGACGGCTTGACGCAATTGTCGCCGGAAGACTGCGCGTTCAACCTTGCCGGGCGGGGCGGGTGCTGCTTTGTCAGGATCAAGCCCGGCGGCGTGCTGGCGCGAGCGGCAAACGACTGTGCGCGCATGCCAGTCAAGATTTTGCCGGAAAACACGGCCTGCTTGGACGCTGCGCTGGAGCGCCTGGAAGCCGCAGTTCGACCACAATCTCCGGATTTGGGCGTTGTCCAGCGCTGCGTCGAGGACGCGTGCACCTGGGGCGCCGAGTTTCTGACGATGGGGGTGGAGCACGAGCTGGTGGCAGCGATTTTGCGGGAAGTGGAGACTTTTACGCACGAGGCCTTTTTCAAGGCCGTGATGTTGAGCTGGACCTTTGCGCCGCTTGTGCTGGTGCTCGAAGTGTGGGAGAAGCTTTGCACCGGAACGGTGACAGACGTGGCGTCTGCAAACAGAGCGGTGATCAACCAGCTGTCGGCTGACCACGTTTTAATTCCCACTTTACTGGAGTATTTTTTGCCGGCCGCTGACGAGCAGCCGTTTGGCTTTACGAAAAGCCAGTTTTTTCGCGTGGGCGAACTTACAAAGTGGTTGCAGAAGCTCTCATTTCGAATGGCAAAGCTCGGGGCGACGCACGCCGAGGACGCTGTAATTGAAAAAGCAAAGCAACGGTACGCGCGCCTTTTTGCGCGAGCGCGGATTGATGCCGACAAGCTTTCGGACGTGCAGCGCGCAATCAACGGGCTGATGCACCTCGAGGCCGACACCTTTCGGTTCGGCCCAACGCCGCTCGGTCCGCTATGGGATGCGGACCACGGGCGCGTTGTCGCGTTGGAAATTCCTCGGTTGCTCGCGCTGCACGACAAGTACTTGCAAGAATTTACCGCCGAGAAGGTCGAGATTGAAAAAACGCCCGGCAGTGTGTACGCCGTGGTGAACAAGCTGAGAGGTCGCATATCGTGGGTGCTCCGGTGCTACGTCGAGCGCGCGGCGTCGGAGGAAAGCATTGCGGGGTAACGCGCTGTTGTTATAGTTGCGCTTTCGGCTTTACGCACTGCCGCCGTATTTTTTAGACTTGACACGCTTTCCTTTGAATTTCCCCCCCGTCCGCGCCAGCATCCCCCGCGCTTTGCACGAAGCAATTTGACTAAAGCCGCGTGGGTGGCTGCACTTTTTTTTTGCCGCGGAAACGCGCGTTCTTTTGCACTTGTTGCACATTTTGGGGTGATGTTTTCTCTCGTTATTCTTTTAACAGCGAGAAAACCACTTCGTCATGGAAACTGCCTGTCTACCTCCGTGGCGCGGTTGCGCGGATATGCACAATGCCCATATATGGCCGCAACGCTTACAAACACGCGTCCACAAAAGATTGCTGCTCAGGCGGGTCTCCGTACCATAATTCGATGCCCTGACTTGGTTGCCACCCTCGTTGCGCTTGCTCATACACGTCGTTTGCCGTCACCTCCCCGTAAGTCCGTAAATTTGGATCTTCTGGAAACGTAACATAAAAGCCGTCGGAAAGCTCAAACGCATTAACATCGGCGTTGGCCTCTCGGATTAAATTGCACACGTCAAAATCGCCGGTCCCTGGTATCGTCACAGTTAATCCGTCCCCAGACATATCACTGATTAGAATTTCATTCGGCTCGCACCGCAGCGACGTCAAGGTGGACTCACGCGTTCCGTCCGGGTGAAACGTCCATTCAATCTCTGCCGTGACTGTAGGATTTGCGGCCTCTACGCACGACCCGACCCGCAGGCAGTCCCTCAAGGACCGGGCCGCAAACACCCCCTCAAGCATATCAAACGTGTATAAGCGACCCAATCGTAAGCGCTCCATGGACGGACAGTGATCAAACACAACGTCCTCTATGGTTGTGCAGTTTGGCGCATCAACCGTTTTCAGGTTTTCACAACTCCCAAAGGCTTCATAGCCTATGGTTGTACACGCAGGAAGGTCTACAAATTCAAGCTGATCGCACCTCATAAAAGCGCCGGAATTTATTGTTGTTAGCTTTGGAAAAATAAGTGTTTTTAAACTTACGCATCTTGAAAACGCGTTGTCGCCTACCATTTTACAGATCGGCGCATCCACAGCTTTCAGGGCAGTACAGCCGCTAAACGCCTCGTACCGTATAGCGGTACAGTTGGGCAGAGTTATCGAGCGCAATCTGAACGCGTCATAAAAAGCGTGTCGTTCAATAACACTTGTTGCTTGTATGCTTAGCGTTGTTAGATTAATGCACGAAGAAAAAGTATAACCTTCAATTTTAGTCACGTTTGGAACGTCGACCACTCGCAGCTGTTTGCAACCATAAAATGCACTACCTTGAATTACCGTTATTTTTGGGCCATGAAACTCCTTCACCGTTGGGTGTTTTGCAAATGCGCTGTCCTCGATTTTAGTGGCTATTGGCGCAATGATTGTTGTCGCCCCCTCAGGCACATTGTCACGAGTTATTACTTCGACATCAAGGGTGACCTCCATAATGCGATTGCACTGCAACGCACACTGCTTATATACAGCTGCACCACAAAGAGCGCAACTCGCATAAAGGGGCTTAATTGATACACAGCTCCTCAAATTCAAATTCTAACTGGACGGGTTTAGTGCGGCTTGTAGTGTTTTTTCTGCTTCTGGAATGTCCCACAACGGCCAGGCGTGAAACGTGCCTCCAGGTTTAGCGGGATCAAGACAAACTTCAGCCCCGCTGCGTTCCAGCAACCTGGCGTCATCCGCGAACAATTCATTTTCACTCGCAAAGACCAACGTGTTGGGTGGCACAATACACGCTACTCTGTCCGTGATCGATTGCAGCAGTGTCGCAGTTACGGTGGGGTTTAGCATCACTTCGCCCACGGGATCGTTCCCAAAACAGCGGTTTTCTAAATAACAGTTTCCATTCTCAACGAACGAATCGGAGATGCATCGGGGGTCGGCCACCGGGGAAAATAAAATTGTTTTTTGAGTGGCCGCCACGCCGTAGTCCTCGTACGCGCACAGCGTCAAATGGCCTCCAGCGCTGTCAGCGACTACAGTCGATGGCCTTGCTTCTTCCAAAACGGCAGCAATCTGCTTTACTTGCTCGCTATGAGGTTGCGATGTGTTGTAATCAATAAACACTACGCCCCGTTCGCTGATACGAGCGAGCGCGTTGCAGTATCCCCCGTACCCGGCCCAGTTCCCGGCAACAAAGCCACCGCCGTGCACGACAAAAATTGGGTTTTCCCCAGCAACTTGAATGCAATTGACGCCGCCGTACGTTACGCGCGTAACCTGAGTTGGGTGCGGTCTGCCCACGTACTGCAACAGCGGCCGCTGCATAGCAGCGCGAATTTCGTGCAACGTGTGCGGCTGCCATCTCCGAGCGCTCCGAAACACCCTACATAAGGCCCGGCAGTGCACGCTGACACTGGATGTGACATCTTCGTGCTCAACAATCCATCGTTCGAGCGCGTATGAAATTTCAAACCCCCCAGCAATGCAAAGATCAACAAAAATCATTTATTTGAGAGTGTTTGTTTTCTCTGTTGCGATTGTTACCGCCAATTCGTTTGGTTTTATCCGTTACTCGGGGTGAGCCATCTCGTGGCGCGCGGGTATATGTGCCGATCTTGACATCACAGTGTCGGTCATGGCGGAACCCCAGGCAAAGCTGCTTGCGCCGCCGCTGGTGTTTGGTCGCCGCCCGTTTGCGCACGACGTTGCCAACTTCTGGGGCGCCAAGTCCAACGAGCGGCTGTACGTGTGCTGCTGCGGGGCGTTTTGCGCGCCGTGCGTGTACGCCCGCGCCTTTGAGGTGCTGCACGGGGGCTACAAAGATTGCTGCCCGTGCCTTCCGGCGTGGTGGCCCGACGTGTGGCCGCGCAGCTTGTTGGGGTGCGGGGCGTGCGAAAACTGGCCGGTGCTGGCCGCGTATGCCGCCACGCACGCCGAAGGCGAGCCCCCCAAGACCACGACCGCGGAAATTTGCATGTACTGGTGGATTGCGCTGTTGCCCTGCTTTTACTGCCACGGGTGTCAGATTGCGGCCGAGCTCAAGCAAGCAGCCCCCCCCGCCAAAGCGCTCTTTACTTGATTGCCATGCGCGGTCGCGTGCAGACCACGCTGCAGTCGCCCGGCGGGTCCAGCGAATTGTCAGTCACCGCAGACTGGGCGCTGTCGGAGACGGGCTCGTTCTCGGTGTCGTGCGTGAGCCGGGCCGACGGCTTTGTGGCCGGGCGGCTAAACCCCCCCGTGCGGTGGTCGCGATGCAACGCCGCGGTGTGCGTTGACGCGGCGGCGCTGGCGCCGCCGCACTGGCGCTGTGGGCGTTTCGAGATGCGCCTGCAGCCATCAATCGGCGCGACGCGCGCCGCCGAGCTCAGCCGACTGCGGTGGGACAAGACCCCGTGGGACGCGGCGGTAGCCGAAGCGGATCGCATCGAGCAATCGTCGCGCACGCCGTGGCCGGCGGCGCTGGTGGCGGCGCTTTACGCCGCCGATGCCGCCGCAGTAAAAGCGGGTCACACGCTGGTATACCGCACAAAACCGCCCCGCGTGGTGCCTCCCGGGCTGGCCGAGGTGTTTGGCTTCAAGGACGCTGTGCTGGTTATTGACGAGTGGCTCAAGTTGCCAGCATTGCGCGCGCACGCGCGTGCGGCACTGACCCGGTCGCGCGCATCCGATGAGGCGGTGCGCGCGTTTGACTCTCACGGAAACTTGTGACTGTACAGTATTTAGGCTTCAAATAACAGATTGTAGTTACCGCAAATGTCTTTTAGTTTAGATATTTCATCATCGTCGGATGAAAGTAATGCCAATGTCGCCGCCGGCGCCGCGGCGGGCGATCGCTCCACATCAACGTCGCCCGAGCCGACTTTGCGCACAGAAAATGGATCAGTGACACCGGATTTTCCGGTGTTTGACCCGCGCGCCCGTGTCGACCGGGTCGTTGACGCCCGCTCGCAAAGCCCCAATCCCGTTGCAGACGCCGCCGCGGACCAAGTCAAAACCGCCACAGAACAAATGGCCAAAGCCCAAACGCGCCTCGACGCCGCCGCGGGCCAACTCAAAGACGCCACAGAACAAATGGCCGTAGCCGCAACGCGCTTAAAAAAAGCCAAGGATGAGCAGGAAGCCTTTTACTCCAAAGATGAGCACGATTGTGCCGCAGCAAACAAATGGATCAAGCGGGTGCGCCAAGGATTTTTTACAAACAAAAAACGTATTGGAACTTTATCTCCCCAAGATGCAATTGATCGATTCGAATCGATCTCGGGTTCGTTGCCCAGTCCAACAATTTTTCAGGCGCAATGGGACCCGTGGTACAGGCATTTATTAAGAAAGGACCCAATTTATCTTCATGAGGTTGGTGAGAAGGCTATGATGTTTCTTAATTTTTACGAACACGATCTCTCACAACTTAAAGGCGACTACGAAAGTTTCCAAAACTTGATAGAAAAAAGAAACGTTAAATCAACCATGGAGGAGCTGTGGAAACAATTGATTGATGCGATGAAAGCAGTTTCGAGTCCCCAGAATGATATTGTCAACATTGCCTTGACCAGCGCTATTGCCATCGACGCCGGGTTGCACCAAGATTGGAAAAATGCGCTTCCTCACATTCAAACCATGATAAAGAATCTGAAAAGCTATGAAGAAAAAGGAGATCCGTTTAATGTTGCCGTAAAAAACGCTGAAAGTGCCTTCGAAGAACACGAGCGAGCACTGAAAACGGCAACGACCGAGCACAGCGCCGCACTGAGACAGCACGAGGAGGCCCGGCAAGGGCTCAAACGTTCAAGAGAGGCGGCGGCGTTATCGCCCGCTAAAGATGTTGTAGTCGCCCAGGAAGACAGCGTAGCTTGTTTCATGGACACGTGCATCTAGTCGAGCACAAATGATGCGACGTGGCAGTTTAGCGTATTTTTTACGCGGCGATTGTTCAATTTACGCACTTCGCCGAGGGTCGCGCCGCGATGACCCCCGACCTTCCCGCGGAGTTGTGGCGAGTTGTGTTTGAGGTCGGCGAATTCTCGCTGAACGATCTGCTGTCCATCCGTGCCGTGTGCCGGATGTGGCGACATGTGTGCCGGTCGCTCGTTGTTTGCGGGGACGACCCCACTGACGACGCGACGCTTCAGCGGATCCCGTCTGTTGCCGGCGTCCTGGACTGCGCAGGCCCCCGGCTCTTTGGCGGAATGAAGACCCTCGCGATTTTGGTGTGGCCGCAAATAAGAATTCGGCCGTTTGGTGTCAACGCGCACACGCTGCAGGTCATTGACGTCTTTTTTGGTATGCCGCCAAACGGCAGCTCGTGGACCGAATCCGACATGCGCGACATTTTTGCCTCGTGCGTCAACCTGGAGACGTGCCGCATTCTCGGCATGCGCGTGGAGCACTCGGCGCGCCCGTGCAAAGTTGCGCTTCCGCGGCGTTTGCGCACGCTGCGGCTGATGGCCTCGTCCACAACCGGCTCCGGCTCTCTTCGGTGGCCGCTGAATGCGTGGCGCAACCTTGGCGCGCTCACCAGCCTGTCGCTGACAAAGTGGTGTGGCGCAGTCGCCGCCTGGTGCGAGCTGCTGCAGCGACTGCCGCTGCTCACGTGCTTCAGCGCGTCGCACTGCCCGCACTTTGACGACAAGGTCTGCGACTTGCTGTTCCACCACTGCGTCAAGCTCCGGTACGCAAACATTAGCGACGCGTCTGGCGTGCTGCACCCGCGCGTTTTGTTGTTTGGTGCGGGCGCGATGGACCACCTTGAGTTTTTGCGGCTGGACCGCGACGGGGACTTTGAGACCGCGGTGCCCATTTCCGTCAACGACATGCTTTCGTCTGCGGAGCACGCCGCTTTCCCATCGCAGCGCTTCCCGCGGCTCACTAAACTGTCACTGCGCGGGTACCGCGCGGATCCTGCCGGCTTGATTGAGTTTTTGACCGCACTGCCGAAGCTGCGGCACGTGGGTTACTACTGCAACCCACAGCTGTTTCGGTCCATTGAAGCGGAGCTCCAGCGGCGGCTGCCCAGTATCAAACTAGATGCGGTGCTGCAAGGCATCAGCATGTAACGCCATCTATAAATAGTCAATTTACCCGCACCCTTTTAGGTAAGTTTTTTTTACTTATTGAAACACTTGTTTGTGTGAATGGCAGGGCAGTGTTAAGATCATGGGATCAAATCCCATTTTTGCCCCGCAAATTTCAACCTTTTATGGAGCCCAATCAAATATTTAAGGGTGCCCGACTTAAAATAAGAAAATGGTTGATTGTGACCCATTTGCACTGCTAACGCGCGGCAGTCCGCTGCCAGAATTGGCCGATTCCCTTGTTTTTAATTGCAGCGGCGAATCGTTGCTCCACGTGGCGGCCAAACTTGGGCGAGACTACAGCGTTGCAAAGCTTTTGCAATCAAACCCCGAGCTCGCAGCAGTTTCCGATTGCGAGTTGCAGTTGCCGGAACACGTCGCGTTGACCGCCTTTTCGCGACAGCAATGCAGTCTGGTGCGCCAGTTTTTTTTGGTGGAATACACGCTGCTGTGAAAAGCCAGCAGCAATGCCCGCGTGTTTTGGCGCCGCACTTTGCAACCACATCTCAAGCGCGCAGCGATTGGCGTAACACGTCATGGCTGTGCTATTTATTCGGCACAAACTATTTTAGAAATTGTTTTTTTAACACAGTACGCGTTGTTTTTGCGCCATGAAAATAGTTTTTTTGTTTTCAGGAAATGCAAATAAAGATTTTGTATTTTTAAAGGCCTTAGTTGAATCGTTAAAAATAAAAAAGGAAGATGTAACAGTTGAACTTTATGACTACTCTTACAGTAATGATGATCTCCAAACCCAAATAAAAGATAAATTTGAAAATGCAGGATACAAATCAGTCACAGTTGTTGGTGGCGACATTTTAAATGCTAATTTTGGTTTGAATATAAAAGATGCCAATTTAGTCGTTGCGTTTCGGCCGCCGCCACATTGGGAACAATTGCTGCCCCGAGAAGTAGAAGTCCTCAGCATTTCAGATGATCCACGATACGAAAGCTCAAAATTCACACTTTCCGACTTTAAATATTTCAAAAAACAAAATAATCAGTATATTGCACGTCAACCCATAAACCTGCTAGAAGACTTTTGGAAACTTGAAAGACCCGTGGGTGAGGACGTCTACAAATTCAATACGGCGAAAAGGGGTTTGATTGAGACCAAAATCCCCGCAATTGCGCGTGCCATTGCAAAAAAAGCTGAAACGCCCGATCAGCTCAAAAACGCCGCAAAGGAATTGTATGCCCCAAAACCACGACCCCTTCCAGCTACCGCTGGTGACGCCGGTGGCGCCGCTAAACCACAAAAGAAAAATGGTAAAAAAGGTAAAAAAAAACCGAGAATGTTGCCTTTTGTGGACACAACTTTGTAAAACAAAACGTGAGGGCACGCCAACACGTGACACCGCACCTGCTCGCAGCTGTGATCTAATGTGATTTACATAAAATTCTTTGCGAAAATCATGTATCCCGCGGCGTTGATTTGCTGTTGCCGCCGGTAGACATAGTACCCTGCCCCCGCAATCCCGCCTACCACCACCACCACAATCGCCGCTATCGTCCCATGGGACATTTTCTTCTTCGACGACGACGACGACGGCCGGTCCACAATGCGCCGGTCCACAATGCGCGTAATTCCTACAATACACTCTTGGTCGCTATAAACATTTGTCGTGGTAACGGCACAGTGTCTAATATTATTTTGGTCACGTGACGCCTTGAGCCCCGACGCGCCATACAATGACATGGACTTTACTTCGTTAGCGGCATTTATGTCTGTATCGTAGACAGTAATGGTGTGCCCCAACCTGCTGCCATGAAAGTCGTCTACTGTGGGCATACTATTGTCATATTTTAAGTCTACTACTGGATTATCATAAATCTTGTCACCAAATGAAGTTATAGTGACAATTAATTTGTAATCATTTTGCTCCAAGCACTTGTGCTCAATGTGCAACAAGTACGGGGCGCTGTAGTCGCTTAAAAAATCAAAGTCAGACACATTGGCTGTGCGATTGATGCCCTCCACCGTCTTAGCGCCGAGCACCTTGAGATCATCCAGGTACTGCTGCAATCCCGTGCGCCCGTCTTCAATAAGAGTTCCTTTGAGTTTGTTCGTTTTCATCGCATAATACAAGCCTTGAATGTCTTGACTAGTTTTGTGCCGAATTACGCCGCCGAGGTAAGGGTATCCATTTTCAGTAAACGGAAGTGAAGTTTCAAGTTTATAAATGTATGCGCCGCTGTCTAACAATTCTAAATTATCGAGATCTGTTTCAGGATACGCAATTTGTGGATCCGCATCTGGCCCTGCGGCCTTTGATTCCAAGTATGTAATCAAGTTCCCCGCGGCGGTGGGCACGCAGGTTGCGCCAAATACGTTTGAACTTAACCCACCCTCCTCCTGCGGCTGCACCCAGTACGACCCGTACTTTGGATTTTGACACAATGGATAGACTTCAGTCGAATTCGGCGCCGGCGTTGGCGTCGTAATGTAGAAAATTTCGTCGACGCACTTTTGATCATGATTCACAATTGTGGTCGTAACGTCACAATCGCGAGAATTTAAGTTCAGGAATGGATCAAGATAGGAAAATCTAGAACTTTTTAATCCCGATGCCCCGGATAATTTTATAACATTCTCTTCGAGAGTAACATTGTAGACAACAATTGTGTGCCCAAATTCGTCTCCATAAAAATCTTCGAGTGGGGATCCTTTTTTTGTCAAATCTGCTTCATTTGCAGGAAACTTATAGTCATCTTCTTCTAAGCACGTTATGTTTATATGCAGCATATATGGTGGGTTCTTACTTTTGAGAAAGTTATAATCGTCTTCATCTTCTGCTCGAGTCACACGAGAAACATTGTAAGTTTGTAGTCGGTTTGTGTTGACAAGGTATTGCGTTAAACCCGAAAAAGCTTTGTCAAGACTTGTTCCGGTGTCACTTGTATGAGTTTCCATTAAAAAAAATAATGAATACTTGATTCCATCATCTGTTCTCGGTCCATAGTCCTGCCCACCAAGATAATATTGCTCGGAACTCTGTGGGAATTCCAAATCTTGATTGACATTATGTGGTTCGTACAGAGGATAAGTATACCCATCATTAGTGTCCAAATTACCATTCGTAACCCAGGAATCCAATCCAAAATTATAAGGGTACGCCTCATCTTTTCCGTTTTGCTTTGCGGCAAGATGAGTGATCAAATTTCCTGCAGCTGTGGGCAAACTATTACCCCAAACAGTGGGACTTCCTATTTCTTCAAATTGTCCCACCCAATACGACTCAAAGTTGGGGCAGCTTGGTTCCAGCGCCGACTGCACCGCCGCAACAACCACAAATGGGACCAACATCTTTGTTGTCATTCTATTCTACGACAGTGTCATATATGTTACGGCTGTCCCGTGGCAAAGCAGACCAGCAAACCGCCGGCAATATGAACCCTGCGCGGGCGTTTGCGATTGTTGCTACGCTGCTACACACCGCTGATTCAATCACGGCGTTGTGGACCGCTCGTGTGTCGCCGCGCTAATCCACCGCCGCGCCCGCGCGTCCTGAAAGCGCAGCCAATCGGAAATGTCCAGCTTGTCCGAAAGCTCGCGGTGCTCCGCGCGGTCAAAGTCGGCCGGAACCCACTGCGGCGTGTCTGACGGCGTTGCGGCTGTAATGGCGGCAGGATCGAGTGCCAAGATGCGCAGCTGCACCACCAGCTCGAGCGCGCCCGGCTGCGGGCGCCGCCAGCCAATTTTGGTGCCCGACGGATCAATCTGCGCGCCAATGCAGGACGGCGGCTGCTGCAGCGCAAAGCGTTGGAGCACCGCGCAGTGCGTGTTTGCGGCATCGTCGGACAATGGCATGCCGCTCGTGTCACACGCAAACGAGTACGTTTTGAGCTGTGTGGGCAGCGTTTGCGCGGGTGACAACTGCGTCACTGATGCAGTTTTGACAAAAGTGCGCACCGCGGCGTCTTGCTCCCGCAACCACGGCCCCAGATCCATATTTGCCACTCGGGTTCGATGGCTTTGGTTTGAAAAATCCGCGCTCTCCCCCCCAATCCGAACGACCGTGACCTGCACCACGGCCTCTACCGCGCCGTCGTCAAGCTTGCTCCAGCCGACCCTGGTCTGATGCGGGTCAAGCTCGGCCTCGGGAAACGACGGCGGGGACCGAATAAGAAAACGCTGCAACGCCGAGCAGTGCACCTCGATTGTGGCGACCGAGGGCGGCGGTGCGCAACTGGCAGCGACCAGCGGATAGCGCGTTTCGGCGGTGATGGTCATGGCGTGAAGCACGGCTGTTGTGTTGTTGTCACGACGCTAATATGTTTTTAATAAAATTTCAAATTATGGTAATTTTGGGTTGCGCGCAGACGTCAACAAAGTATTGCATTAAGTTTTTAATTTATTCATATTTTTATTAATTGCTTGCGGCGGTGTAGTTGTTTTAATGGCGAGCGCCAGTGTGCTGGTGCGCAGCGGGGGTGGCTTTCCCGCGGCGGCAGCGCACTGCGCTAACATTGTTGTGTAAATTAGCATATGATAAAATAAAACACAATGATTCCATCTTTAGTTTACTTGACGTTGCGGCCAAGGCGGTAGCATACAATTGCGACAAGTAACAAACAATACCCCTTAATATTATTTACGAGTCCCCTTATTTAAGGAGGAGTGCGCACTATGCACGGCGTAGCAACTGCTTACGTTTGCATCCGCTTGTGGGGCACAATTGCTAATCAATGTTATGACACCCCGTACTTTACACAGCCGGGCCAAGAGCTTCGAATGAATACTCCCGCGTACCCCAATTCCGGCGCATCCGTGCCCACTGCTGCCGGAAATTTAATTACCCATCTGGCCGTCAA
>PBMP01000002.1 GCA_002722705.1 Pseudobdellovibrionaceae bacterium | reverse complement strand
AGTAAAATTAATCCTGTTATTACAAGTCCTATTGCAAACCAAATAATTTGGGTTTTATAGAGTCCAGATGCTTTATCTTCAACTGTGGTAGCACTAATGAGATTCCAAATGCCTACTGAAAATAAAATGAGTTGGATCAAGAATAAATTCCAATTAAATTTCTTAAAATCTTCTTCATATCCAGTATGGTGAATGGAAGAAAAGTCTTGAATATCAGATTCCATTGTTGAATAGGTCATTGCTCATCTCCAGACGAAATAGGAATGGGGGCCAAAGGTTTAATGACTTTGGGTTGTTTTAAAAGAGAAGGGTAGTTTTTCTTCAAGTAAGCATTGATCACCGCTCTTGCAATAGGACCTGCACCTGTACTTCCCCCGCATTCATGTTCTGCTACAAGGGCCACTGCGATGACCGGGTCTTTTACAGGGGCAAAGCCGGCAAAAACAGCATGGTGTCTAAACTTATAGGGAAGGTTTTTACAGCTGCCATAAAGTTTATCTTTTGAGAGACGAACAACCTGTGCAGTCCCTGTTTTTCCAGCGAAATCAGCGCCTGGAATTTTAAGAAACTTTGCGGTTCCTTTTTTTCCATTGACGACTTGATAGAGTCCTTCTTTGATGATTTCAAGAGTTTCTTTTTTTACAGGAATTGTTCTTACGAGTTCGGGATCAAAGGTTTTAAGTTCTTCTCCGTCGGCAGTTTCGATTTTTTTTAAATAAAAAGGTTTATAGAGAAAACCTCCGTTCCCTAATGTAGAATAGACATTTGCCAATTGGAGAACTGTTGTGAGGACAAAGCTTTGTCCAATAGCAACAGAGGTGGTTTCTCCAGTAGTCCATATTCTTCCAAAACGCTTTTTCTTCCATTCTTCGGTTGGAATCAGTCCAGGAACTTCCCCTGGAAGCATGATTCCTGTTTTCTTTCCTAAACCAAAGTATGATGCCCATTTGTGCAGAAGATTTACGCTTTCGAGTTTTTGTGCCATTTTGTAAAAGAAAACGTCACATGATTGTTCTAGGGCAGAAACGACATTAAGATTTCCATGACCACTTCTTTTCCAGCAATGTACAGGGAGTCTTCCCACTCGGTGGACACCCTTACAGTTAAAGTAAGTATTTTTGGTAATCACTCCTTCTTCAAGACCTGCAATTGCAGTGAGTGCCTTAAAAACGGATCCGGGCATGTAATGGTCTTGTATTGTTTTGTCTCTGAGAGGATGAGCATCATTTGAAAGTAATTTTTTCCAGAGTTTTGAAGGAATACCTCTTGAGAATTCCGTTGAATCAAAAGAAGGTCGAGAGATCATCGCAAGAATTTCACCGGTTTTTGGATTCATGGCAACAAGACTTCCGACTTTATCTCCAAAAGCTTTTTTGGCTTCCAGTTGGAGGTCTTGATCGACAGAGAGGATAAGGTTTTTTCCAGGAATAGCTGGTTTTCCTACTGCCTTTCCAAGAACATTTTCCATGGTTTGTTCTTCTCTGACTTTTCTTCCAAGAGCATCGACTTCTACGAGTTCTTCTCCGTCTTGTCCTCGGAGGGTTTTTTCAAGCTCTTTTTCAATTCCAATTTTTCCGATGGAACTTCCTCTGCGATAATCTTTCTTTTTGAGTTTAGGAAGTTCGGTTGAATTAATTTTTCCAATATAACCTAAGAAGTGAGAAGCGGTGTCTCCATAGACATTGGTTCTTTTGATCTCCATAGCAACAGAGACACCTGGCATATCAATTTTCCACGATTCAATCTTAGCTACTTCGTCTCGAGAAAGATCAGTTTTAATTTTAACGGGAACAAATGCTGCTTGGTATCTTGCTTTTTTAAGTTTCTTTTTAATTTGTTCGATCGGAATATCTACAAGTTTTGAAAGCTTTTCTAAAATTTCATCTTTTCTTTTTGATTCTTTTAGGTATTGGGGAGTGATTTCTAAATCAAAAGCAGCTTGATTATCGATCAGCAGTGTTCCATTTCGATCAAAAATCATTCCACGTGGAGCTTGAATAGTTACTCTTTTGAGTCGTTGTTCTTCCGACCTTCTTCTGAGTTCGTCTCCGCTAAAAATTTGTAAAAAAACAAGACGAAAAACAACAATGAGAAGAGCAATAGTGAGACCACCATAAACATATTGAAATCGATCTTGAAATTCCCTGAGTTGTTCTTCTTGTCCTAAAAAAGCCACTAGAATCCCTCCTCATCAAGACGGAGCTCATCCTCGAGAGCTTGTCGGGATCTAGGGTCTTTATATGTTTTCCAGTCAAACTTTTCTAAAAGGGGGAAGATCCAATAGGCAAGGCAGACCTGGATAATTCCTTGAGGGATGCTCCAGGTCAGCATATTTTTCCAGTGGTAAGTTGCAGAATTCAGAAGTCCAAGTACTGTTAATTGGCTAATTTTAAAAAATAATGTCAGAAAAAAAATATAGGTAAATAAAGCCTTTTGATTTGGAATGAGTAACACTCGATCAATTAATCGGGTCATTAAAAAAACAGCCATATAGGATGTTAAGAAAAGCCCTTGGGGTGCACCACTGTGAATCTCTACGAGTCTCCCTACAAATAAAGTGAGGATTCCTCCTTCTAACCAGTTTCGGTGAAGGGCAAACCAGATCACTGCAAGTAGATTAATTTCTGGTTTGAGGTGACCAAAAGACGAATTCATAAAAAGCGAGCCTTGAATGGTTGTACCAAGTAAAAGAAGGAAAAAGATTCCCGGAAGATGCAGGAATCGAATTAAGTAACGAGTCACGGTTGACTCCGAGCAAGCGTTGGGAGCTCAGCCGTTTGTTTTTGAATTTTTGTACTCATGTGAAGCGGAATAGAAAGAGACTCGGTAATTACAAAGACTTCTTCTAGTTTTTCAAAGTTGACACTTGGATCCACAATAACGGTTTGACTCACTCCGTAGGTAAGTTTTTTTACATCAGAAACTCGCCCTACAGGTACTCCTTTAGGGAAAACTCCTCCTAGACCACTTGAAATTAAGAGATCTCCGGGTTCGACATCGTCAGTTCTCAGGGCAAACTTTAGTTGACATAAATTATCAGTTAGCCCTTCAACGATTCCCCGAACTCGTGATCGCTTTACAATTGAGTCCACAACAGAGAGAAGGTCCAAAATGGTAACGACATCAGCTGTTCCAGATGTTGTTCTGAGAATTCGTCCAACGACTCCTTGGTCGGTGACTACAGCCATATTTGCTTTTAATCCGTCATCCTCTCCTCGGTTTATTCGAATGGCTCTAAATTCAGGAGATACGTCTTGAGCGATGACTCGAGCAACAACCCCCTTCATTTCAAATGATTCTTTAAATTCCAGAAGGTTTCGCAGTCTGAGGTTTTCAGCTTGGGTTTCTTTGAGCTGAATGACAAGATTGTATAATTCTTGATTTTTTAACAAGAGTTTAGAGTTCTCTTTTTGCGTGTCCCATAAGTAGATATAGTCATGGTATCCTTCGACCCCGAAATTTAAAGTTGCGGTCATAATTGCTTGAAAAGGTGAGGTAATTCCAAGAATGGCTTTATCAAAAAAGGTATATTGGCTCGGGGAGCGAGTAGACGTATCAATGGCAATCACAGGAATTAAAACAAGTGATGCTAGTAGTAGATAAAAACGATACTGGTATAGATATCGAAACATATAGAGCCTCTTTAAATCAAATCGGAACCATTATCTCTTATTTCACAAGAATCTCAATGCCTTATCCTTGTAAAATAGGTAAAAAAAGAGTTTATTTTTTTAAAAAAAAGAAGAAACAGCATTGAGACTGAGAGCTCTCCGTCTTATAACAAAGAAAACGAACGACTGAGTCAAAGTGAGGAAAGCATGTTTTTTAGTAGGATGAAAGAGAAGTATGGAACGTGGATTACAGGATTGATCATTGGATCGATTGTCTTCGTTTTTGTGTTTTTAGGTGTTTTTCAGCCAGACACTTCAATGCAAGGTGGAATTGCTGGGCGTGTCAATGGAGAGGTGATTTCACTTTCTGAATTTCAAAGAACTTTTGAACAGCGTGCAGCGTTTTTTAAAAATCTTTCTGGGGGATTAACAGAAGAGCAGATTAAGCGTTTTCGGTTGCGTGAAAGTGTATTAGAAGAATTAGCCCTTAAAAAGTTAGCCGTTGAAGAAGGAATTGAAATGGGATTGGTTCCAAGCGACGAAGAAGTAAGGGAACAAATTTTACAAATAGAGGTTTTTCAATCAGAAGGACCTTTTGATACAGAAAAATATAAACAAGTACTTCAAGCAAACGGCTATACTCCAGCTTCTTTTGAAAAAGCGATTCGAAGTGATTTAGTAATGAAACAGTTTGAAAATTATTTTCAAAATTCAGTTTCCGTATCTGACTTAGAAGTTCAAAATGAATTTGCAGTCAAGAAAGATCGTAGAAAAGTAAGGTTTGTCCATCTGACTGCAGATAATTCTAGATCAGCTATTCCCGTGACTTCAGCTGAAGTGAAGAAATATCTTGAAAATAAAGATCAAAAACAGACAGCGATGAATCGATTTGAATTGCAAAAGGAAACTCGTTTTAAAGGAAAAAATTTTGATGATGTAAAAAATGAAATTGTAAAAGATTTAATCCGTTCTTCTGATAGAGAAAAAATTAAAGTATATATTGAGAGTACGGCACAGCAGGTTGCTGCTTTAATGAAGAAGAACTCAGCAAAAAAAGAAATTGATCGAATTTTAGCTCCATTAAAAACCGTAAAAGTTCAAGAGATGGAACTTACTCGTGTGAATGCAGGTCTCCCAGGAGTTGGGGAAGTGGATGCATATCTGAAAGATGTTTTTTCTAAAGATCATGTTTTAAATCTAAAAAAAGGTGGCGCTCCTAAAATTTACCCGTTGGGTGCTGGAGAAGATCGTTTAATTGGTGTTGTTTTGGAATCTTTTGAGCCAAATTATTCAGATTTAAATTTAGAAGAAAAGTTTAAAATAAAAGACCATTTAAAAAGAAGAAAAGTTGCAGCTTTAAGAGATCAGTTGATGAATCGATTAAAGAAAAGTGCGGTCATTGAAAAAAACCCGCAACTTTTTGATTAGATTCTGATTTTTTTTGAAACTCATAAAACCCTAGGTGTTTTGTTTTTTTGGGCATAAAGCCTTTAGAAATGAGTGCAACTTGACAAATCAGGTTATTTCCGTTGTTTGATAGACAACGAATCAGAGTTTGGTCTGAGGTTTGTTGTTGTTTTTCATCTATAAATCGTGTGAATTCAAATCCAATGTTGTTTTTTAGTGGGCACCAGCGTGCGGGCTGAGTCCTCTCATAGCCCATTCCATTTTTTTGAATAGCAATTGATACATGAGGACCTTTTGAACCACTACTGATGGGAAGTTCGAAGACATCAATTTTCAGTTTAAGAGTATAGTGATTGAGATCAGGAGAGAGAACTCCACCTTCTTGGTGGAGTTCCTCTGTTGTCTTTCCCAGTTGACGTAAAGTTTTTTTATCTTTGTGGTAGGTGTCACTTAAAACCCATTCACCTGATAACAGGTTTGTGTTTTTTAGTCTTTTTTTTCCTAACGTATTCCAATGGATATGCGCGATATCGTGTGACTTAAAATAAGGTTTTTTCAAGAAAACTCGTTTTGTATTTTTTAAAAAAAGAACTCCTATCAAAATGATTCCAAAAAGAGGGAGTATCAACTTGGTTTTCATAAATTTCCTTTTTTTGAGTATCAGTGAGACAAAGAGGGAGAGAGAGGAGAGAGAAATTCTTTGTCTCACTGATCTTCAATCATTCAACGCCCATGATGTAGGGATAAACCCGTATCGAGTTGAATGTCTTTGGGCAGTGAAAATAACTTTTAACGACGATTTACTTTTCTAGCTTTGAGTTTATAAGATCTTTTTTGAATTCTGCGCATGGGTGCTCTCAGCCGTCTTTCTATGGCAGCTGTTCTTCTTCTGTCTTCGTTTCGATATCGATCTTCTTGATTTGCAAGGCGATCATAATCTTTTTGAACCAGGTTTCTGATGTCTTGTCGTCTGATTTTTTTTGCTCGACTCGGTACGAGTTCTTCATAGAGAGCACCATCGTTGGTGACATTTTTTGGGACAGACCCAAAACAAAGAGTTGAGGTGATGAGGCCACATCCAATACCGCTAATAAACCACTTCCACTTCATGACCGCTCCTTAATAAGAAGATGAACTGAATCATCTTCAATAACTGACGTGCCCCTTATCGCAATGCTTATGCCAAAAAAATAGGTTTGAATAGGGGGAGATTGAGTAAATTATTTCAATGACTTAGTTAAACGGGTGTTCTTTAGGACTGTACAAGATTTAATCAGCTGTATGATTTAAGTGACAAAAAAAGTCTGTGGATTAAAGAGACATAGGTAAGAGATTATCTGTAAATATAAGATAGATCTAAGAAAATTAAGTTGAAGAGTTCGGGTATGATGTTTTTTACACAAAATAACAGACCCTTACGAAAGGAACTCTTCAACCTATGAAAGACTATAAAAAACTTCGGGGAAAACTGAAATCACAAATTCGATGTAATACACCACAAAATGTGAAAGTTCGTATTGAACTGATTTTATTAGCTCATAAGATCAGAAATGTGAGGGAGGCATGCGCTAGAAGAGGATTTAGTGAAAAGACGTATTACAAGTGGTTGAACCGTTTAGAGCGAGCCAAATACGAAATCTGGGCGTTAGAAGATCGATCAAGAAAACCTCTGAATAGTCCAAATCAGACTCCAAAATGGATAGAAGAAAAAGTAAAGCGAATGAGTAATTCATCTGGAAGCGTGATGCTAAGCGAGAAACTCAAGAGATCAGGGATTAAGCTATCAGTGACGACGATATGTCACATTCTGAATAAAAGACGAAAACCAAGTTCCCCCAAAACAAATAAGATAAAAGCTCACAGAAAAAGGTATGAGTTACCGATTCCCGGAATGAGGGTTCAAATGGATGTAAAATACGTTCCAGAGCCCGTAAATGGAAGGAGAGCATTTGTTTATGTAGCAATAGATGAATGCACCAGATACCGGTATGCTTGGTGTGTAGAATCCATTAATGCACGAACCACGGTCATGTTTCTCAATAGATTAAAAACGCACTTTCCATTCCCCATACGAACGATTCAAACGGATAACGGTCAGGAGTTTACTTACCGATTCATTCCGTTTACGCAGACGATTCATCCAATGGATGAGTGGTGTGAGAGAAATGGAATTAGGCATCGTTGTATTCCCCCAGGAGAAAAGGAACTCAATGGAAAAGTAGAAAGATCTCATCGAATCGATGAGCAGAACTTTTACTGGAGGGCACCTACTGAGAGTATCAAGGCGTTCAATAAATCCCTTCATCAATGGATCGGACATTATAACAAGAGACGACTCCATGGGGGAATTGGGTTTATGACTCCAGAGGAAAAACTGTCGGAGCGTCAGAAAAATCTCGAGAATATTTGCTTCATAAATCCAAATTTAGAACAAATGAGACGAAAGTTTATTGCCGAAATACCGAAAATAAAAACAAAGACCGAGAAACTCTTTGACCAGCTAGAGGCTCAATTGAAAAAATACAATGATGCCGCATAGCTGCAACTTACCCATGTCCCTTTAATTTACACGAATATTTTATTGCCAGTCGCATAGGTCTTTCAACTCAAGTGGATAGAAATGCGTCACAAATCTTGACTTTTAAAAAGAAAAGACCATTCTAGAGTGGAAATGACAAATTTTTGCTTGGAGGAAAATGTTGATGTTTAAGCGAATTGGTCTCTTTTTGATGGTCAACTTTTTAGTGATGATCACAATTTCTTTGGTTTTGAACATTCTCGGAGTAGGAGCCTATCTTACTCAGTATGGAATCGACTATTCCAATTTAATGGTATTTTGCCTGGTTTGGGGGATGGGAGGAGCTTTTATTTCGCTACTCCTTTCAAAAGTCATGGCCAAATTTGCGATGGGAGTTCAGATTATTGACCCTCAAAAAGCAGATGCTCGCTCCATGGAGTTAGTGGATCGAGTTCATGATTTAGCTCGAAGAGCCGGTTTAACCACAATGCCAGAGGTGGGAGTCTATGACTCTCCTGAGGTCAATGCATTTGCAACGGGTCCCACTAAATCGAATTCACTCGTTGCGGTTTCAACAGGCCTTTTGAATCGAATGAATGGAGCAGAGCTCGAAGGAGTTCTGGCACATGAAGTCGCTCACATTGCCAATGGAGACATGGTCACCATGACTTTGATCCAAGGAGTGGTCAACGCGTTTGTGATGTTTTTAGCTCGAGTGATTGCTTTTGGGATATCTCAAGCCTCGAGAGATGACGAGGGTGAAGGGATGTCTTACTTTGCTTACCATATGACTGTTTTTGTTTTAGAGATGGTTTTTATGGTCTTCGGAACGATGGTAGTCGCCTGGTTTTCTCGATATCGAGAGTTTAGAGCAGATGCAGGTGGAGCAAAATTTGCGGGTCGAGAGAAAATGACCGCTGCATTAGAAAAGTTGCGTCAGACAATTGAGTTAGAAGATCCGCGTCAAACAAGTCAGGGTGCGAATGCGTTTAGTTCGATGAAAATATCAAATCGTCGAAATGGATGGGCAAAATTCTTTTCAACCCACCCCCCTCTTGAAGAAAGAATCGCGCGTTTACAGTCTTTTTCTGAATAAAATAGCGAAGTTCAAGTGGCTTTTGAAAAAGACGCTTGAACTTCATCTTTTCTTTTTCATTGAAATGCGTTACTAAAATCGCATGTCTGAATCTCCAATTAAGTCGTTTATTTCTCATCATTATCGTCACTTTAATGCAGCCACAGTGGTGGATGCTTCTGAAGCGTATGGGACTCATTTAGAGTCAGGTGGAAAGATGTTTGTTACCCTTGCAGGAGCAATGAGTACAGCAGAGCTTGGTCTCTCCCTTGCAGAAATGATTAGACAAGATAAAGTGCATGCAATTTCTTGTACTGGAGCAAATTTAGAAGAAGATCTTTTTAATTTGGTTGCACATGATGACTATAAAAGGATTCCTCATTATCGAGATCTGACTCCAACAGAAGAAAAAGAACTTTTTGAAAATAAATACAATAGAGTCACTGATACCTGTATTCCCGAAGAAGAAGCAATGAGAAAACTTGAATCTCATGTTGTTCATTTTTGGGAAAAAGCAGATCAGTCAGGAGAAAGATATTTTCCACATGAATTTTTATATCAAGTGATTCGTTCAGGTTCTCTAAAGCCAAGTTATCAAATTGAAGAAAAAAATAGCTGGTTAGTTGCCGCTTGTGAAAAAAATATTCCTTTGTTTGTTCCAGGGTGGGAGGATTCAACTTTAGGAAATATGTTCGCAGGAATGTGTATTGACGGTTCAATTAAAACCCCTACAACAATGAGGTCAGGAATTGAATATATGACCTCGTTGGCCGATTGGTATACAGAAATTAGCAAAAACCACTCGATCGGATTCTATCAAATTGGTGGGGGAATTGCCGGGGATTTTCCGATCTGTGTTGTTCCAATGTTGAATATGGATTTAAAAAGAGGGGTTCCACGCTGGGGATATTTTTGTCAGATCAGTGATTCAACAACAAGTTATGGATCTTATTCGGGAGCCATTCCAAATGAAAAAATCACTTGGGGAAAACTTTCAGTTGAAACTCCAAGTTTTGTGATCGAATCAGATGCGACTATCGTCGCTCCTCTCATGTTTGCTTATATTTTGGGCTGGTGATTTTACTGTTCTCTTTTGACTGCTTCAATCCAAAGATTCTCTAAATTCTTTAGTTTAGGATTTCCTGGAGATACGTCCGTTGCATACTTTAATGCAATTTGAATCATTGGTTTAGAAATCGCAGTCCATTCGTTTAAAAGTAAAAGCTGATCTGCGCTAAAGATATGGCTTCTTGAAACTCTTGCAGAGTCTGCTTGCCGTGCGAGGATGGAAGCCGTTCCTCCAAGATGATAAAAAGCATCAAAAGATTTTGGTTCAACACTGACTTTAGAAATGAGAAGGGTAATGATCTCAATCATTTTTTCCATTCCATGAATCGAATTTTTAATAGAACGAGTTCCTTTGAGTTTGATCGCTGCAAGTCTTCGATTAACGAGTGCTCTTCCGGTAGTGAGTTGATCAGATACCCTCATGCTTCTCATCGACTTTTTAAAAATTTCTCTTGCTTGCTCTCCATCAGGAGTCAGCGGGTAATCCAATGAAACAGATTGATGAACTCCCACTGAATTTACAAAAATGTAACGATCTTGACCTCTTTTTGTGTGATTTGCTTGCATATAAATTCCTCGAGGTCGGATGGTTTCAGGAATTTTTTCATTTTGTACCTCGAACCATGAAATTTTCCAATTTCTGAGTCCTACGGCTTTCATTTGTTCAAGTGGTGGAATGAGTGTTTTTTCTCTAATTTTTAAACATTCAGCAAAAGCGATTTTTTTTGCTAAAGACCCTCCAAGAAGACAAGGTTTGAGTAACTCATTTTCTTTTAAACCAAGAGGAGTTTTTGGTCCCTCAATCAGTAAACGAATATTTGGCGCTTGCCACAGCGCTTTGATTCTAGGAATAAATCTTTGAGGAGGACCTTGTTGGTATGGCATGGAGTAAATAAATGTTTTTTCTTTAAAACGTAAAGGCCATGCTCCAGAGGTGTAAAAAAAAGGAACACTGGTCCAGAGGGTTTGATCTCCTTCGATTTCCGAAGGAGCAAATGCTTCTAAAGGAAGATTGTCGATTGGAATTAAAAGTGGGTGGTGGTTCAATCTCGGAAAAATACTCATGGCAATTAAAACAAAAATCCCAAGTGAGATGAAAAGAGAAGAAATTGAAGATGCTCCTGGTTTTTGGAGTTCCACTATTTTTTGATTCTTACTGAGTAAGAAAAGGGTTTTTAAATAAAGTAAAAGAGATTGAGGCCACTGTGAAGGTTTAGATTCTTGTGTTTGAGTGTCCACTTGGTAATACTGTGTTTTCCAGATCCATTGAATCAGTGTCTTTTTAAAAAGGCAAAGACATAAAAAATGAAACCCAATAGTAATGAGTATTCCGACTAAAATTTGAATCGATGATGGAAAAGGGGTTCCGTCCCAGTTGAGATGAATTGAATAAAGCACCACAAGAGGCCAGGTTTCAAATAATTTGATTCCCAATCGAGTGCTTGTATTTAAATAAGCTTTTGTTTTTGAAAGTCCATGTATTTCGGGCTTTGGTCCAAAAGATGAGTCTGTCATAGCTTTACGTTCCTCTATTCAACAGGTTACACTATTTATGTTAAGGGAGCACAGGAATCGATGATTCAACTCAGTAGAATCAATGGAAAGAAATTTATCGTCAATTGTGATTTAATTCAGTTCGTTGAATCTACTCCTGACACGGTATTGACTCTCACGAATGGAGAGAAACATATTGTTTCTGAAAGTATTGATGATGTCATTCGTTTGACGATTGAATTTAAGTCAAAAGTTTTTGAAAAACCTATTCGGAAAGAAGGCCCCTCATGGACATAGCTTCATTGATCGGAACGTTTTTGGGAGTTGCGGCGGTTATGGGAGGTCAGGTCCTTGAGGGAGGGCATGTTGGACAAATTGTTCAAGGAACGGCTGCTCTGATTGTTTTTGGTGGAACCTTGGGAGCAATGTTAGTGGCTTATCCTGTTCAGGATATTAGAAAAGCATTGACGCTCATTCCACTCATCTATTTGAAGGTAGATACTGATGTGAGACCACTCATTGAAGAAATAGTAGGAATTGCAACAGTTGCTAGAAAAGAAGGGGTTTTAGCTGTTGAAGGACAGAGAGCTTCTATTAAAAATAAACTTTTTAAAAGGACCATGAAGTTCGTAATTGATGGTTTTGATCCGAATACCGTTCGAGAAATTATCGACGCAGAAATTGATATGACAATCGAAGAAGAAGAAAATGCAGCCAAAGTTTTCGAAGGAGCTGGTGGCTTTGCTCCTACAATCGGAATTATTGGAGCGGTACTTGGTTTAATTCACGTGATGTCAATGCTTGATGATCCATCAAAAATTGGAGAAGGAATTGCGGTTGCATTTGTAGCAACTGTATATGGAGTGGGGCTTTCTAATCTCATTTTGATACCTTGGGGAACAAAGTTAAAAAGAAAAGCTCAACAAAGAGCGATGACTAAAGAAGTAGTAAAAATGGGAGTCATTGGAATTCAGGATGGTCTTAATCCTCATTTTTTACAAGAAAAACTGGAGGTTTATGTGGAAGAACATCTGAGAAATCAAAAAAAGGCGGATGTGTGAGAAAAAAGCATCCAGAGCATGTTAATTTAGAGCGTTGGTTAGTTTCCTACGCTGATTTTATCACATTGCTATTTGCATTTTTTGTCATCATGTACGCTATTTCTAGAGCAGATTTAGAAAAATTTAAATCAGTTTCGAAAAGTATGAATGAAGCATTTGGTGGGTATGGATCTGAAAAAATGATCCAAATTGATTCTACCTCAGGAGGAGAGACGATTAACCCTTTGGAGCCCAAAATTATACCCAGAACTCGAATGGGACTGCCAGCAGGTAAGACGAATACAATGGCAGAGTCGAAGAACCAGTTTCAAGATCTAAAAGAAAAACTAGAAGAGTCAATTAGTCTTGAAATGGGAGCTGTAGATTCTGAGACTCCTTTGGTGAGATATGATCGAGATGGCCTGATTGTAAGACTTAGTGTGAATGGACTTTATAGTTCCGGCGAAGTAAGTTTGGCAGCAGATTTGAGACCTCTTTTAGATCAAATTGGACAGATTTTATTGACTACGAAACATAGAATTAGAATAGAAGGTCATAGTAGTCTTGATGAAAAAATAGATTCTCGTTTTGAGTCTCATTGGGAATTTTCAAGTGCGAGAGCAGGATGGGTTGCAGATTATTGGATTGATCGTTTTGGATTTAATCCTGCACAACTTTCTGTTTCAGGGTATGGAAAAACTCAACCTTTGACTAAAAAGCCTGGAGAATTTCATCAAAGTGCGAATCGGAGAGTGGAAATTGTGATTTTGGAGCAGATATATGAAAATTAGATTTAAGCAGTGGTGTGCATTGGCTTTTTTTCTTCCTTTTTTATTATTTCCAACATTTGGGTTTTCAAAAGAAACTTCTGGAAAAAAAATAGTAGTAAAAGAAAAAAAGAAAAATCTAAAGCATAGAAAAAAAATTAAAACACAGAAAAAAATAAACTCCTCTTTAGGAATGATTCAAGTCAATCTCGCTCCTTTGGTTTTAGGAGGAGCAATCATAGATTTGACATTTGCCGTTTCAGAAAAATTATCTATTGGTGGATCTTTTGGTTATGCGAAAAGAACATTTTCTCTTCTAGAGACTAAATTAAACTGGATGGGAGCGCGTGCTGAATATGGACTCACAGGGAAGGTTTTTGAGTCGTCTTGGTATGTGGCTTCAAGTTTTCATTATGTTCCGACCGTTTTTAGTCAGGATGGGTTTGTTGCAGAGAGTGATAATTGGATGGCTAGTACGGTAATCGGGTATCGTCATTTTTTTGAATTTGGTGGTCAGGTTGGGATTGGTTTAGGTGGAGCTTACATCAATATTCCAAGTCTGATACAGTTAATAAATCCCAATGGGACAGTATCAAGGACTGCTACCCCTGGGGTTTCTGGATTCATCCCATGGGGGGAAGTGACCTTAGGATTTACTTTTTAAGGAACATATTGTGTATCAACGAAAAAAGAAAACAACAAAAACAGCAGCATCGATTCGACAAGAATCTGCACGTGCAAGAAATAAAGAAGAAGAAGTTCTTGAGTATGCTCAGTCGCTTACTCAACGTTTTTTAGGAGATCGAACGGTTCTCATTGTCGATTCAAATGTAAGTAGTCGGGCTTCTATGGCAAAAGTCATGAGTCGCTTGAAGATTCCTCCGATTCAAGTTCTTACTGCATCTTCTTGCAAAGAGGCTTTGCAATTTATTCATGAAAAAACACCTGAAATCATCATTTCTGAATATGAATTTAAAGATGGTACAGGAATTGATCTTTTACCTCATCATATTCAAAATAATAAAAATTCATTAAAAAGAATTTTTATTTTAACAACTCGAGTAAATATTCCGTTGGTTGGATGTTTAGCTGCAGAAAACGAGGTAGATGCTTTTGTGCCAAAACCATTTACTGCAGAATCGATGCAAAATGAATTAATGTACTTAATTGAAGATAAATCTAAAATGAACGAGTATAAAAAACTGGTCGCAAGTGCTCGAGAATCAATTGTGTTAGGTGATTTTGAGACTGCTCATTCTTTATTAGATCAATCTTTGGATGTGACACATGAGGGATTAGAGGCTCACTATTTAAAAGGAGTTGCCTATAAAAAGCAAGGTGACCCTTTAAGTGCGGAAAAATCTTTTAAGGCGGCTCTTGATTTCAATCACTACCATTATCGTACGATGGTAGCTCTTTTTGATATCTACTTTGAAAACGAAAAGTTTAATGACTGTTCAGAATTAAGAAAGCGAATGGAAAAAATTTATCCACTGAGTCCTCCTCGGGTAAAAGAACTTTCTTTTTTAGCACTGAGAGATAAAAATTACGAATTACTGAGTCACTACTTTGAGTTTTATGAGCAATGGTCAGGAAAAACCAAAGACGCAGGTAAAGCCTTAGGAAATGGTCTATTGGAGTATGGAAAGCTGCTAATGAAACAAAAAAAGTTTCGAGAAGGAGTTTCAAAGTTTAGACAAGCAGAAGTGGCAAGTGAAGCCGATCCAATGATTGTAACTCAAATTTTAAGTACGATGGTCTCTTATGGACTCAAAGATGAAGTGAAGGGTATGAGCTCAAGAGTCTCTCAGTCTATTCTTGAGTCCTTTGAGGTAAAAAAATCTGAATCCATTGATTTTTTTATTCGAGGAGAATATGGGCACTCTTTAAAGCTTGGACTTTCACTTTTAAAAGATGGACACAAAGATCCACTTCTTTTTCAATTGGTGATTATGGGTTCTTTGAGTTTAAATCGAAGAGAAACGGTCATTGAGGATCTGATTGAACAAGCTACTCAAGCCTATCCAGATTTAAAAAAGGACTTTAGCTCTTTAATTGAAATGTCTGCAGAAGGTTTTATTGAAAACGTTTTGAAGATAAAAAGACAGTAATTACAGTTATTTATAAAATTGACAATTTTACTTTTTTTGTGATATAAAGTCGCCATGAAGTGGTTGACCTTAATCAGTTTAGTGAGTTTATCAGCATGGGGATGGGTGGATCATCCTGCCTATCAAAAAAAATCAGTTCCAGGTGGATGGATCAGACACCAGATTTTTAAAAAAAAATCAGGTTGTATAGTTGAAAAAGTCGTTTGGAATGCTCGTTTGAAACGAGAATCGAAAAAAATGAGAAAAGCAGCTGGTCATTGTGAGTCTATTGTTGTTTCAGAAAAAGTGTACGATCATTTAGGGCCCTGTCAGCCACAAAAGAAAACAAATTTATTTTTTAAGAAAAAAAGAATTACTTTAACTTTAAATGAAAAATGTGAATGTCACGCTCATCCCTATGATGTGTATTTTCCAGATCGAATTTTCTCAGGAACTTTTCGTTTTGGAGATCAAAAGCTTTGTCTGAAGTCTTTTTTCTCTGAAGCTGAACAATCTGCTATTTTAGATTTGATTTAAATTCTTTTAGTCGTTTTTTAACCGCAGAAAAGTACAGCTGAGGAAGATCAATCTGTTCCAACTCTAAAAGCGGAAAGGCTCCAGTGGGAGCTGTGATGTTCATTTCACTGACTTTTCCATCTAAAAGATCAATCCCCACTAAAAAAATAGAGTGCCGAATTAAAAAATTCTCAACATCATGAATAGTTTTTTGTTCCACTTCTGTCAGTGCTTGAGACCGAACAGATCCTCCTTGAGCCATGTTTGAGATATAAGATCCATCTTGAGGTATTCTTACAAAGCTTCCTACGTATTTTCCTTCTAAGAAAAAGACCCTTCGGTCTCCGGTTTGTTGGACAGCTTTCACTAAGGGTTGGATCATCATAGGTTCAGAAAATGTCTTTGCCTTATGGAGTAGGTCTTCTAAGGAAGGGTGAATGTTGACTCCTTGTCCTCCATGCCCCATCCAAGGTTTTGAAACCAGTTGACCATCTCCAAAGTTTCCTTCAATTTTATTTCCTAAAGAAAGAAAAGTAGGGATGAGTTGATCTTCGTTTAGATCTCCTTCTTGAAAAGCTAAAAAAGGAAGAAGTTTTTCATGATAATGCAGAAGGTGGGAGGGTGAGTTCAAAATCAATACTTTGGTTTGAACTAAAGTTAAAATCCAACACATGCTCAGATAAATTGAATCAAAGGGTGGATCTTTTCTCACCCAGATCGTATCAAAAGAATCCAGTCTAAGGACTTCGGGGAGGTCACTCTCTGGCTGTTCTTTTGGAGAAAAAGGATTCAGTGGGTTTGCTGTTACATAGGGAACTCCACTCATTAAAGAAAGATCTTTTGGGGTACACCAATGAACAAATGCTTGGCTTTTTAATGCTTTCTGAGCAAAAGCTAAACCAGTATCCCCAGCTGCTTTCAGTGTATCTAACGGATCTGCAATAATGAGGATCTTCATATCCATGAATTAACATGATTGATGCTAAGCGCATAGTGTTTTTGAAAAACTCAGTTACCATTATCTTATGAAAACTATTTTTCTTTTACTCATTGCGTTTTCTTCAGAAGCTTCTGTTACAGGAGTTTGGAAAACTTTTTCAATTGATCCAGAATTTCCTTTTTCTATGCACAGTGCGTCCTGGATGCTTTTTCCATCTGAGAACGAACTTGTGACCGTCTATCAAATTGGACGGCAACATATGACTTCGAAATACGAGAGCCAATGGTTAGATTCAAGTACCGTTCTCTATTCAAACGAAAACTCATCATTTTTGGGATACGTTACTCAAAACAATAAAAATGAAATCATGTTCTGTGTAAAAAATGGAGGCTGTAAAACTTATCAAAAAGTTTCAGAAGCAGATCATTGGAGAGCTGGTTTTCATCCGGTGCCTCAAGCAGATCTCAATATCGTTATTCATTCATCAAACGGCGATATTCATTTTCAATCAGATATTTCAGAGGTTTTTCCAGATGCTTATGAATCTGTATATCCTGCTTCAAAAACTCTTTCTCTTCCCAGTACTGTTTCAAAAATTTATGACTATGAACTCACTGTTTATCTCTATTTAGGAGAATCTAATGGTCAAGAGGTATCTGACTATCTTGGATCTTATACTTTATGGAAGAAAGAAAAAAAACAAGACGAATCTCATTGGAGAAGAGTCGCAGGTTCTATTCAAGCTCAATTTCTTTCTTCCGATCTAGATTCTATAGTAGACGAAGTCGATCAAGATATTAAAGAAATTGAGATTCAATGGATAAAGCATTGATCTCTCTTTTAAAACCCCTTAGATTGTCGCTTCATTCTGTGGGGCCGTAGCTCAATTGGTAGAGCGTCACACTGGCAGTGTGAAGGTCGTCAGTTCGATTCTGATCGGCTCCACCAAATTTCGAAAGACAATTTTCGACTCTACCCGATCCGTGGTGGGTGCTATCAACCAAACCCTTAGAAACAAGCATTTAATACGACTCTACCCGATCCGTGGTGGGTGCTACCAATCAAACCCTTAGAAACAAGCATTCAATACTCTTAACCTGTAATTTTTAAAAGACCTAAACCCGTAACCTCTCTTTTTTATTGTCTTTGCTACGTTATTAAAGCCTTCAACTCTTGCATTTGTGTATCGATGCTTGAAGTAATTGAGGATTTCGACATTCCATTTTTGTAAGGTTTTACGAAGTCTGATGATTTCAGGACTTCTAGAGCGGCTCATTTCATCCAGCATAAATAAGAAGGCTTCTTTTGCTCTGAAGTATCCTCTGACTCTGTAGAAGCTATGGAGCCGCTCTTTCCATTCATAAAGCTCTTCTAGTCTCGGGTGATACGAGAGGAAGCAATCAAGCTCTCTTTTGTCCTCATAGCTTAAATTCTTACGGCTTCTCATTAACAACCGTCTCACTCTTAAAGTCCTTCGATCTCCTGTAATTTCTTTTCTCACACGATTTATCGAGTGATTCAGAAGCCGTAAGACATGGAACTTATCTGCAACAATCTGGGCATTTGGAAAGTGCTTCTTTACAAAACCTCTAAACGAATCACACATATCCAATGTTGCCACTTCTACATTCGAAGCTCCGGGAATGTAAGCAAGTGAGTGATCTAAAGCTGCGGTAGTTTTTCCCTCAACAACCTCGATGACTTTTTTATTTTTATGGTCTACGATCATCGACGCAAACTCAGTTCCCCCGTAACCTCTTCTTCTCTTAAAAGAGTGTTCATCAATTCCAATAACCTTAGGCCACGGGTTTCTTCTTTTACGAGACTCAAGATCTAATTGCTCGTAATAGGCCTTATAAACAAAGTCTTTTGAGCATTTTGCTTCTCTTCTGACATCTTCTAAACAACTATATGATTCACAAAGTTTCATGATCCATCTTTTATATCTTTGTGTCGTTCTTTTACCTGGAAGAACTCCATCAAGAGTCTCTGTTTGAGGCCTCTTACAGCTTTTGCACCAATACCGTTTTTTCTGAACATGAAGGATCACATGAAAGTTTCTGATCTTCTCATCTCGAAGTTTTATGTTTCTTTGATCATAGATTTTTTTACAAATAGACGCGCAGCGTAGACACACCATCGGTCTTCTTTGGGTTTTGAGGAAGAATCTCCAGATTCCTTTCTTCTTCACGATATCTACTATTTCCAAATGGGGTAAAACAAAGGTACGTTCAAACCTAGAGCTATTCATTAAGATCTCCTCATTAAAATTAATTGCTTGTTCAACTTTTTATTCTAATGATTTGATCGAATAGCTCTACTTTTTACCCACCTTAAAGCGGCATGAACCCTTTTAAATTAAACCAGTCAATACCCCCTTCCAATTCAACAACCCCTTTTACTACGACGTTATAAATTTTAGCCTAGACTCCTAATCGTGTATTCTAGGTAAACACTTCACAACGGGGGATCTAATGAATCACGCTATGATTATTTATTTAATAATTGGAACTGCTTTTATAAATCAAAGTTTCGGGGGTACGCTGTGCAATACCGTCGAAGAATGCACAAAATTAAAAACTAAAATCGAATCGAATTTACAAGAAATATACGAGGCTATTTCGCCAAATCTTTCCGGAATTTTAAAAAAAAATGTAAAAACTAAAATGGATGCGAAAGAATTTTGCAAGAACCGCGGAATGCTTTTACCCTTTATACGAGACTACGCTGAGTATGCACAAACACGAGGGGCAAAAATGATTGAAACAAAGTATCCAAATACTGCTTTCAGCGATGCCAAAGTAATTAAAGAATACTCTGAGTTACCTCCTCACTTTTATGCAATTTACAAAAAAAACTCAGAAGGCACGATTGTAATCAACTTTTACTATAGTACAAAAAACTATAACCGCCCCTTAGGGGATCTGGGAAATGATGAATTTTGGACATCATCAAGTCGTCCAAAAGAAATTTCTGGATACCTTTCTGATTATATTTTTCTTGGAAAATCAGGTGATATTAATTCAGTCTCAAAAAACAACGAGAACCTAACTTATCAAAAGTCCGTTAGATGCCTAAAAAATGAAACGGTAAATTAAACACGTATTAAATTATTTTTAAATAGAGCGGCAGAGAACAAACCAAGTTCTTAAGCCGCTCCATTTTTTGATTTTAAAATTTCAATTTGTTTTTGAAGTTGCTGTATCTGTTTTTTATACTGTTCTTCTTTTTTGTCAAAAACATTTTTTTCAGACTCTAACTTTTGAATAGCAACCTTGCTTTCACTTGTTTTTCTTATCGCTTCTTGCATTGTTCGTTTCATCTCAGTTATTTTATCATTCTGATCTACCCTATCTTTTTTTGAATCGCTCAACTTATCCATTAATTGTTGATTCAATCGTCGATATTCCTCAGCTTGTTTAGATGATTTTTCATATTTTCTTTTTAATTCTCCAATTTCGGCACTCATTTTATTGTGTCGTCCAAATTTAACTTGCTGTATCTGATCTCTAGACTCATTAAGTTTCTTTGTTAAATCATCATTTTTTGCCTGATACTGTTTTAATAATCTATTTAGATGTTCAACTTTTTTAGAGAGTGGATCTGAACTCCCCTGAGTCCCTGATTGAACGGTAGCGACCTCCTCACCACTTTCGTGAGCAAATTTTCTCTCTAGATTTTGAATTTCACCATTTTTTTCTTCAATTTCTTTACGAAGAGTCTCTTCTAAATTCTTAAGCTCGAGAGCCTTTTTTTGTTCAAGATTTTTTATTTTCTTATCTATATTTCTTAAATAGTTTTTTTCTTGAGAAAATTCTTTAACAACTTTATCAAACCAATTTTTTGTTTTTACATCCTTAAATTTTTTCTCTAACCTACTACGGTTTCTTTCTAACTTTTCAATTAACTCTTCTAAAACCAATGGAGAATTTTCTTTCGAAGTTGATTCTTCAGAATCTTCAAATTCCTCATCTTCTTCACCATCCTTAATTTCCAAAGAACTCTCTTCGATTTCTTCTTCCATTGATTTTTCGCCTTGAGAAAATGGCCAGACTTTCTTTAAAAACTGGCCTGACATCACATCTTTAACTTTGTCTCCAAGGCTATCTTCAAGTTCGATCTCGTCTTCCATATCACGAATTCGAGTTCGAATTGAATGCATTTCTTCTTCATCTTCAAACTGAGAAAGTCTTTCAAGTAATGTCTTTACTTGATCTCTATAAAATCTAACTTGCCTTTCTTTAAGAGCAAGCTCTTCTTCGTATTCATCATCTTCATACTCATCATCTTCATACTCATCATCTTCCTCATCTTCCTCATCTTCTTCTAAATCTTGATTTTTAAGTTTCTTTACTTTCCATTCTTCTTTATTTATTCCTTCGTCAACGTCCCCAGAAACTACGGTAACTTCTTCTTTCTTCTTTTCTTCTTTTCCGGAAATAACAATTTTTGTTTGATCAACCTCATCTTCTCCGTTTCCAGAAACAACTTGATTTTGATTTTCTAATTCTTTAGTCCCTTTAACAAGGATATCACCTAACGAACTCCCTTGATCATTTCCATATTTCCCCTGCTCTTGAAGAAGTTTAGGGTAATCAAGATCACCTAATTCCTCATACCCTTGAACAATAGGAGCTTCCTCTACTTTTTCAGGAAGTGATACCCAATGGATTTTTTCACCCTCAATATCCTCTGGTTGAATTTTTCCAGGAAGATTTAAAAATGAAGATACTTCTACTCTTCTAGATTTTTCATGAATTTTAATCAGTAATCGACTTGAGTTTATTCCAATTTTTGTTAGTAACTTTTCAATTTCATTTTGAGGCTTAGCCGTCTTTACTCTTGTCATCGAATCGGAAAAATTTTCTGTAATTCCTCCAGGAGCATAAAAAGAAACTCCTATCACTAATATCGATTGATCTACTCCAATTTCAAAAGTTAAAGGCTGTAATAGTTTTCCATCTGCGGCATCTTTTTCCTCGGCATGATATCCTTCAAATGCAGTTAAAAGCAGAAGCATTCTTAACTGAAGTTCATTCGCACCTGTTTCTTTTAAACGAGCAGAGATTAAATCAGAAATTCTACCCACATGCTGAGTAGAAAATACTTTTTCATGAAGAATAAAAGCATTTTCTTCAAGAACACCTGAAATTCCAAAAGAGCTTAAAGATCGAGGTAAGGATTTTCCATGCTTAAATGTCACAGAAGCCCTCCGGTCCGATAATACTTGGCGCAGGAGTTGATCCAAGTAACTCTTTTTGAATACGGTTCAAACGTGATTCTAATTTTTTTGATACAACTTCACTTCGTTCTTTAAAGTAAAGTCCGCTAATCGACTCTCCTTTTCTTTCTTTAAATGCATAAGTTCCAATTTCTACTATTTTCTGTAGATCAGGATCCGCTCCTACAAGATCTTCTTCATTTAATAAGCTTTTGAAAACTCGATTTCTGATTCGTTCAAGATAACCTAGATTGGTGTACCCCATGTGTAATGCTATAAAAATAATCCATGAAGAAAGAAGAATTGAGTGTTCTAAAAGTTGAATATCTTTTTCTCGAGAGCTCTCTAAAAGTTCGCTTGATAAAGATCCACAAAGTTCATCAATAAATATAGCAACAAAGAACGGCTCTATCTCAAACTGAGACCCCCATACACTGCCCAAAATTCGAATAATTGCGTCTGACAATTCATAGGGCGCTGGAGGTATACCTACTTGCGGATAAATATTTTTTGATCGAGTTACTTCTTTTTGTTCTTTTGTTTCAGGGTTCCAACCTAAAAGAATTCTAGCGGATTTACCCGCATCAACAAAAGGAGCCACTTTATCTACAAAAGGAAGAACATAGACCTCACTGAAGTGTGCTTTTAACTTATCTAGTTCATCTGTTAAGAAAAAATCAAGAGGAGCTTTTACACAAATAAATTTTTGGTTTCTTTGCATGTAGACGTACGTCGGCGAAAACGTAAACCGATAAGGTTGCACCGTCTGTATAGAAGAACGACGCAGATCCATAGCTGCTTCTCGAGAGAGTTTTGGATTTCTAAATCTCATTACTTTCTAAAAATAGATATTCTCCTCCAAGACTCTTTTCGGAAAAAACATCAAGAAAGCTGAGGGGTTACCTCGAATTTTAGAGACGACAAAACTGAAGAAAAGAAAAAGAAGACCAAGCTGTCAAATCGATGACGATCGATGGAGACAACTCACTTCATGAGAAACTTCACCCTTTAATACAGGGACTTGGATAGAGCACTCCGATGTTGAAATTGCACATCGAGTATGAAAACGACATCCACTCGGAGGGTGAATAGGAGAAGGGACATCTCCCTTCAATATAATTCTCTGACTTTTTTTTGACGGATCTGGCACAGGAATAGATGACAATAAAGCTTCAGTATAAGGATGCTTTGCCCGATGATACAAAATATCCGAATCCGCCATTTCAACAATTCTTCCCAAATACATAACCCCTACTCGATCTGAAATATGCTCCACTACTTTTAAATCGTGAGCAATAAAAAGATAAGTAAGTTCTAATTCCTTTTGAAGGTCTTGCAGCAAATTAATAATTTGAGCCTGAATTGAAACATCTAGTGCAGAAACTGGTTCATCACAGACAATAAAATCTGGCTGAACTGCTAGGGCACGAGCAATACAAATTCTTTGTCTTTGTCCCCCAGAAAATTCATGAGGATATCGAGATAGAACTTCTTTTCTCAATCCACATAGATCTAATAAATTCTCAATCTTTTTCTGTTGTTCATTTCGGTCCTTGGCTAAACCGTGAATTTTAATCGGTTCTTCTAAAATCTTTTGAACACTCATTCGTGGATTAAGAGAAGCATACGGATCTTGAAAAATAATTTGCATTCTTTTTCTTAATTTTCTCATCTCATAAGAAGAAATATTTGTAATGTCTGTACCATCAAACTCAATACTTCCAGATGTTGGCTCTATTAAACGAAGCAAAGTACGCCCCAACGTCGACTTCCCACAGCCAGATTCTCCAACTAATCCTAGAGTTTCTCCTTTTTTTATTTCAAATGAAACTCCAGACACCGCTTGAACACTACCGATCTCTTTAGAAAAAAATCCCCCATAAATAGGAAATTTTTTTTCTAAATTTTCAACTCGAAGTAAAATATCAGACATCTGTCACCTCTTTTATACAACGTACTGAATGAGCAAATGATTCAATACCCCCTATCTCTTTCAAAGGAGGCTCTTCTTTTTCACAAATATCCCTTTTAGATGAACATCTGGTCTGAAATCGGCATCCCTTCGGAAGTTCATGAAGACTGGGCACCATTCCTGGAATGGTTTCCAAACGCGCTTTAACGTTCCCTCGATACCCGGGAAGACTTTTTAATAATCCTCGAGTATAAGGATGCTTAGGATTTGAAAATAAAGTTTGAACATCTGCCTGCTCAACAATTTTTCCAGCATACATTACTACTACATGATCACAAACTTCTGCAACTACTCCCAAATCATGAGTAATCAAAACAACACTCATTTCTCTTTCTGATTGTATTTTTTTTATCAGTTCTAGAATCTGAGCTTGAATTGTAACGTCTAGTGCTGTTGTTGGTTCATCAGCAATCAATACGGATGGGTCACAGCTCAAAGCCATTGCAATCATTACTCGTTGCCTCATTCCACCAGAAAGCTGGTGAGGGTAATCGTCAATTCTCTTTTCAGGAGATGGAATTCCTACTAAAGTCAAAAGCTCGATTGCTTTTTTCCTAGCATCTTTTTTTGAAATCGATTGATGAACTTGAATCGCTTCAATGATTTGATTCCCAATAGTAAAAACTGGATTAAGTGAAGTCATTGGTTCTTGAAAGATCATAGATATTTCATTTCCACGAATCTTTCTCATATCTTTTTCTGAAAGGGGAATTAAATTTCTATCTCGTAGAAGAATCTCTCCTTCTACAATTTTTCCTGGATCTGAAACTAGTTTCATAATCGACAAACTCGTTACACTTTTCCCACAACCAGATTCACCTACTATCCCTAGTGTTTTCCCTGAAAACACATCAAAACTCACTCGGTCGACCGCGGTAACCACCCCATGCTCTGTTTGAAACTGTGTTTTTAAATTTTTTACAGATAAGACTGGAATATTTTTCATAAAACCACCTCAATTGGACCTAAGTTTAGGATCTAAAGAATCCCTTAGAGAGTCACCTAATAAATTAAAGGCCAATACTAAAAACATCATGAACAAGGTTGCTGCACTCAATTGCCACCAAACTCCTCGAGCGAGTTCTAATTTGGAATCATCAATCATAATTCCCCAACTTGGCATATCCTGAACTCCCAATCCCAAATAAGACAGAATGACCTCTGACTTAATTGCAGATTGAAATTGAATTGAAAAATTAATAATCACTTGGTGAAATACATTGGGAAGGATATGTTTAAACATCCGAGCCGCATGAGAAGCCCCTATACTTCGAGCGGCAAGAACATATTCTCTTTCTTTATGCTTCACAAATTCAGCTCTAACCATTCGACAAAGCCCCACCCAAGACGTAGCTGCAATTGCCACACAAATAGAAAAAATTCCTTTCTCTAAAACAAATGCAACCGCAATCAACAACATGATATATGGTATTGAAGCAAAAGTAGTATATAGCCAAACGATCAAGTCATCAATCCACCCTCCAAAGTAACCCGCAATCGCACCCAAGAAAGTCCCTATAAACACAGAAAGTAAACTACTAATGAGACCAATTGTCATAGCAACCTGCGCCCCATGAATCGCTTTGTAAAGAACAGAACGTCCAAAAATATCAAATCCAAAAATACTTGAAATCTGATCGAAAGAAGGCTTTCCATAACTTTCTCCTAAGGAAACATCCCAAGGAGAGGCAATCAACTCAAAGTAAGAGCCCAATGCCATAAATGAATATAAAATAACAATTAAAAAACTTAAAACAGTAAGGCGCTGCTTTTTCATTCGATCAAATGCTTCTGCCCATAAACTTTTTCCGACAGAGGAAGATTCTGGTTTCATTTTAACCTCACTCGAGGATCAACGACCGTATATAAAAGATCAGTGAGCAAATTAAAAAAGATCACCATTAAAGACATCACTGTCGCAATTGCTTTTAAAACAGGAAAGTCACTATTATTAATAGCATCAATTGTCATATTTCCAATTCCAGGAATTCCAAAAAAGCTTTCTAACAAAAAAGAACCAAGCATTAAAAACGGTATTTGAATCACCAAATACGTAATAATAGGAATTAAACTATTTTTTAAGACGTGTTTAAAAAAAACAAAAAAATCACTTAATCCTTTAGCTCTAGCTGTTCTCACATAGTCTTGATAAACTTCATCCAACAAAGCCGTTCTAAAAAAACGAACATCAACCCCGACACTTACAGCAACCCAAATTAATGCAGGCATAATTAAATACTGTAATCGATATGGCATTTCTGATTCATATCCAGAAATTGGAAACCACCCCATTTTATATGCTAAAAAATATTGACCAAACAAAATATAAGCCAAAGCAGAAATACTCATTCCTAAAACACAAAAAACAACAACAACTTTATCAATGACTTTTCCACGAAAATAAGCAGAAATCATTGCAATCACTAAAGACAACACGAGAGTTAAACAAAACCCTAATAGCGCTAAAGAAAAAGATGGAGTCAAACCACTTAGAATCATTTCACTGATTTTTTGTCTGGTAGAAAAACTTCGACCAAAATCAAAGGTCATAATTTGTTTCAAGTACAATAAAAACTGATTAAAATAAGACTGATCTAAACCCAGCTCAGATCTAAGATCAGCAATCATCTTTGCATCTGCATGTTTTCCTAACATTTGATAGGTAGGATCACCTCCAACCAAATGAAAAAGAGAGAACATAATCAGTGCAACACCAAAAACAATGGGAACCGTATAAATGATTCTCTTTAAAATATAAGCAGTCATAGATTTAGAGTTTTTTCAAAAGTTCCTTTTTCTTATTTAAGTCCACTCTCATATACATTGCTCGGTCTTTATCAAAAGAACTAAATTTATAATTCTTTAACCAACCGTGTTTAGTCGTAAAATTCATTCGATGAACCCCAAAAATCCAAGGAGCCTCTTCTATTAAAATTTTTTGCATTTTCTCAATAATTTTCTTTTGAGAAGATCGATCTCGCGTCACTAATAGTTTTTCGTACAGACGATCATAATGACCATTTTCAAAATTTGAATCATTAGATCCAGGAGATGCGTTTTTACCATAAAATAACTGCAGAAAGTTCTCAGCATCGGGGTAATCAGCTCTCCAAGCAAATCCATGCATCTGAGATTTTCTATTTTTTACAGTTTTAAGAAACTCTGGCCATGTATAAGTATCAATTCTTAATTTAACACCAATTCTAGCGAAGGATTTTTTCAAATATTCAGACATTTGACGAGAAGTACCCTTATTGTACGTAGAATAACGAATTTCAGGCAATCCCTTTCCATTAGGATAGCCCGCTTTTTTCATTAGTTTTTTCGCCTTTTCAACATCAAACTTTCTATATTCATTGACGAGATTGCGATCATATCCAAATATTCCAGGGGGCACTGGACTTTGAGCAGGAATCGCCCTGCCATTATAAAAAAGATCAATCAATTCAGAGGAATCCCATACCAAGCTCAAAGCTTGCCTCAGATATTTATTTGACTTTTTTGCAGACCCCACAACCGGATCGGCCATGTTGAAAGATTCATGAGTGATATCAATCATTGGGTCTTTAGCGAGACTCATTCCTTTATCAGCAAGATCTTTCGTAATACTCTTTGTCTCTGTCACCGCTCCAGCATAATTATCTTTGGGAATTTCAATAAAATCGAGCCTCCCTTTCATAAAATTTAACCAACGAGGTTGATCTTCCACGACAACATCGACAACAACCTTTGAAGCCAAAGGAAGTTTTTTTCCTGCATCCTCAAGTAAACCATTTTTTTTATCTTCTTCACTCCCTTCCGAAGGATAAAAGTGATCTCTGTAGTTTGGATTCGCTACAAATACAAGTTTTTGAGTAAAGTTAGATTCGGATCGAACTAGCTGAAAAGGACCCGTTCCGACAGGGTTTCGAGAAAAATCACTCCCGTAAAACTCCACTGCCTCTCTAGCAACAGGAGAAGTCGGATCCATCGCCAAGGAATAGATAAACTGCATTGAAGGTTGAATGAGTTTGATTTGAACAGTATAGCGATCAATCGCTTTTAAACCCGCTACAGGTTCATCATAATTGGCTTTTTTTCCTTTATATTTTTCTCTCCACTCATTTAAACCGAGCACCTTTCCGTCAAGCAACCACCAGTTTGGAGATCTCACTTGAGTATCGGCTAACCTTTTCCAAGAATAAACAACATCTTCTGCAGTCAACTCCCGACCTTTTCCCTGAGTCTCTTTGAAACATTCATCATCTTGAAATAGAATTCCCTTTTTAATTTTAATTGTATAAGTCTTTTCATCTTTACTGATTGAAGGCATCTTCTCAGCCAAAGCAGGTATCATTTCATAAGGTCGTTTGAGATAATGATAGGAGTAAAGAGAAGAGTAAATTTTTCCAATTTGACGACTCGAATAAGTATCTGTCGACATTTGAGGGTCTAAAGTTTTAATTTTCATAGAAACATAAAAGTGAAGAGTATCGTCTACCTTTTGATGACTAGAACAGCCACTTCCGAAAGTAAAACTTAAAACCACTAAAAAAAGCGAATTCATCGCATTTATTTTTTTCATATATAACCCCTTTTCCACTTTAACAATTGACGCTAGATATCCACAGGGTAGAACTTTTGTTCTTCTTTCTGAGGTACCCAACTTTGAGATCAAAGTCAAATCGATAGAACCTTTCTTTTCTTCCATCTCAGTTTAACATTTCCTCTACGAGATTCGATTGAAATGATTTTTGGATCACCTGTTTTATCCTCAGGTTGTTCTCGTATAATAACCATCTGGTCTTTCGGAGACTGATGAGGAATCCAAATAACCTTTTCCACCCAAGGTTTTCCATTCCATTTTCTAAATTCATAGATATAAGTTTCATTTTGATTAGAAAAGACTCTTTGATCCGTACGTCCTGGAACTTCAGATAGTCCCACAACACAAGGGACCTCTCCTCTCATTAAAAGAGCAGCCCACTTAACAGGAATTCCAGCCCAAACACCATCTTTGGAACGAAGCTTTTTAACTCTCGTACCTCGAGTAATTTCCAGTACGCTATTTTTTAAACGTACAACAGCTTCGGTTCCCCCTAAAAGATTGGTTACCTCTAATAAAATATCATTTTTTCGAATCACGCGAATTTCTGCTGGGAATTGTCCTTTTGCATCTGGAGAGTCGACTTTCATCCAAAGCGATCCCTCAATTTGAATATTTTTAGGTTTTTGCTCACAAATTGAAGCACGAATTTCTTCTACCTTCATCTTGGAAATCCACGAGTGCGCACATCCACTTAAAAAAGTAATCAACAAAAGATAAAAATAGATAGACAAAGAAGCGTAAGACCTCATCATTATGAAGTCTCACAACTCAAACATAGAAGCAATTTTCTTCCAAATTCAAAGACTATTTTTCAGAAAGAGATGCTGGAGTCCTCGCTTCTGGTGATTTTTTTTGAGCAATTTCTGTTTTCACCCGACTCAGTTTCCTCTGAATTTTCGTTTTTAAAGACGATTCCTGAGCTACCTTCATTGCAGCCTCATAAGTATCAAATGCTCGGTTTCTTAAATTTCCTCGAAGATAAGCATCTGCTAAATGATCCAAAATAGTTGCTTCATTAGGGTTCATCTGCACAGCCTTTTCTAACGCAACAATAGCCTCTGGGGTCTTCCCTGTGTTAAAGAGGTACCATCCCCAACTATCCTGAATATAACCACTCTCAGGACGTATTTTTTGAGCTTTTTGAATAAAAATCTTGGCTTCTTCTAACCGAACTCCCTGACTTGTCCACGTATACCCAATATAGTTGAGTGCATCAGCATGGTTTGGATTCACTCTTAAGATTGCTTCCATTTGCTCCACACTTTTCTCAAAATCGCCTAATCGGTCAAATATGCTACCTAAATAATATAGAATTTTTTCATTTTCAGGAAAATAATAAAGCCCCTTCTCTAATACTTCAGCCGCTTTTTTGAGTTTTTTAGACTCCTCCTCTAAACTTGCTTGAAACACGTAAAAAGAAGGATTTCTAGGTGATTTTTTTATAGAAGCTGCCATAAATGTTTTTGCTTCTTTTATCTTTTTCTTTTCTTTTAAAAGGTACCCGACATGAAGAGCCGCATCTTCAAATAATTGCGACTCTGGTGAAATCTTTTTTAAATGCTGAATAGCAAGATCAAACTTTTTTTGTTCTTCATATAAACTTCCTAAATAAAAATGAATTCGTTCTGAATCTGGATACTTTTTTAAAATTTCTTTAAATACTTGAATCGCAAGAGGGTAATCTTTCAATTCCATATGAACGAGTCCCAACTTTACTCGAACATTTAAATCTTCTGGGTCCCCAAGAGCAACCGTCTTTAAATATGGAACTGCCTCTTTATAGTTTTCTTCTTTTAAATAAAGCGTTGCAATTCGATTAGCTGCTGTCAAATCATGATGTTCATCATAAATTCTTTGATACATTTCTAACGCTTTTTTATTCTTTTTTTGTATTTCATATACGTTAGCAATTCCAAGACCTGCTTGTACAAAATCTGTTCTCATCTCATAAGCTTTGGCATAAGAACTAATCGCATCGCCCATCTGACCTTCACGCTGATAAGCTTTACCAAGATAATAATAAGCCACTACAGAGTCTTCATTCTCATCAATAAAATCCTTTAAAGATTCAATTGCTTTTTGAGGTTGTTTATTTTCGATGTAAATTTGAGCTCTAAAAACAGCAGCCTCTTCATGATCTTTTTTTAACTTCAACACGATGTCATACTCTTTTAAAGCCTCGTCATAGTCTTGCAGGCTACTATACAAACCTGCTAACAAGAGATGACCATCTAAATCTTTCGGATCTTTCTTTACGGCAACTTTCGATTCAACCATCGCCGCAGAATATGAACCTTTTTTAATATACTCCGTTGCAAGACGAGTTCTCAAAAGCGCTGAATTTGGATCAAAATGAATGGCAAGTTTAAACTCTTCAATAGCTCGGTCTGTCTTTCCATCTGCTGAATAGGCTTTTGCGAGTGCAAAATGATCTGCAGCTGAAGCCTCCGATTTTTTTTGTTCAGAATAAACCGGTAAAGCAACAATATTCAAAATAAGTATAAGCGCTACGTTTCGAATGCAAAATAGACCTTTTTCCATGGAAAATCTCCTCAATTTTCCTATCGGAAACTTCATTCAAAAGATGAAATATCTGCGCCGCAATATTTTTATACCAAACCCGTCAATGAATTGACTTAACTTATTGAAACCTTTGAAAATAACTCACTCCAGCGCCCCCTTTCGCAGGGGCGCTAGCTCATAGAGTTGGAAAGTTTTTTGTAACACCTTGACAAGGTTGAAGCACGTTGTTACCTCGCTCCGTGAACACACTCACTCGTGGAATTAGGGGACCAAAACCACGTGCTGAAAACTAAAGGGATACTGTCCTTTCTTTTTCTAACAACAAAAAAGTAATGGTGCTTTTTTGTCAGCTAGAAAAAAGGCGGATGGTGGCATTTTAGGGGGAATAAAATGACCGAAACTAAAATCATCAAGCGATACCAAAACCGTAAGCTTTATGACACGCATGAGTCAAGCTACGTCACTTTGGATGAAATCGCAAAAATGATCAAAGCAGGTGAAGACCTGCGAGTGATCGACAACAAAACGAAGAACGACATTACTTCTTCTACACTCACCCAACTTCTTTACGAAAGCGAAAGAAGATCAAAGACTCAGCCATCGGTTGCTCTTTTAAAAGAGATCATCCGACACGGAGACGGTTCTTTTTCCGGGTTTATTCAAGCTAAACTTGGAGCAGAAATGGCTAAGTTTGATGCAGAAGATGCTGCATCGGCTTCTGCGAATTCGCCTGCCGCACCAAGTGTCACTCAATAAGTGTCACTTTTATGTCAGCAGAGAGACTAGGAACCGACTGCTGTGCTTGGACACTGCAGTCATCCTAGGCTACAATAAATACGGGATGAAAGTGTTATTCATGTATTTATCAAGTCGGGATGAGAAATTAATGAAGCGAGTCGAGTTTTTATTATTTAGCTTGGTGATCATTGGGTTTTCTATTCTCGGTATTCAAAGTGCAAAAGCACAAGGGAGTACCTGGAGTAAAAAGCCCACATGGTCTGCGGTACAACAGCAACCACAGTATATTCAAAAGGATTCGTCTCGAGTAAGAAAATCTCTTTTAAAAAGAGACTCTTCTCCGTTTTCTCCAGGCTCTCATAATGCTTCTTTAGATATCGGCCAGGTTTTTCTGATGGGAGATCTGGCTGAGTCTTATGCAGACAACTTAGGTCTTCAGCTTCATTATACTTACGGTGTCAGTGATATCTTTGGATTCGATACTTCTATTGGTTACTCCTCACACACCGATGGTGACTTTTCAATGTTGTCTTGGAAATCTGGAGTCAGAGCTAATCTAGCATGGTTTGATAAAATTATTCCATACGTCAGTTTTGGCTTAGGTTTTTATCGCCCAAGCTATCAGATCTCAAAAAATGCAACTATGGCTCCTATTCTTTTTGGGCTCCACCTTGGACCCGGAGTCACCCTAAACCTAACAGACCAACTTTTCTTTGGTACTTCATTAACATTTCACGATATTTTTGGAGGAGAAAGAGAATCTGCTACAGGAATTGTTCAAGATGTGGGGGGAAGCTACACAAGCTTTCTTCTTCACGCAGGAACCAGTTTTTAATTTCTGGATTCCTCACCACAAAAAAAACCACAAGATTGTGTAAGGCAAGAAGGTTTATCTGGCCCCGTTTCTACAAAAAACTCAGCCATCCCCGGATTTTTTTTATCCAAATCAACATATATATCTTTTACATCTGGACTAGACTCCACACTTGATAGTTGTACTCGAAACATATTTTCTTGAAAAAAACTTCTCACTTTCTTTATCTTCACCTTTAAAAAATCAAAATCTTCAGGTGAAAAGCTTTCAAGTGGAATCGATGCTCGGTACCTACTCTTCCATAACAATGGAACTTTCTTTAATAATTTTTGCCTATTTTGTATTGTAACCTCAAAAACTGCATCTTCTCTATTTTTCACTCCAAGAGAAACAAAATCTATCTTTAATAAGTATTTTGAATCAGTTCTATTTCTCACTCTTGGATAAGAGATATTTCCAATTAACCATTTTTTTATTTTATTTTCTAAAAAATTGATATTTCCGGGATGATCACTCATTAAAAACGCATTGACCTCACGCAATCTTCTTTGATTTATTTTTTTTTGAGTTGTTTTTGAAAGCATCTCTAAAGCAAGGTGAGTCCAAACCCCCATTTGATCCGATGGTGGTAATTTTTGATATAAAGAATGAAAAGAAAATGTTTTTTTATTTTCATCAAATCGAGCAAGTTCAAACCATGAACATCGATTCATCAAAGAAAGATGGGTCTTGATTTTTTTTGAAGAAATCACATTGAGTTCACTAAATGAGTCTGATCTAAACTGACCTTCTAAAACTTTATTCAATCGAAAATATTCTTTTTTTATACTCAAATTTTTAACTTTTTTTTGAAAGTAAGAATAAGCTTTTTTACAATCCGGCGCCATATAAACAGCGACTTTAGACTCAATAAAGTCTAAAAGACGAACAGACTGAATTGAACGATCTGGATGAAGACAAAGTCGACCAATGGGCTGAGCCAAAGCATTATTAAAATAGAATGAAATTAATGCAGAGAAGAAAAAAAAGTACATCTCACTATATAAGTAAAAATAAGATCAAATGACAACCTTGAGAACTAAGATTTAATTTTTTTAAGATCTTCTAAAGACAGCTGATACAGTGTTCCACAAAATTCACACTTGGTCTCAGGTGATTCTTTATTCTGAATCATTTCATCAATATCTTTCATCGGGAGTAATGAAAACGCACGAGAAACTTTTTCAATGGAACAGGAACAAATAGAAGTCAAAGGAGTTTCTTCCAAGAGAGAATAACCCGTATCCTTAAAAATATAAGGCAAAAGCTCTTTGGGGTTTGAGTTTTCTGCCATCTCAAGCGCTATATCTCCAAAATTATCAATATGTTGCTCTAAATCTTTGAGTACGTCCTCATTTGCACCCGGAAGAGCCTGCATTAAAAACCCTCCCGCAGATTTAATCGGACGTTCTGGATTTTCAGAGACCTCTATATGAAGTCCTACTGCTGATGGAACTTGTTCACTCTGATGCCAATAAAAAGTAAGATCTTTTGCAAAATGTCCAGTAATCAACGGGACTGTACCAATAAAAGGTTCTTTTTGCTCTACGTCCTTTGATCGAAGAACTGAAAGAATACCTTCTCCCCAAGGACCAAGTCCTTCTTTAACGGGTTCTTGGCCATCACCTTTAACGATATATCCTCTGACATTTCCATCAGGAGTTGCATCTACGAAAATCTGTCCCACAGGTCCTTGCGTTGTTTTTATATTAAGATTCACGCGGTTACCTTTTTTCATATAAGTGGACAACATGAGCCCACCGATCAGTGCTTCTCCTAAACGCTTGGCATACTCACCTACAAGTCCATGTCGAATAGCAACCTCATTTACCAATTCCGTCGCTTGCAGTCCAACTGCTCGAATTGTTCCATCAGAGTTTAGCGCTTTTATACATTGAGAAGAATATGAAGTCATGCAATGCACACTATCATTTTTTAATTAAAAAAAAACCCCGGACTGTAAAACAGACCGGGGTTATCAAAAAATGGATCTTTTGATAAGTCATGGGAGAATTACATCATTCCGCCCATGCCTCCCATACCACCCATTCCGCCCATGCCTCCCATTGGAGCACCAGCAGACGCATCATCACTCTTCGGAGCTTCTGCGATCATGGTTTCAGTAGTAAGCATTAAGCTTGCTACACTTGCAGCATTTTGAAGTGCGCAACGAGATACCTTAGCAGGATCAATAACTCCTGCTTTAATGAGATCTTCGTATTGCTCAGTTCGTGCATTAAATCCAAATCCTACTTCTTTGTTGCTCATCACTTTATCAATGACGATTGAACCTTCAAAACCAGCGTTGGTTGCAATCTGTCGAAGAGGCTCTTCAATTGCTCTTCTTAAGATTCTTGCTCCAGCTTTTTCTTCCTCAGAAAAACCATCGAGGTTTTCTAAAACAGAAGAAGCTCGTAGAAGTGCTGTTCCTCCTCCTGGAACAATTCCTTCTTCAACTGCTGCTCTTGTTGCATTCAATGCATCTTCAACTCGAGCTTTCTTTTCTTTCATTTCAACTTCAGTTGCCGCACCAACATTCACAACCGCAACTCCTCCAACAAGCTTCGCTAGTCTTTCTTGAAGTTTTTCACGGTCATAATCAGATGAAGTTTCTTCAACCTGAGCTCTGATTGTTTTCACTCGAGCTTCCACATCAGCCGAAGCACCAGCACCATCAACAATAGTCGTATTGTCTTTATCAATCGTTACCTTTTTTGCACGACCAAGAGATTCAATAGTCGTTGCTTCCAATTTGTGACCAAGGTCTTCAGAAACAACTGTTCCACCAGTAAGAACAGCAATATCTTGAAGCATTTCTTTTCTTCGATCACCAAATCCAGGTGCTTTCACTGCAGCAACTTGAAGTGTTCCTCGAAGCTTGTTTACAACCAAAGTAGCAAGAGCTTCACCTTCAACATCTTCAGCAATAATAACAAGAGGCTTTGATTGTTGAACAACTGCTTCCAAAACTGGTACCAAATCCTTCATATTACTAATTTTTTTATCAAAAATTAAAATATATGGATTTTCAAAGTGAGCGACCATTTTTTCTGGATTAGTCACAAAGTACGGAGAAAGATATCCACGGTCAAATTGCATTCCTTCAACCACATCTAAAGTGGTTTCTGAAGTTTTAGCTTCTTCAACAGTAATGACTCCTTCTTTTCCAACCTTTTCCATTGCTTCAGCGAGGATACTTCCAATTTCAGAATCGTTATTCGCAGAAATAGTTCCTACTTGAGCAACTTCAGTCTGATCCTTAATTGGTTTTGCTGTCTTGGTAAGTTCAGCAACAACCTTTTCTACTGCCTTATCAATTCCTCTTTTTAACTCCATCGGATTGTGTCCAGCAGCAACAATCTTTGCACCTTCTCGATAAATCGCTTGTGCAAGAACTGTTGCAGTTGTTGTTCCATCACCTGCATCGTCATTTGTTTTTGATGCAACTTCTCTCACCATTTGAGCACCCATGTTTTCAAATTTATCAGAGAGTTCAATTTCTTTCGCAACAGTAACACCATCCTTAGTGATGTTTGGTGCACCAAAAGATTTTTCAATAACGACATTTCGACCTTTAGGCCCAAGAGTCACTTTTACTGCATCTGCTAAAATATTTACGCCACTTAAAATTGCGTTTCTTGCTTCTTGTGAAAATCTAAGTTCTTTTGCTGACATTTCTATCTACTCCTCTTTTATTTACTTACGACACCAAGAATGTCATCTTCTCGCATCATCAAATACTCATTGCCATCAATTTTGATTTCAGTTCCAGCATATTTTCCAAAAAGAACTTTATCTCCTTTTTGTACAGCCAACGGACGAACGCTTCCATCTTCAGCAACTCTTCCCGTTCCAACTGCAATAATTTGACCCTGAATAGGTTTTTCTTTCGCAGTATCAGGAATAATAATTCCTCCCGCAGACTTTGTTTCTTCTGCAGTTCGTTGCACCAATACTCGATCATGCAAAGGTCTGACTTCCATTTTTTCCTCCGTTCATTGGACAACCAAATCGATCATCCAGATAATTACTCTGAGAAACTCCCAGAAACATTTTTAAAAAATTTCAAAACTCATGTTGGCCATGACTACCTCAATGTCAATCACCCAGCCATCAATTTTTTTTTAAACTTTCTAATCCAGTCCCCCATAAAGCGCCAATATATTAACGCTTTGCATTATTTTTTTCAATGAAGAAAGAAGAATGTTTGACAAAATAACCCAAGACAGATACCCCAAAGGTAATTCGGGGGTTTAGAATGAAAAATCAGGTTAATTACTTAATATTATTAATTTTTATTACTAATGCCTCGATTTCCTATGGGGCCATCGGGGAGACTTATTCTGCAACCGATTCATCAAGCGTTCACCTGGAAATGACCACCACACCCATTCCAGTTGAAAGCCAAAACATTTCTAAACAACTGGAACAAGAACTCCTTCCCCAAACTCATGCGTCCAAACCTTTAAGATCAAAGAAAAAAGGAGTGAAAACGCAAATTTCAAAAAAGAAAAAATTTACACTCACTCAGAAAAAACCAACCCCAAAAAGGCATCAAGTATCACCCACTATTCACAAAAATACTCCGATCTACCGAGATTTAGCTCCAAAAAGATACCAATTTGACGTGGTTCCTTTACAACATGTTGATTCTATTGTGGTTCGACTCGAATGGGTAAAAAAGCTACTGAAGAAGCACGGTCGTGCATATGATTACCGTATTCATAAACTATCAGAATTAAAAAAGATCTATCATGACCTTGAACAACAAAATCTCCCTCTTCCTCCGGATCCTCTCAAAGTTTCTAAAAGATAAGCATTGCGTTTTTTTTGATAACAGAATAGTCACTAGGGCATACCTAACGAATTGTGGGATGGTAGCTCAGTCGGTAGAGCAGCGCCCTGAAAAGGCGCGTGTCGGCGGTTCGATTCCGTCCCATCCCACCATTTGTTTAAGCACTTCCACAGCATTTAATTCTTGATTTATAGACTATGATAATTTATTTTTCGCGTCATGTTAAAAATAATTGTACTCGCTCTTCTTTTTAATGCTCATTCAGCATTCAGTCTTCCTTCTCAAAACGAATATGGTGAAATCGAAAATTTAGCGACCTTGATTCTTTATGAAAGACAACATGGAAGCACCGAAGAAAGAATCTTTGCATTAAAAGACCAATTACTCATCGAACTAAAATCTCTCTCTAAAAGTGAAATTCGGGCCCTAAAAAAATACCTCAGACAACAAACCAAAAAAGCAAGAAAAACAGAAGCATTCCTCAGCTCAAAAGAAAGACGAACATTGGAAGCATGGCTTCTCCTAAAATCAGCCCTTGGAATGAGAACAAAAAACACCCCCAAAGAACCATTTCATGAGTATCCAAAAGCTTGTAGAATCCATGTGAGCAACGGATTAAGTTCATCCTCTCATCTTTCTAAAATAATTGCAGAAGAACTCAGCACTCTTGGCTTTCAACTCGTAAATTCTCCTTCCGCTGCTATGGGTATCCTTGAAGTCTCAGAAGAAATTTCTCCTCTAAGAAAAGACGAATCCAAAGTTTTTGCTCAAATCAATTTTGAAGAAGAAAGAAAAACCACTTTTGCTCATTTTACGCCAGGTTTATTTCGACACTCACTCTCATTAAACTTTATTTATCGACTCCTAGACGAACCTGTTTGGGAAGAAAAGATTTCATTAGATACAGGGTTAAAAAAGCCAAAAAGTAAAAGAAAAACAACTCTTTGGAAACAAAAACCAACATTTAATTGTCTTACATGGACAAATGAACTTCATAAAAAATTTGACCAAGGTCAGTGGGGGTATTCAAGTAAAGTAAGACCAGTCACTGCTCAGACGTTAGCAGAACTCACAAAAGATTCGGATTCTGTAATACAAGAAACCCCAGAAGTTCAGACTACTCAAATTCATCGTTATATTTCTAATGAGTACGATAAAAAACTAGATCGCTTTATGGAAGACCTTAAAAAAAATGATTTTTCTAAATCAAAATTTGAACAAAGAATGAAACAAATCGAAGAACTAAAAAGAAAATTAAAAGAAACTGAAGAAAACATAAAATAAAATTTAATTTCTATATTTTTTTAAGCAAAAAATACAATTTGAACTTTTGCGTTTTTAAAATAGATCATTCCTACTTTTTTACATTTCTTTTTCTTTATCTTTGCTTTTCGAGTACCAAAGTCTCCAGAAACAATACGATGATTTCTTTTTTCAACGTATTCCTCTATTCGATGACGAGGTGGGATCTGCAATACCCCGGGACCACACACTGGAATTAAAGAAACAATATCCCCTTTTCTTGGAATTTTTTTCTGACCAGGGGCTGGAGCACACTTTTCCATTCTACAAATCACTACTCTAAATTTATAATTCCCTGGATATTTTGGATGATTAATTTTTACATCTGTTTCAAAAGCCATAGTTTCGCAATTAATTCCATTTAATTGACACCATTCTTTTAATCCAAGATTGTCTTTTTTTGACTGTTCTAAAAAAAAATCATCTAAATTCCTACCTTGAGCTTTTGCTTCCATAAATAATTTTTGTAACTTAGAATCCGGAACCCAATGATCTTCTAGCATTCCTTGGTTTACGATGTCTGAGGGATTAATCCCTTCAGGAAAAAGAGAGGTTGATTTTCCCTCTCTTGAATATTTTAAAGCATCTCCTATATGTTCAACTTTTCCGCGTATAGGAAAGTGATCTAAATAATGAGAATCATTTGCCGAAAGAAGCTGAATCCTTTTTGGACAAGATTCACAGTAGTTACTAATACTCAATGGTCTAAATGCACTTACAGATGACATTGAAGTATCAATCACTTGAACACTCGTATCTGTCACTTGAGATTTTCCGGCAAAACCTTTATCAAGTAAAAACTGACGTTCTTCCTTACTAAATCCTGCGTCCTTTAAAACTCTAGTTTTTTCAATAATTTCATCTGGCTGATAATTAAAAAGTCCTGCTCCAGGTCTCGAATCACCGATGTGGTGAGCAACCAATAAAGCATGAGCCTCATTAGAACTCAAATCCCTTCCCAGCTCTTTTTGAGCAGAATAAAGAATCTCTTCATCTTTCCACGAATATTTTCTAAAATCCCAAGTAGGAAAACGTTTACGTTGAGAGTTAAACCAAGGCGGGGGTTCTTTTCCTCGGTTTAATTCAAACTCTAAAACTTTCATTTCTGGATCAGTCGAATTCACACGGTACCATACCTGCTTGGAGTCACCTTTAGAAACATATCGATCAATCGCTACTTTCTGAGGAGAGGAAGCGTTAGGCGAAGTGATCTCTAAATGACGGGTCAAATTTCTATTCACCCCAAATTCAACTCGACTAACAGTATAAGCTTCTGGGGAAGACATAGGAACTGCCTGATCAAACTGAGAAACCGAATCACTACGTAAAACTCGTTTTTGATTACTCTCGACCGAGTTTCTAAAAGAGCTTTTTTTCACTTCAGATATTTTTTCAATTAAATGTTTTTTATTTTGATTTAAAAGAATTTTTTGCGGGATATTTAAAGACTTTCCTGCGTACCCTTTTCTCATAATGAGTAGTATTTCTCGTCGATTAAAACCTACTCTCTCTAAAATTATTCTTTTTTTAGCTAATTGGCTCGGGGTGTATTTCCAAAAACCCTTACCAGGAACTTCATGAGCTTCTATCAACCCCTGATACTCTTTTGCAGTAAGTTCTCTTTTTATTAAACGTTCGACACCAAGTTTTCTTTGAAATCCATCCCAAGCATACCCTGGAGTTTCAACTGGATCTTTCACAGGTATTTTACTCAAATCAATTTCAACTGTTCCTCCATGAATTCCTGTAATTCTTAAAGTTTCTCCAGTTTTTCCGAAAGGGTAAGTTTTAGGAACACTTGGTACACCTTCCTCATTTAGTTCTTTTAAAAATTGTTGTACAAGGTTGTTTAGGTTTTTGTCTTTTATTTTACTATTTGAAGACAATTTAAATCGATATGTTTTTGAACTCGGATCATAAAATCGAATAATATTGGCTTGAGTAAACCCTCGCCTTTCCATTACTCCTGGTTGAATTCCACCATTACTTCCATCAACCATACTAAGACGTGACGAATCATCGATTTGACTTTTAAAGTAGACACTGAGTTGATCTACCTCTGTTCCATTTACATTCTGAAATCGTGATTGAAATTCCTGACCTACTGCTTTTTTTACATTCGCTTCAATGGAATCATTGTGTTTAATTTCACCACTCACTTTAGGTTTTGAGTCTGGACGATTGGTACGAACCTTAACCCTCTTTTGAACCGGCTTTGTAGTTAATGAAGAGTCGAATTTTCCAGATGAACTTTTGATTTCTCCTTGAGTAGGAGGCACATGATTTCCTCGAACAGAACCTAAACTGACAGATTGATTTTGTGATCGATTTAAAACAGATCCTCGTCTTGAAATCGGAACATTAGAATCTCTTACTTCGCTTACACCTGGAATTCTCTGAGGCCCCTCTCCTGAAGGTCTTCCTCGTACAATTGGAGTTTGACGTGGAGTTAATGGCCTTGATTCAGGTGGTTTAAAAAGTGAACCAGAGCGAGAAGATGGAGGTTTTATTTCTCCTGCTCTTGGAGGAATGCTGTTTCCTCTTTGTGGTAAAACAGGTCTTCTTTGAGAGAGAGGTTTTATCCCTGGATTTCCCACTTGAGGAGGAATTTCAACAGGAGAATTCGCTGAAACAGAGTCTAAAAATTTCCCACTTGAAAAATAACCAATATCTGACTCTACAACACCCCAGTTGGGATACTGATAAGATAAATACTTTATTTTTTTACCATCTTTAGAAGTACCTACAATAAGTACTTTCTGATAATGGTTTTCCCCCATCCCGATATAACCAACTTTTCCAACAGCTTCATTTATCGAAGTTTCGCCTCGTTTAAAAACATCAAGACCATGAAACTCAAAAGAATTTTGAATGAGAACCTGACCTCGACTAGTAGCAAGCGCATCAGGATCAAATTGTATTTTTCCAGAAGTACCTTCTAAGAAAAAATGTTCAGGAAAATTTTCTAATTTCCACTTTGATTGAGGAAGTTTTCTTAAAGTTTTAATCGTTCCATCTGGATTATTACCGAGAACTAAAACGGATTCAAATCGACCATCTTGTAAAGTCAATGAAGCAACTTTGGGCGCTCTAATATTTTGAACTGCGCTTCGTCCTTCAGCTTTTGCTAATCCATTAAAGAGCTGATCAACGGTTCCATAAGGACTCAAGATCATATTTCCGGGAGCACTTATTGGATAACTAATCTTAGGTCTCGTTACTTGAACAGGAAGTTCAGGAGTGACTCTTGGCATTGAAGAAATTCGAGGGTACCCCCCTGGAGGAGTTGATGATGCTGAACCTACATATCCTTCTCTCACCATACGATTGATGAAGTCTCTATCTTTAGGATCTGGAAAAGCCTCTGCCATTAACTCTCGTTTGCGTTTAATTTCAGAAGGAGTGTATTTTCCATATCCTCCTCTTCCATACTCATGAGCTTCTATAAAAAGTCTTTGTTGTTTTGCTGTAAACGGTTTTCCATTTCTTGTTTTCTTGTAAATATTTTCCGCCCTCAGTACGAGAGCCTCGTTTGTCCACTGATAGTATCGATGCGAAACAACAGGTGGTTGTACAGGAAGTGTTTCAGTATTATAAACCGACTCAGCAAGTTCTCTTGTTTTTCCTTCTAAAGGCTGAAACTCCCCTTGATTTCTCTGAAAGTGCTGTCGCGCATAAGTCTGTGTTGGAGTTTCTGTAGATCGAACCCTCCTCACTCTTCTTGCATCAACAAGAGCTGAAGTTCTTCGAGGTGAATCCATTTTTGTTCTTGGAATATCC
>PBMP01000001.1 GCA_002722705.1 Pseudobdellovibrionaceae bacterium | reverse complement strand
CGCACATCTCGCCCCCGTCGCGCAGCCGTATGGTCGACTCGGTCGCCTTGTTTGCCGGGCAGCCGCGGGGCCTGCTCCGCAACGTGTAGCAATCGAGGCACACCTTGACCGTGTTGGCAATCGAGAGGTCGCTGTACTGCTGCAAAAGGGCGCTGCGCGGTGTCACCGTGAGGGTGCGGCGCTGCTCGATCGCATGCCGGTAAAACTGTCTGCCGGTCGGCGTGTTCAGCGCCAGCGAGTCGAGTAACCGCTCGTCCGGCTTGGGATGGCGCGGCGCCGACCTCAGAATGGTTCGGTACACGGGAGCCAGCTGCTTTTTGGGATCGCTGCCCTTGAAGGTCGAGCGCACGAGCGTTTCGGTCAGCCGCCGCTTCTGCTGCCCGTAGCTTGCGAGCGCATCCTCGGGGTTCCGTATCTCCCGCGACCGACCCCGTTTGCGCGACCGGGAGCCGTCAATCGGCGCTACCCCCTGCAAAGCGGGAACGGCTTTCTCCACAACCACCTGCCTGCGCTCGGCAGCGTCGACTGCCGGCTCGAATATGTCGAGGCCGTAGTAGAACCGGCGTAGCCGACGAAAAATCGGGTCCGTGTCGCACATTGACGTGATGGCATAAATCAACGATGCCCACAGGATCCGGCTCGGGAGGGTGCCTAGCATCCGGTCGATCGCCCCGCCCCGGTCAAGGTGAAACGCTATCCGCGTCGCCGGGGTCGCAATCGGGCCGCCGGGCACGGTGCCAAGGTGCAGGCAGGCGGCAACGAGGCCGGCAAACGAGTCGACGTCGTTTTGGTACGCCTTGGCAAACTGTGCGCGGATGTACCGCACGCTTTCCGCCTGGCCGGTCATGCTGCCAAAGCAGCATTTCTCGATCAGCTTGGTGATGACGAGGTTGTCGCCTTTGCAGTCGGAGCGCTGCGAGAGGGCCGAGGTGATGAGCTCCCGGAAGCGCATGGGGCCGGCGTGGTAGACGCACAGGTCGCGCAGGGGCTGCTTTTCGGGCTGCAGGTGCATGGCGTAGACGTCCTGCATCGTGCGCGCCGAGCCCTTGCACACGGCGACGTAGGCCGGCATGTGCGCCTCCGACCAGACGTTGTGGTAGTACGAGGTTCCCGCCTTGGCGTCGGCAAAGACGCCCTCCAGCCGTTCCTTGAGCGCCGCCTTGAGCGCCTCGCCCTCCAGGCTCCCGAGCAGGAAGAGCGGCCGGTAGTGGTGTTTTGATTTTTGCGTAGCGCCGCAGCACAACCGTTGCATGATGACCTGCACCATCAACGGCCCGCAATGCAATGCTGCGGCTGTCAGTTTAAAAACGGGCGCCAGATGATGGCATCCTGGTTGACGTGAAACCCGAGCTCGCGCCCGTCGGCCCCCGTGGCCCGGTTGTACTGCACCGACAGCGCCGGCTCGCCGTTGCTCTGGACCGGATTGCCGGTGACAATCGTCGAGAACGAAATGTGCGGCATCTTGTGTGGGCTCACGGCAATGGCCCAGTCAAAGTAGCCCCCGGGCACCCCGACCAGGTTGCTGAAAGGCGGCATAATTGCGACATGCCGGCGGAGCTCCTCGGCGGGATTGACCAGCTTTTCGCTTAGCCCGATGGCCACCGCATTGGCCTCTGCCCGGTTGCACAGGAGACAGAGCGACCGTGGCCCCGTTTCGTTAAAAATTCTGATCGCCTCGGCCTCGCTGCCCCGTGCGGCTTTTTCCTCGCTCATGGTCAGGTAAATCGGCAGCGGCCCCGGCGCCTTGGGCAGCATGGCCCCAACACAGCCCTCGGCGCCGTGCGCGCACAGCGGGGCCATGGTCTTGCCGTAGATCCGGGTGTAGTAAAGCATCTTGTTGTCGTGGTCCGAGGTCGACACTGGCGCGCAGACGCTGCTCGCATTGGGCGGGAGAATGGGGATGTTCTTTGCCAGCGTCTGCATCCCCAGCTCGAGCAGCTGGCGCTTGTGGGGCTCGCTCGTTTTCTCGAGCTCGAGCGGCTGCGTCGATGCCACAAACTTGGTGTCGCCGGTACAGAGCCAGTTTTGCATGGCAGCCTGCACGAGTGGCGGTAGCTGCTCCCGTTTGCGCTTGTTGCTCGGTTTGACCAGCCCCGCAATTTCGCGCGGCAGGAGGAGGGCGCCCAACCCAAACTCGCCGCTCTTGTTCTTTTGAGGAACGGCTTTGGCCATGAAGAAAAGCGCCGTCTCGAGGAAAAGACCAAAGTCGGTCGCCAGCGCGGTGCTAAAGAGGGGGCTGTTCATGGTGGCATCGGGCGTTATGACACTGGGTTTATCTGTGCGCCGGCAATTCGCGGAGCAACAGTTCCCGCTCAAACTTAATTTGCTCAATGTACGGTTTCCCAAACTCGTCCACGCTCTCGATAAACGCCCGATCATGCTCGGCAAAGACCGTCTCACCCCCGCATGCAGCCCCAAAGTCGTACACTATCTTGTCGATCCACTCGGGTTGCCCCGGCTCGCCGCGCGAATGCACACGTATGCTTTGCCGTGGCCCAACGCGCGTGGTGCGCACCCGGTCAGACTTGCGCGCCCTCAGCAAAGCAGCGGCGTACGCCTGCAGGTCACCCTCCGTCATCGTCAAAGACAAGAGTATGAGAAAACACACAAGTTGAGCTCTCCAAGGCGAAAAAAAATGTGTGCGCAGAAAAAACCCCCCAGTTTTTGTTAACTCAGAAAAGCCTTACAAACAAAGCCTTAAGCCATAAAAAAGGTTGGCCTCTTTGGTGCAGACTTGCTGCGGCCGAGGGCGGAAAGCCTCACAGAACCTCGCTATGCCGGGCTACAAGGACAACATCAACGGGAAGAACGGACAGTTTTTGCACCCGCCGCCGGTGCCCGCCATGGGCCAGATCCGCGTCGGCCGCCCCGACGTGCCCGAAGACCAGTGGACCGCCACCCTCACCGTTGTGCCGAGGGCCGTGCCCTGCACCGAGGCCGAATTCAACGAAATGTTTGCGGCAAAGCCCGCTCCGACACCCAACCCCTACGGAGGCAACAATCTCATTCGCCTCCAGGGCACATGGGGCGCCCACTCGTATGTGTTTGGTCAGCAGGAGTCTGTGCGCCAGGGATCCATCGAGGAGGCCCCGGAGCTCGTGCGGCGATGTCTGGCGGCCGTGCGCGAGCGGTGCGGCGCGTTTGGGGTTGCCTACAACAAATATGACTGGTTCTGTCACTTCAACCTCTACACAGCAGAGGCAGCGCTTGCGCCGCACCAGGACTCTGAGGCGCTTCACGCCGCGGGCGTACCAATCTTCTCGTTTGTCTTCGTGTCGCCCGGAAGGGATGCCACCCAGAACTACCGCTATTTTGTTGTGCAACAGGGACCTGGAACCGTTCTCGCGAAAGAACGGGAAGCTCGCTGTTGGCCCGTGCCGCTCAAGCACGGCGACATGGCTGTGATGGCCGGTACCTTCCAAAAGGACGTCTACCACGGGGTGCCAAAGGCCTCCACGGCCGCAAAGCGCTCGGGAGCCCGGCGCATCAACATCACAATCCGCGCCACCGCCAAGCCGGCCGTTTGAAACCCGGCGTGCTAAGGCCCTTGCCCTGGCCGAGGCGAAAGCGCAGCCCTGACGTTTCTATTCAAACTTAAACGCATCGTCCTTGGCACGCGTTACCTCCCACCAGTTCAGCGCGCGGCCGGACCGAGCTCGTGCCGCTTGAGCATCGAGAGAACGGTCAGGAGCACCACGCGTGGCAATCCCACCGCCGTATAAACCCGGCCCACGCCATTTCTTAGTGTACCGCCTGACATGGGCTGGGTCGACGCCTACACCCAGGGTCCCTTTGAGTTTGACGTCGATGCCGGCGCGTACATTGGCGCCGTCGTCCTGTACACCATCCCCATCTGCGTGCTGCCGCTCGTGCTGCTCATTCCGTGTTGCTGTACTCAACGCAGAACGGTCTCGTTCAACTGGGCAGCGGCCGTCGCGCTGGCAGTCATTGTTGCCATGCTCGTGTGGCAGACGGTGGTCCTTGCCAGTGCTACGCCAGTGGGAACGGTCATTACTCGGCTTGAAACCGGGTTTATTGAGACAATTGACGCCGTCAACACAGCTTCGACCGCGCTCAGAGACGACATAAATGACCTTGATGTCGACGCCTGCGGCAACGCAGCAGTATCAATCGAGAACATGGCCGAGCAGTTTACGACCATTTCAACCAGTCTAGAGTCGTCTTCGGAGGATGCCTCTGGTTGGCTCAACGACCTTGAGCCGCTGCACAGCTACGACGGGGACATTCAGGTGTACGGACCAATTGCTGCCGGGGTTTTGCTCTTCAGCTTTATCCTCTACGGGTCGCTCTGGGCGACCGGCATAGCAAAGGGGTGCGCCGCGAGTGTGCCCGCGACTATTGCCACGCTTATCCTCTGGGCAGTTGCGATTGCGGCGACTACGGCGACAATCATGTTTGCCGACCTGTGTGCCGACGCCGACACCGCGGTGCTAAGAATTGGGGGGGCTCAGCCGCAGCTAAAATACTACATCGAGTGCACCGGAAGCGCGCCGGAAGCCGCCATCGAGGCCGCGTTGACAAGTGCCAAGGATTCTATTGCACAGCTGAACGTCCTGGCGAATGGAACTTTATCCAGCGATTGCAGCTCTACGATAGTAGAGTTTTTGAACACGGTGAACGGACGAGTAGAAAAAGTGGAAACGGAAACGGGGTGTGCGCACATCCAGGCCGAGTACGCTGCAGTGCGGGACACCCTTTGTCACCAGCCATTCACGATGGTTCTGCAGCTGCATCAGGCTACAGTGACCGCACTGGTTTTTGCGCTCTGTTTCTTTACTGTAGTGCTACTCAACCCGGCCGCCCCGCAGGAAGGGACCAAGTATCAAACTCTCAAGGCGTCGCTTACGGCAGAGTCCAGTCTGTAGACGCCGTTATTGTGCACCAGCGTCCCGCCATTCGCATAAAGTGTCTGAAACTCGCGCAGCGTGCCCGGCGCAACGCCCGTCGGGAATTTGGTGTCGAGCACTGCGCCCGTTGAGATCTGCACCGCCGTCATCGCCGGAACGAGGTCCGCCGTGCCAATCTGGATGTAGAGCATATCGCTCTCGCCCCACACAACCTTCACCCGGTCGGTCTCGGCGACGTAAACGGGAAGGGAAAATTCAATCGCGCCCTGCGCAAGGACCAAACTGTCACCCTTGCGCATCAAAAACAGCGCACGGCGGGCGTCGGCGGCCAGCAGCGTCTCGTGCAGGCCAAGGGCGCTGCGCTGCGTGATTTCGCCGTCGGCCAGCACCTGGTACCAGTCGCCCGTGTCGTACGTCACGTGGTAGAAGAGCCCCGACGCGTCGAGCACGTACGTCTTCAAATTCCCGTCGACGGACGCTATGCACTGGCATCGTGGCAAGATGGACTGGTGTGCCGGCACCAGGATGGTCTGCAGCGTGCGATTTCCCATGACCAGAACGCAGCGCTGGCCGCCACTGGAAATCACCGCGGTGTGGGAGGGCACGTACTGCAAAGGCGGGTTGAAGAAGGTCGTCTGCTCCTGTAGCGTGCATTCCGTGCACCTGTGGTAAAAGACGGTCTGGCCGTGGTTGCAAAGGCCGGCAATGTAGAAATCGTCCGCGGAGATGGATCCCTTGAGCGTGCCAAATGGCAGCTGCACGACGCAGGCCGACTCGCCGACGCACGCGTACGATTTGCTCGTGTATATCGGCACGCCGTCGTTGCTCACTTCGACAATCTGTTCGATGGGCTCGTGCAGGATTGCCGAACGGTACACGTTGAGCGGCCTGAGGTCCACCTGGCTGACGGCTTTCTTCTCGGCCACGCGGCGGTCGCCGGCGCCACTCCGCTTCATCCTCTTGCTCGTTATGGTCATAACCCACAATGTCGCACATATTCTTCGACGCCGAGACGACCGGATTTCTCCCGGATGGCAGGGTCACGTGCCTTGTCACCAACCACAAGGACCGGTCCAAGGTCTGGGCAACCCGAGACGGCGACGACGCCTACGCGCCCATGGACGACGAATGCATCGCCGAGCTGGTCACCTTCATGGAAACCGAAGGGGACGGCGGCCGCGCGGTGGTTTCGTACAACGGCAGTTCTTTCGATTTCCGGATGCTCTGCAACCAAACCGCGGACGCGGCCCTCAAACGCCGGATCGAGACGCTGGCGCGGAACCACATTGACCTGCACCTCGTCTGCATCCGCGCCCGCGGCCACCGTATGAAGATGGACGGCCTCGCCAAGGCGTCGCTTGGCACGCAAAAGACCGGGACGGGCGCCAACGCGGTTGCTCTGTGGGAGGCCAAGGAGTACGCCAAGCTCTTCGAGTACTGCACGAATGACGTGCTCATCCTGCGCGATCTCTTCAACCTCGCCCTTTGCGACAAGGCGCTCCAGTTTGAGTCGTCCAAGGGGAACCTCTTTACGGTCAACGTCGGCGACACGCTCGGGATGACGGCCGACGAGCTCTCAAAGTGTAAGCCGCACAAAGAGTCGTGGATGAAGGACAACTCGGACCTTATGCGCGTGCTTTCGTGGCTTCCTGAATAACGGTCTCAAACTGCGTGATCCGTTCGGCCTTGGCGCCCTTGGGGGTTCCCTCCCCGCTGTCGCTGTCCGACCCCGACTCGGCCGATTCCAGCGCGTCAAAGACCGCGTCCGGGAGCCGGTGCAGGAGCCTGCGCGCGTCGGAGCGCCACGTAAACGGTGTCCTGCCCGTGTCGCTGAGCCCCTGTAGCATGCGGCGTTCGGCAAAGGTGCCCGTGGACGGCGGTCCTTCCGTAAACGCGTTTGCAATCTCGCCAATCAGCGCGAGCAGCACGTCCTCCAGGTCTGGACAGTCGGAAAGGAGCGTGCTGGTCACGGCAACCTCGTGCACGTGGTACCGGCCTTTGACCGCACTGCCGTCGACGTGAAACTGCATGCCTTTGGAGCCCTCGCGCTTCTCCGACATGTACTCGAGCCGGCCAATGCCCCGGCCAACAAGCCTGTCGACAAATATCTCGGAAAGCGTACGCGCTTTTCCCTCGTCCGCAAAGTGGACAAACTTGTCGGCAACGAGATAGACGTCGTTGTGCCTCGGGTTAACCCTGTCGAGCACAAACTGGCCGGAACCTCGGTGCGCCAGGCCCGCGTAGACCTTGGCCGGGTCGCGCAAACTCTGGAGGAGCTCCTCAAAGTACATGCTGACCAGCTCGTCGAGCCAGCACGCCGGCAGCCTCGGCTGCGCAGAGTCGGGATCATCCGAAGCCTGGTACCCGTACCCCAGGACCTCGGTTGTCCCCCGGAAGAACTGCACCCGGCTGCTGAGCATCGCCATGTTTCGTGTGTCTCTAACGTCTGGTGTAAATATATGTCCACAGTGTTGCCAGCACGCAAGGCCATGAAGTATTCGTACCGCCACCTCACGGCGGGGGGCGACAAGCCCGAAGCGGACGACTACAAGAATTATGCCATCTTCCAGTTCCTGCTGGTCGCGGCGCACTACACCAGCAGCATCATGATCATTTACTCGGACGACAACGACAAGTTCACCGTGCCGTGGAAGTTNCAGTGGAACTCGTGGACGCCCTTTAACGCCACGGCGGGNTCNTCNGCGTGCAGCGCCGGCTGCCTNATTGGGGAAGAGTCGTACATCTTTACNGGGGACGANCGGCTCAACGTGTCGTTTATCGTCGCCGCGTTTGGGTTGATCAGTGGCTCGAACCATCTGCTCCAGCTGCTGCTGTACCTTTACAAGGTGGATAAGTTTGGTACCCTCTTGGAACGCAATATCATTGCCATCATACGGAACGTCGACTTTGCCTTCTCTGCTCCGCTGATGCTAATCTGCAACTGCATTCTCTTCTACGCTCCGCCGGAAGCACAGTTTCTTCTCACCGTCTTTGGGTTTCAGGCGCTGGTGCAACTGGCCGGGGCCGCTTGCGAAATGATCAAACAGTTGGAGGTTGAAAAAACGACCCCAAGAGAGAATTGGCCCAAAACNAGCCTTGCGATGCCAATCTTCTACTCGGCCATTGCCTTCTACGTGCTCCCGTGGGCGTACCAAATTACCGTCCTCTACTACGGCGGTGCCATTTCCGACAAACTGGCGACAGGCTTTAATGGAACGTTCAGCGCGGTGATCAACTATCCGCAAGCGCTCAACTCGGTCAGCGCGGCGCTGCAAAGGGCGCCGACCGTCATATCGACGATTGTTGCGTGCACAAATGCGACTATTGCGNNAACGCCAANCTGCGAGCCGTATGCGCCGATTTTGANTGCAGTTAGCAGCGGTACCCCCGTTCAGCCCGACGCCTTGTCCGAGCTGTTTGGGCTGTCGGGCCCTGCACCCCTAAGCCCGGAACCGGCGCCGCTNCAGNTCTACTTCTTCATTGGCTGGCTTTTTGTCAGCTTTGGGCTCTTTCCTATTGCGCTATTCTGCAAGCTTCACGAACAACCAGATGAGAATAAGGAGACGGTCAACTTCAAGTACGAGATTGTCTACTCGGTGCTCTCCTTCCTCAGCAAGCTGCCACTCCAGTATTTCTTCTTCCTCGGCAGTTTCCAGCGGGAGCGGTTTGCGCCGGTGACCGACACCGACTACGTTCCTCCGGAAGATGGCGACTTTGGCGACCGCGTCCTCGAAAACGCCGTGATCCCCGCATCAGTCTGCGTCGTGCTGGGTCTGATCACCATTGCCGTGTTTCGCGACAAGTTTGAAGTCACGCAGAGTTTTAATTTCGAGAAGCTCAAGTCTATTCTGGTTTCCCAGCTGGCCGNGCTCCTCTTTGCTTTTGCCGTTTTCATTCCCCTCTTTATCGTGATGGGCCAATCGCGAGACAGCGCGCTCAACCCGCTCATCGGCCTCAACCTGCCGAGCGTNGCCTCTTTTGCGGCCATAGCTGTAGCCGGCCTTATTGAGTTGTGGTACACACATTAAAATAAATGCTCACAACCTACTATGAACGAAAACGTTGCCCTTTCGAACNGATGGGAGATCCTGCTCAACTTTACGGGGGGCGTTGTGGCGGTGCGGACGCCGGAAAAGAAGGTGGTGCTTGCGCATGTGGACGGCGCCTATTTCTCGCTTGTCGCCCGGGATATTCAGCACTTTGATTCCGCCCCCGAGATGGTAGACTACAACGTGGCGGTGCCCTGGATGTGGGCTCTGTTTCGNGAGCCGCACTACACATACCTTCGCTGCGTCGCGGGCCGAATACGGGACCCGACCGTGGATTGCCTGCCGGACATGTCGTGGGCACCGGTGCACGAACAACACAAGAGAGATGCGCTCCAGCTTGCAACAAAGGCTGCCAAGCTGACGTTGCGGTCGGACCTCACGGCCGAGGCAACTAAAACGNAGGCGTGGAATTTTCTCCAAGAGATTGAGCGCTTTATGCTAGAGTAGCGCGGCTAAAGTTGATGATCTCGTCAAGCCAGGCCGAGTAAACTCTTCCCCCAAACAGATGCTGCGCGCAGGGAATGAGGTGGTCTACGTAAGTCCTCCGGTCCACCACCGCGTTTGCGCCGCGCTCGCACGACTGCCGCAACNGGCTGAGCTCGTTCATCTGCTGCTGCAGCCGGCCCATCTTGGCCTCGAGCGGCCAAATGCACTGCNCCCGGACGGCATCCACCTCGGCGTCCGTCATGTGCCGGCACTCGGCCGCGATTGCTTCCGTTTCCGCCACCTTTTCCCTGAGGCCGTAGAGGATGGTTCGTCGCGCGGTCGTCACGATATGGCACAGCGTCGGCGTATCGCAGTTGAACGCCCAGGCAATCGTGCTCAGGAGCAGCACGTTCTCGTTCAAGCCGAGTGACCCGTGTTGCCGCAAGCGGTGGTACCCCAGAGTGTCGAATCCCAACGGCTGCCCCGGAAACTTTGGCACGATCACCGGTACCGGCGCCGTCGGGCACTGCATCGGGCTCAGAGGTAGTACCCGGTTGACCCAAACACAAACGCCTTGGCGAGCAGGCTCAGAATGCTGTACCACAGTTCAATCGTTTCGTTCTCGTCAGATTTGGAGCTTGTGCGTGGGTACCAAATCAGAACAAAGAGGTTGAGGATGCCAAACGACGACCAGCCAATGATGTACGGGACAAAGTGCCAGTCCTTCTGCGTGTCCGACCAGTCGTCTCGTGCGTAGACTGCCGCGCCGACAACCCCAAAGTCGGCCGCCTGGCCCACCGCCGCCGACAGCCACTGCACCAATTCTGCTTTTGTTAAGTATTCGAACGTTAATATTGTTTCTGTTCTCTCTGGCCGTACCAAATCCAGCGAGTAGCCAACCGTCTGAATCGTTATGGACAANGTGATGAGCAGCGCGAGTAAGGACCTGTTTGGATCGGATTCTGCGGACAGGAATACGGACACGGTTCCAAGTGTTGCGGATATCGCGTACTCNACCCACTTGTAGACGTTGCGTTCCCGTCTCCAAGTAGACTCGTCCCTGATTAGTTTGTACGCGTAGAACAGGTGCGCAAAAATTGCGACAATCTGCATCATGATGAGGCTGACGCCGGCCCCGCTTCCCCAATCCGCGCCCGCGTTGATGCTGCATATTGTGATTAAGAGCACAAAGTGAGCAAACGCGGCGAACAAATCGACGGCGATGCGCGGCGAACCCATGTTGACTACTATGCTTCAAAATCAAAATCTTTATACCNTCTACTCAGAGTCGGACTCTGATTGCAGCAATCGCGGTTGGCCCGTACGCCGCGCCGGTCGGCGAGTAGTCGTCAACGAATAATTGTTCTGTGGTTGTTTCTCTGGGTTCTACTCCAACAACACTGTCGTCGATGAAACTATCGTCACTTTCTTCCCCGCTTTCGGCGCCCTCCAGGTTNAGCGCGGGTGCTTTAGCATTTGGAATTCCAAGTATGCCGGCAAACATCTGGACAAAATCTGCATTTGTCTTCCCTTGAAGACCAATCTCAGTTGTGTTGGCAACGTCCAACAAGTACGTTTCGGCATTCGTTTGCTTTGCTTTCAACAGGACTTTTCCCAGCATAATATTGACNGATTCGGCATCCCCAACGTCCGCTTCCGCTTCGTCACTATCGGCATCNGTAATCTCCTGGCGAAACGTTTTNGTGTTGTCATTGACAGCAGCCAAAAAAGCTAGTGAGTAAAGATCCTTTGCAAGGACCGCCGCGTTAGGTAAATTGGCTTTGAAGTAGTTCTCGACAATTGCAGCTTCCGTTGATTCGATGTGAAGAAGTTTGTCCAATCGCTTCTTTTGTGCCTCATCATCGGGTTCGTTAACAATCGTTTCAAGCGTGTTTTGTACTTTTCTGTAGTAAGAAAAATATAGAAAATTGAAGAAAAAGGCGGAAAAGAAGTCGTCCTTTGTAGTCGCCCACCTTAAGACTTTGTCAACNGTAACTCNTGTTATCTTCAGACCCCCTCCTGCAAATGGCAGCGTTTTCATCGCAAAGTAAACCCGTTGGTGATTGAAGATCAGTGGACGTTCGCCGAGCATTATTTCCCTGCGAAAATACGAAGTCTTCTCTAGAAGAAACCGCTTGTACATGATCTCCTTAGCGTTGCCACGGTCAACGGTTGGAATACGAGTCCACATGTTAATCAGCAATTGTTCGGCATCGTTGTAATTGTAGTCATGATTGTAGACCTGCGCGACTTCACCTAAAGTGTCTAATGCATCACTAGTTTGCTCGTCCGAAATGCGCCTGAGGTTGGCGGCAATCAACCTATCGAATCCGTACTCCATAAAATTGCCAATTGTCTGAACACCGGTGTACATTGTTGCTTCGTTTCCCGCAGTGCTGGCAGCAACGAGAAGGTCGTCAACTAAGCACTCAAAGTTGTCCAGCTGCTTGGGAGTGCTCCCAACTAAGCCAAAATCGGGGGGTTCCAAGTCGGTGCTTTCTGTTCCAGTCATTTGAGTGTAGATCGCTTCTACGGCGTCGTAGTTGTACGCCGTTGGGTACTTTTGACCGGAGTTGCACAGATCATAAAGCGAAATATTCTGTGGTCCCTGTAGCAGAAACCTGTTCATATCAAGCGGAAACGACGATTTGAAGAAGATTGCAGCACATAAGAGTTCCAGGTTCTCCCGGACCTCCCGTCTGTTGCTACTTTGGATGGCTTCCTTTTTGGCTTCAGCCGCCTTCAACACTGGCCGGAAAAAACGAAACTCCTCATCTTTGTCACTTATCTGGTCGGTATTAAACTTCAGGTAATCGTCGACTGTGAGATCTAGAACGAGCCTTCTCTTGCCCTCCTCAATTTTCCTGAGCTCGGCCTTTGTTTGAAAGCCTACCATGACTTCTGTTCCTGTTTCCAACAAATGACGAACCCTTTCAAATTCTTCTTTTGAAAAATCAAGGTAATGCACTCCCGACACATCTTTACTCTCCCCCGCGTGTCTTGCATTTGCCGTAAACTCTTGTGGCTTTGCAGCAGCACACGCGTTAAAAAAGGGCACGGCCTTAATGACAGCCTCAAAAAATGGTGTCTGTCTGGGTTCTACTTCAACTTCGGGCTCGTCGCTATTTCCGTCCGCCTCGTCTTCATCAACACCAATTTCCTGTGCATTGTTTGCAAATGTGGCGCCCCAAATCGCGGCCTGCTTTTTGAAGTCCTCCTTTCCCATAATTATCCTTGCAAGTTTCCCGGCTTTTTTGACGCACTCCCAAACAGACTTGCAAAAGTCCCTTCGGGTATCTTGGTCTGCATCCGCGCCCGGCGTTGGTTTGCGCTTTTCAAACGTTTTCCGAAGGCACGCTTCAAAAATCAATCGGTGATTGGCGGCGACATACGTTGATGTGCCAGATAGGTCATGAGCATTTGGGCCGCAGTTGATTGGCAGTTTTCCGTTGGGCTGATTAATCACATTCATGGCGTAGATCCTCTTTCCAAGAGCATAGTGAAATGCGCGTATGGTCTCCTCTGTAAAGCCATCTTCCTCGTTGAGCCCGTACCGGTCACTTAGATACTTTTCCTTTTTCCGGCTTTTCCCAATAACAAACCCAAAAATTCCCGCCGCCTTGGCGTAAACATCGTCCTGCGTTCCAAGGTACGCAAACATTTGAGCAAGTCCAACGCGCGGATACCCGTGCGATGCAACGACCGTCTTATTGAATTCCGCCTGGTATTTCATGACAGTATCCAGTGTTTCAGACGAAAATGTATACTTCTTTGCCTCCTTCAGTATCTCCGTAAAGCTAGGGGTCTTGCCATCGCCATCATCCAGCATCATCTTGATGTTGTAATTTTTCTTGTCATAGACCCATCTGTTCTCGCCAAACCCAAATACAGGCCACAGCCTAACAAGCAGAATCAGAAACCAGGTCCGCATTGCTGTGAGTCTGACAAACGTTCCTTTCAAAGTCAAAGTCGACTCGTTGGCATCGGCCGTAAAGAAAGCAGTCTCGAGTTTGCACAGCAATTCCTTTGCGCGGCCGTCGCAATTCGCTTCCGAATATTGGTTTTCGCTGCCGCGCTTCTGTAAAATGGTTGCAAATTGTGGGCACCTTCTCCGAAACTCGTCGAACGCTTCCTTGACTTTGAACCCATGCTTTGTCGCTGCCGACTGCTTTGCCAATAAGGTAAACTTTTCTTTCTCAAGGGTGGCTATTCGGGCCCGAACCTCATCCTTAACGGCCCGGAGAAGCTGTGGTGCCTCTGCATTTTCGGGAACTTCAGCATCCAAACGTTTCAGAGTGTTCTCTAGGTCCGCCTTAATGTCCGCAATCTTTTCATTAAATCGTTCAGGGGTGACGTACCCGATGCTGTCAATCCACCGAAGTTGAGCCGCTGCGGTTTTTTTTGCTGCTGTCATAAGGTTGCGTGCACCTGCTCCCCGCGCGGTTTGGTAAGTCGCTTTCAATCGATTGCACCCCTCTAGGTAGTTTGCGTACAAAATCGTAAACTCAATCCCAAAAGCGTCGATGTCGGAAGGCACGGGCTTATTAAGAAAAATAACGCTTGGGACCATTTTCTTGTCCCGCGCCACGGTGTTGACCGTAAACGTTTCCCCCTTAATTTTGCAAGTACACTCAAAAAAGGGGAGCCCAGCCAGGCTAAGCCTTTCTTTGGTATCTTCGGTCAGATTACCGTCCTCCTCAGCTGAAAACGACCGTATGGTTGCTTCTGTTTCTCCTTTGGTCATCACTGTAAGTTGCTTTTGTTTGGCAGCCGCGGTACACACAAGGGTAAACTTAATCTCCGTAGTTTCGTTGTAATGCTCTCTGTCCCGTTGTTTTTCATTTGCGAGCTCTTCCAAGGCCATTAGGCCCGTGCTTTCAAGTGTTTCAAGTTCCTTTACCTTATTCTTGATCGCGGTCTCCTTTGCCTTGTCGTCCTCTGTCAGTTGTATTTCGTCAATTCGTTCGCTTTGAATGGGGGCGGTTTTGTACTGGTAAAAAAAGGTGTCTGCGTCTTCACTCCCGTTGGACCTTTGCCGCTTCATGCTTGTTTCAATCGTTTTCCAGCCTACGTCGTCCAGGTCAACAACTTTGTCGGCAACTTTTAGCATGTAACGATCGGTTGGTTCAATAGGGCAGACGGACGTGATTGCCTCTAACACAGCTGATTTCAGCTCAGTACTCAGTTCTTCCACTTGTGCCGACCACCAGAACCCATCGTTGCAATATGGGTAGATGTAGACTCCTTGGCCTGTCGATGGGGTTGGTTTCTCCGGGCACTCAAAATTGTCGTGTTTCCCGATGGCGTCGTCAAACGCAGAGAGCATCAGTGCATAACACTTGGCTTCTTTCATGAGAATGTCTTTGCTCCGTTTCAGATGTCCTGTCAGCGCCTTTGGGATGTTTCTGTAGACGGCGTAGGCAAGTAGTTGGTCGGGGTCATCTCCATCTACCACTTTGCTTTCATCCCCGCCAAACGGGTAGAGCTGTACGCCGTTGGGGGGATAATCCACAATTGTGCTGGGGTCTGTGTCCGTCCTTTTGCACTTGATGGTGAAAGTTATTGCGGACTTTTGTACTGATGTGTCTTCGACTTTGAATTTCAGTGTTGGCTTTGGCATCTTCCTTCCCAGAGGTACTACCGTGTCGTCCAATTTCTTTATATGCAACCTAAACCTCCAGGAAGACAATTTTCTTGAACTGCGCAAAGTTGGCCACCTGGTCTATTGTGAACGACGCCCACGCCGAGCTGGGGTCAAGTTCTCGCTGGTTTCTAAGCTTCCGCACCGTGTTGATCGACGAGATCGCTTCCGTAAAGGCGCCCTCGGCCGTCGGCATGACGTACTTGACCTTTCCGACCTCGATGACGGTGCTTTTCGGGTGGATGCACAGGTACTCGTAGGTGCGCTTGGCCGGGTTTGTGATGACCTCGTCCCTGAGCCAGCTCAGCTCGTACCGCTCGTTGTTGTAGTCCACAAGGCACCCAAACGGGATCACGGCGACGACGACGCAACAGTACCACTGCTTCACGCCGTTTTCGTCCCACCGCACGCAGCACCGGTCGCCGCGCTTGAGCGCCCTATAATCCTCCTCGTGCGTGCATAGTCGGAAAGGCCGGACAGGGTCCATAGGAGCCCAAGTGGTGTTGTGATCCTCGCCGCGTCAAGCGTCGCCGCAACACTCGGATAAAGCCACATTGGCGACCTGCACCGCAAGTTTTCGCAGGTCGTTCAGCGTCGCCTTCTCCGACCGCGTGTAGCTCACGTTCTTAAACGGCTTTATGGGCCGGCTGCAGATGATGCACGTCTCCTCGTCGGGGGTGCCGCGGCGAACCCAGCTCTTCTTGCAGTCGTAACACTTGAAGTAGGTCTTGTGCAGCATCAGCCCTACTGCTGCTTCCGCCGGAATCGGCGCGCGCACGGGTCCTCGATAAAGTGCTGGAAGACCGTGGCCAAATACCCCGCCGCCAGAATGGCAGCCGTGACCCACGCCCACCGGAAGCGCACAATCGGCGTGCACACCGCGTCCTCCTCAAAGGTGTCGGGGCCGCGGTAGATCTCGCGCTCCTTGCACGTCTGCAGCGGCTTGCACGTCCGGTCCGAGGAGACGGTCGCCGATTTAAGCGTATACGTCTGCGCCTCGCACACGGTGTACGACGTGCACTCGGCCTCGCTCGTCAGGCTGCGCTCGGCCGTCTCGTACTGCGCGTCGTTGCAGATCACCTCGTAGTCGGTGCACACGGCGTCCTGAAAGTCGGCCGCGGAGGCAACCTGCCTCTGGTTCGTCTCTTTGCAGACGGTCCGCCGCGCGCACACCTTGGTCGTTGTGTCCATAAACTCGTTTTCGTCGGGACACCTCCCAAGGCTCGAGCACTCAAACTGGCTCGTCGGCGTGCCCCCCTTGTCCTCCTTCTGGAACTCGCTGCACTCGACCAGGGCGGCGCACTCCCGGTTTGTCGTCGCCGTGCTGTTGACCTTGACGTACTCGCTGTCCAGACACGTATTCAGCCGCTCGCACTTCCGGTCCCGTTCCAGGGAGCCGTCGTCGACAACGTACTCGGCGCGCTCGTCGCACGCGGTCCGCGGCAGACAAATCTCGGGGGGTTCGGCCGGCGCGTTGCACACCGATATCGAAACGGACGGCAGCCGGCCCTTGACCGGGAAATCGGTCGGGTCAATTTCCCTGCACCGGTTGGGTGCTCTTTCGGTACTTGTGTAGTTGGTCTCATTGCTGTCAGTGTCATCCGGTCCTTCCACTGCCGGGTTGAATTCATCGCACGCGCAGCCGTAGCCGTTGATGTTAAACTCGAGCCCTTTGCTGAAATACGACCCCGAGCCGTCGAGCTCAACCGTCACCGCCACCACCACAAAGTTAAAGTCTTGGACCGCAAGGTCGTCCAGATCTTCGCTGCTGAGCGTGACGGCTATTCCATTGCGATCGTGCGTGGGGCCGTCGGGCGAAACAATCTCGCGGACCACGGTGTTCTCCTGCAGCACGGCCCTCGAGGGGTCGAACACGGTGATGGTTATCGTGGCAGACGTCCCGGTAGTGGTATAATTCGTGTAACCCAATACATTTTCATCAATATGCTCTTCGTGGCACGTCCCGTTGGGAAAAGCCCCAGAGTGGCACGGGTTGCAGTTGCTGAGCTGAACCGGCGGCAGGAGCAGCGTCATCTCGTGCACCTCCCGCAGCTTGGAGCCGGCCAACGTCCTGCCCGACTCTGGCAGGATAAACTCGAAGCGCGGAGTAAAGTCGAGCGGCAGCGTGTCGCCGTACTCGTACAGGGCGCTTTGCGCAGTGTCGTTCACCGTCCACCGCGCGGGCTGGTTCGCCGTGAAGACCGAGAGGGTGTCGTGCGTCCCCAGGCAGATCTGCTCGCACTTGGCGCCGCAGTTGGGCGTCGACGCTATCGGGACGGCCACCTCCTTGTTCGGATCGCACCCGGTGCGGACGCACGTGAACGTCTGGGCGTCGTTGTCGCTGCCAAACGAGACCGGGACCAGCGTCTTGCCGCTCGGGCACATTGGCGTGGGAGGAGGCGGCGGTCGAAGCTCTGCGACCGGAATCGGCTGGGTCTGGAAGCACACGCCCATGCCGACCGCGTCGCTGAGCTCGTCGTACTTGGCAATCCGTGCAAAACTGGTTTTTGTGTTCGTGGCTTGCAGCTGCACCAGCGTCGGCACTTCGCTGTACAGGGTGCAGCGCCTTTTGTCGCGGCCCGGGCCGGTGTAGGCAAACGTCCTGCACCCCTCGGTGTACGTGCACTCGATCCAGCACTCTTTGAGCGAGCCCAGCGTCGTTTTGATCGGGTTGTCCAGCCCTTTAGTAAATCCCTGCGGCTGTAGGTTGGGGAAAAAGACTGGCTTTCGGACCCCGCCGGGCACAAGCGTGTCGCAAAAGTCGAGCTGCTGCAGATCCGGGTCCGTGCACCGGCCGAGCTTAATCGTGGCAAAGGGTTCGCCGGGCTCAAAGTCAAAGGGCACCCGCCGCGTAAAGAGCGACGAGCTGGTGCTTGTGGTGAGGCCGTCTGCGCCCCTGTCGATCACGGCGGTCTTGTCGTCGGCGTCCGAGCAGAACTCGGGGACCAACTCGCGGACGGGGCCGCCGGAAGAGTCAAAGCCCCACATGACCGTACCCCCATCGGGACTCGCGAGCATGAGGCTGTTGTCCAGAGGGATCGCCAACGCCGCAAGGAAGCGGTTATTGGACCTCCCGCTAATCTCGCTGGAAACGACGACGTACGCCTGGTTGTTGTAGACCTCATCCGCCTCATAGCCGCCAATCGTAAAGTGCAGCCGTAGCGCGCTGCAGTGCTTCCAGTACACGTGCATCGGCATTCCCTTTCGGTAGTCGCGCAGATCGACCTCGCGGAACGTCGGCGTGCACACGGACGCGTTTCCAATCTGCTGCCCGGAGGGCGGCGGCTCCGCTGCGGGTTCAAAGATTGTTATTCCGTACCGCGACCCAACCATCTGCTCGTAACACTCTTCCGAGTCACCAAACTCGCCGCCGTCTTGGCGAACAATAATCTTTGCAATGTTATCATCATACCCTCTACATTTGCATGTTGTTTTGCTTTTGCCATCCGGTATCTTTACTGTATCTGCCGTCAACTGCCTGGTGCCCGGGTTGTCGATGTAAAACTGTGGGATCCCGTACGGTGTGTTGTCGTCCATCCGCGGAAAGTAGAGCGGCTTTCTGCACATGGCGGCAAACAGTACGTTGTTGTTGGGATTGGGTTGACACCCCAACGAGTAGTCGTACGTGTTGCAGATGTCGTTGTCCAGCTCGTTCAACTCTTGGACGCCGTTGCACTCGATCGCAAACTGGATTTTGTCGAGGCACTTGTGTCTGACCACGTGCTCAAAGCCGCGGACCTTGTAGGTCTCCAAGGTGTGTTGGTTGTTCACGAATTTAATTTCCGTCATGTCTGCTACGCCCTCTTCCGGCAGGGTGTTCAGATCGTTGTCCTCGTAGCACCTGTACATGATTCTGGGCGTAACGCCAACGGGGCACTGGGCGAGCGGAACCGTCAGCTGTAGTGTTTTCCTAAAGTCGATCACGGGGCAGTCCTGGCTCGCTTCAAGGCACTGCTTGAGCTTGCGCAGCTCGTAAAAGCCCATGCGGTCTTCGATGTAGTCCTTGGCCACCTCGGCGTCACTCTTAAATCCAATATTCCACCCATTGTACGGCGGGTTTTCGACTGAAGGGTTTTGTTTAACCATGCAAAATCTCCCATTGGCTCCTTGGTTCCATTCATTATTGACGGATATGCTGCCTTCTTCAAACGCAATGCCGTCAAGTACTCCAGCCTCATCTTTGGCTTTCAACGAATCCTGAAGGTCTGGTACAAGGTACTCACCGCACGTAGTAAATTGAGCTGGCAATCGGACAACAGGTGCAAACTCATCGTTGTTATTGGTGGAAG